>JADJXQ010000005.1 GCA_016710335.1 Rhodospirillales bacterium
TTCTTCCGCGCACCCGTGGACGGGGCAAAGATGACAACCGGATACAGGTGCTCGTTCTCGCTGGCCTTGCAGGCTGCGAGCAGGGCGATACGTTCATCGTCGCTCAGGAAGCGCATGCGCTCGTTCCTGATCTTTGTGATCTTGTTGACCCCGTCGATGGGATTGACCGCCGTCCAGCCCCACTGTTTGGCATGCTTGAGCAGCAGAGCCAGCGTGTCGCGATAATGTAAAAAGGGTCTTGCGGCGTTTTCAGTGCTGTCTTGACAGGCTTTGCGGTTTCCCCGTCATCCGCCTTCCGCCGACCGTCGCCGGCCTCGCCAAGCTCACGCAGCTTCGCGCTGATCAGCTGCGGTTCGATATAGGAGAGGGCATATTTGCCCAGCTCCCGCTCCCAGAAAGCCAGATAGGTTGTCTCTGCCCGCTGGGTTGAGGGTGCCTTGTGCGGCAGCACATCGTCCCTGTACCGCTCGATCACATCGTTCAGCGTCTTGCTGCGGGCCGTGGACACCACGTTCTGAAACTCGCCCTTGCGGATCGCGGCTTCGGTTTGCTGCGCCCAGAGCTTGGCGTCGGTCAGGCGCTTGAAGGTTTTCTTCTGGCGTGGGAAGCCATGAATGCGCACGTCGGCAAGATAGACAGTTCCCGTCTTGCGCTCCCGTTTTTGAATGTTGGCCATGGTGCCCAATGGGGTCAGAGAGGACAGGGGATGCCCTTCGGGTTATTCTGCCCTGAAGGGCTACCTGGGAAACGCTGGGGGCAGTTGATATCAGGTTTTGCCCATAATTGCCAATAGCCATCAATGATGCCAAGCTTACAAAGCATTGAAAAACATGGTGAAAAAAATTGGCGGTTGTTGGTACTAATAGCTCTGCATGGGGCTCATAACCTGAAGGTCGCAGGTTCAAATCCTGCCCCCGCAACCAATCAAGCCCGTACCTCAAATGGTTATGGGATTTTTGATTTTGGCGACAATCACGGATCAGGAAACTCAGATTCGCTGCTCGTAACTTGGTGTCGCTGGTGGTTGACTGCGCGTTCCAAGCGATCGCGACCACTGTTTCCGAATGATTGCGACCACTGTTTCCGATTGATAGCGACCGGGGATTCCGAGGGATCGCGACCAGGGCGTTGGCAGGTTAGGGCCACCGCCGGGTGATCGACCGAGGGCTAAACTCGCGCCTTTTTCGAAAGGGCGGGGATGCCGGAGAGAGATTGCCCATGCGCAAGATCCGCGACGTTCTGCGGCTGCATGCCGCTGGCCTGTCGAAGCGGCGGATTGCCGCCAGCCTGACCATCGGTGCCACTGCGGCGGGGCGTATCTGCGCCGCGCCCGCCGCGCCGGCCTGACGTGGCCGCTGCCCGAGGGTCTTTCGGACGAGGATCTGGAGCGGTTGGTGTTCCCGCCGCCGCCGATCGTCGCCGAGGACGTACGCATCCGGCGAGCGCCGCCTTGTCGGCGGGGATGTGACGTGACCTGATTTTGCACTGGTGCAAGCAGTGGTGTTTGCAGTGGTGCAAGAGAGGGTGTTTTGGCGCGGGTTGAGGTTCTCAGCGGTCCTGAACGGCGGCGTCGGTGGAGGTACGCATCCGGCGCTGTTCGAGGCCTTCTGCGACGAGTTCACGCGCGAGATCAACCGGCTGCGGATCGAGGAGGGAACGGCGGCGGCGGCGCTCGAGGCGGAGCTGCCGCGCATCGACCGCGACCTCGCCAAGTTGCTGCAGGCCATCAAGGACGGCGGGCCGGGGGGAACGATCGTCGCCGAGATGAAGCGGCTGGAGGCGCGGAGGGCCGAGGTGGCCGCCCGGCTGGCGGATGCCGCCGAGCCGCCGCCGCTGCTGCGTACGCATCCGGCGAGAGCCGCGGACGAGGGGGCTTGACCGACGGCGTTAGCGTTGAGTGGTTATGCGGCGGCGTTGATGGGTTGTGGGCTCTGCCAATTCCAGGGCAGGAGTTCGCCGACGCGCTTGGCGGGGTGGCCAGGAGGCGCTCAGGACGTCGGCGAGGAAAGCGCGGGGTCGATGCCGTTGAGTTTGTCGTTTCGATCAGGGTGTACATGGCGGCGGCGCGGTGTCCGCCGGTGTCGGAGCCGGCGAAGGTCAATGCGTCTTCCGACGGCGATGCCTCTCACGGCTCGTTCGGCGGCGTTGTTGCTGAGGCAGATCCGGCCGTCGCCGAGAAACCGGGTGAAGGCAACCCAGCGCTGGGGCAAGTAGTCGATGGCGTTTGCCGGCTGCGGGTGTGCTGAGAGCCGGGTGCGCGGCCCGCGGAGCCATGTCTCGAGATCGTCGACGAACAGCCGCGCGCGTCTCAGCCCCCGCACGGTGAGGCGGTGGTGAGCCGGCAGTCCGGTGATCTCGCGCTCGATGTCGAACAGGGCGTGGATCCGCTTGACCGCTTCAATGGCGATCGGCGCCTTCTGCAGATCGGCAAGCTCGAAGAAGTTCCTCCGCGCATGGGCCCAGCATGCCGCCTCACTGATCGTCCCCGCTGGGCGGCTCATCGCCGATCCGACGCAGATGCCGAGCCGCTCCGCCGCCTTCATCAAGCTGATCGTCGCGCCATCCTGCCGCGTCGGATCATGATCGGGCAGGCCGAGCCGCGCGCGCAGTTCCTTGACCCGGACGGTCGTCCAGGTCTCGCCGTCGCCGGTCCTGCAGCGCATCCGGTTGAGCGACACCGCGATCTCCCGATCCGGCCAGTGCCCGGCGAGCTTGCGCAGGGCGTCGACGGCCGTCGGCACCCGATCCGCAGGGTAGCGGCCGGTCCTGACGCGGGGAACGCGTACCTCCGTGTGGCATCCACCCGTCCAGTGGATCAGCAGCACCGCCTCGTTCCTGGCGTCGTCGAGGTCGTGCAGACGATCTCGCGGACCAGGACATGAATGAGGCGCTGCCCGGTCGGGTGTCGGCGGAAGCGGCGTTCCAGGCCGCCGGCAGGTCGTGCGCAAGCTGAAGCAGGCGCCCGCGGTCGATCTTCGGACGCGTCGCCGATTGCGCCTTCAACTCATCGAGCCGGCGTTCGAGTTGGGCCACACGCTCCAGCGCAGCGTTCCAGCGCGCTTCCAGCTCGCGGGCAACGTGGCGCTTGGCGGGATCGACCAGTTCGTACCGGCGTGCGGCGAGGACGCCTCGTAGCGCGCCGCCTCGAGCTCGCGCCCGACCGCGGCGACGACCTCCTGCTGCGACCGCTCGGCCTGCTCGGAAGCGAGGATGGCAGCCTCCACGGCGCGGCCCGAGACCGCGTCCAGGATCTGCAGGGCGACCGCCCGATCGATGCGAACGCCGCCGATGCCGATGCACAGCCTGGCGCCGACATGCGCGTCGTCGCCCCGACACTGGTAACGGTGCGCGTTGCCTTTCCCCATACCGTAGAACACGCGCATCATCCGTCCGCAGCGCCCGCAGCGCATCAGCCCGGTGAGCAGGGCGCGTCCGCCGCGCGCCGATTTGCGTTCGCAGGTCTTCTTCATGTGCGCGTTCTCGAGCAGCGGTGCCTGATTGTCCTCGCACTCCGGCCAGCTGATGTAGCCCCTGTGGGCGTCGCGCAGCAGCACGTTCCATTCCTCTCTGGGCTTGCGCAGGCCGTCGGCCTTGCGGGCGCGGCCGTCGACGATCTTCGTGCGCTGCCCTTTCCGGCCGAAGGCATAGGCGCCGGCGTACAGCGGATTGTTCAGGATCTGCATGACGCTGTGATAGGCAGGCGGCTTCCAGGCCAGCTTCTGGATGTCGACGTTGCGCATCACGACCGGCATCTTAAGGCCGGCTTGGCGCAGCCAGAGGAAGACCTGCCGCGCGCTGCCCAGCTCGCGGAACTTGGCGAAGACCAGACGGATCGTCTCGACGACATGCTCGTCGGGATCGATCTCGATCTTCCCCGCCTCGCTCCAGCAGAAGCCGGGCGGCAGCATGAACCGGAACTCGCCGCGTCCCGCCTTCCGGTCGCGCGCCGCAAGCCCGCGTTGCCGCATCAGGCTCAGCTCGTATTCCGACATTGTCCCCTTCAGCCCGAGCAGCAGGCGATCGTTGACCAGCCGCGGATCGTAGGCGCCGTCGGGATCAACGACCGAGGCTGCCGGCAAGCGCGCACAACTCGATCAGATGATGCCAGTCCCGGCCGTTGCGGGCCAGACGCGACGCCTCGATGCAGTAGACAGCGCCGACGTCGCCGGAGCAGACCAGCGCCACCGAGGCGCTCGAACCCCGGCCGCTGTGTCGGCCCGATCCGGAGCGGCCGAGGTCGTCGTCGATCCCCGTCACTGCGGCGGAGGCCCTTGGCCGTCGCCGTTTCCCGCTGGTCGTACTGCCGGCGCTGGCTTTCCAGATTGCCGGTGACCTGCGCCATGGTCGATTGCCGAACGTAGACGACGGCGGTGCGGGCGAGATGATCAGCGGTGATCTTGCTGCTCATCGGCGCCCTCCCTGCTCGTCGACAGCGTTGGTTCCATCCCGAGCGCTGCCAGAAGGAGATCGGCCAGGGCCTCGAGCAGTCCCTGCGTGCCCTGCTCCACCGGCACCGGGCAGTCCTGACGCTCCAGTTCGAGGACGAGCTGCCCGCGACTTCGGTCCCGACTTCTCCGCACCGCTCTTCTCCTTCCCGGAAGGAGGAGTGTGCGCCCCGCTTCCGATGCCCGCCGAGCGACTCAAGCACGGCGGCCAGTTCGTTGAGCCCCTCGATGCTGATCCCCGGCGGACCCAGCGTCATGCCGGCGCAATAGCCTGCGTCGAACATCCAGTTCGGTAGCTCGCGGCACAGATCCGGCCGCTCGTCAGTGTAGATGCAGGTCAGCGTCTTGCCGCGCCGGAAGGGCGAGATCTGCAGCGTGCGGCCGAACAACGGATGCCAGCGGTAGGCAACCGTCGCGAATCGAAAACCGTAGGCAGAATGTTGGTAGCTTCGCGCCGCCCGCGGAAGACGAACAGATGACCCGAGTGCGGATCTCGCCGCAGCGTCTCCTGCACCTGCAGCGCCAGCCCGTCAAATCCGCGGCGCATGTCCGTATGCCCCGTCGCCAGCCACACCCGAACCCCGCTCGGCACCGGAATCATCAATCAGCGCCGCATCAGAGCGCACATCACCGCCGCCGCCAACTCCGGTGAGACCGACGCTGGAATGCGCACCCGGGTCCGACCGTCGACCACAACCTCAATCGCCGAGACCGGATCGGTAACCGCGCCTTGCGCCGATACCGGGTCGCCCCCCGGCCCGCTCCCGCCATCGCCCGTGGACGCGACGATCACCTCAGAAAACACGTGCCGGGCCGCGGCAAACTCCCGCCGCCACCGATAAAGCAGACTGGAACAAATATCCGCCTGACGCGCGACCTCCGAAACGACGGCCCCCGGCGCAAACGCCGCGGCAACAATTGCCCGTTTCTGCTCCTCACTCCACCGACGCCGCCGTTCAGGACCGCTGAGAACCTCAACCCGCGCCAAAACACCCTCTCTTGCACCACTGCAAACACCACTGCTTGCACCAGTGCAAAATCAGGTCACGTCACATCCCCGCCGAAAAGGCGGCGCTCGCCGGATGCGTACGGAGATCGAGCGGCTCAAGCTGGAGATCGCCAAGCTCAAGCGGCATCGGTTCGGCCCGTCGTCCGAACGTAGCGCCCGGCTCGAGCAACTGGAACTGGCACTCTCTGAACTGGAAGAGACCGCCGCCGAGGCAGATGCGGGCGAAGCGTTGCGGACGGCTGAACGGCGACCGGGCGAGGCCAACGGCGCGACGCCGCGCAGGCCGGCGCGCCGACCGCTTCCGGAGCATCTGCCGCGGACTCGTGTCGTTTACCCGGCACCGGCCGCCTGTCCCGGCTGCGGCGGCGTCGTGCGCAAACTGGGCGAGGAGATCACCGAGACCCTGGAGCGGTTGCCGGCGCGCTGGTTCGTCATTCAGCACGTGCGCGAGAAGGTTTCCTGCCGCTGCGAGGGCGATCAGCGAGGCGCCGCGCCGTTTCACCCGATCGCCCGCGGTCGCGCCGGCGCCAACCTGTTGGCCGAGGTGATCTACGGCAAGTACGGGCTGCATTTGCCGCTGAACCGGCAGAGCGTCCGTTTTGCCCGCGAAGGCGTGCCGATCGACGTCTCGACGCTGGCCGACTGGGTTGGCGCGGTGGCCGCGTCGTTGCGGCCGCCGACCGAGGCCATCGAGGCCCATGTCCGTGCGGGTGCGCGCATCCACGCCGACGACACGCCGGTGCCGGTCCTGGCAAAGGGCAAGACCAGGACCGGCCGACTGTGGACCATTGTGCGTGATGACCGCCCCTTCGGCGGCCCCGATCCGCCGGCCGCGGTCTACTTCTATTCTCCTGACCGCCGCGGCGTGCACGCTGAACGGGTCCTCGACGGCTTTGCCGGGATCATAGCAGGCGATGCCTTCTCCGGGTTTGGCCGCCTGTACAAGCCCGGTCGCCCAGCGGGGACGATCAGTGAGGCGGCATGCTGGGCCTATGCGCGGAGGAACTTCTTCGAGCTTGCCGATCTGCAGAAGGCGCCGATCGCCATTGAAGCGGTCAAGCGGATCGACGTCCTGTTCGACATCGAGCGCGAGATCACCGGACTCCGGCCGGACCAGCGCCTCACCGTGCGGGCCGAGACGCGCGCGGCCGTTCGTCGACGATCTCGAGACATGGCTCCGCGGGCAGCGCACCCGGCTCTCAGCAAAATCGAAGACGGCAAACGCCATCGACTACTTGCTCAAGCGCTGGGTTGCCTTCACCCGGTTTCTCGACGACGGCCGGATCTGCCTCAGTTAACAACGCCGCCGAACGAGCCGTAAGAGAGGCATCGCCGTCGGAAGACGCAATTGGACCTTCGCCGGCTCCGACACCGGCGGACACCGCGCCGCCGCCATGTACACCCTGATCGAAACGACAAAACTCAACGGCATCGACCCCCCGCGCTTTCCTCGCCGACGTCCTGAGCGCCTCCTGGCCACCCCGCCAAGCGCGTCGGCGAACTCCTGCCCTGGAATTGGCAGAGCCCACAACCCATCAACGCCGCCGCATAACCACTCAACGCTAACGCCGTCGGTCAAGCCCCCTCGTCCGCGGCTCTCGCCGGATGCGTACGAGCAACTGGAACTGGCACTCTCTGAACTGGAAGAGACCGCCGCCGAGGCAGATGCGGGCGAAGTGTAGAGCGTCAACCTTAATGTGCGGTGGCGACAGCCAAGTTGGCCGGTCCTGGCTGCTGGGAAGGTTGGTTCAGATGATGACGTCCTCCTCGGCGGGGTTGTTGCCGACGGGATGATTTTTGTTTGTCGGCGAGGTTGTCGGTGGTTGTCGCTCTGCTATTGATCTCGGCGGTGGTTCGATCGGCGGCGGCGCGACGGCGGTAGCTGTCGGCGTTCATCTCGATGATGGTCGCATGATGGACGAGCCTGTCGATGGCGGCGACGGTGACGGCCTGGTCGGGGAAGACAGTGTCCCAGGCGCTGAAGGGCTGGTTGGCGGCGATGGCGAGGCTGCGGGTCTCATAGCGCCGGGCGATGAGTTCGAAGAGGACGGAGGTCTCGGCCTGGTCCTTTCGGGCGTAACTGATGTCGTCGAGGATGATCAGCTCGAACCGGTCGAGCTTGGCGAGCGCGGTCTCGAGAGCGAGATCGCGGCGGGCGGCCTGGAGCTTCTGCACGAGATCGGTGGTGCGGGTGTAAAGGACGCGCCGGCCCGTCTCGACGAGGGCATGGCCGATGGCGCAGAGCAGGTGCGTCTTGCCGGTGCCGCTGTTGCCGATGGCGATCAGGTTGGCGCCGGTCTCGATCCAGTCTCCGGCGGCGAGCGCCTCGACGCGGGCGCGCGGGACGCTGGGCAGCGCCTTGAAGTCGAAGGTGGCCAGCGTTTTGCCGGCGGGCAGCTGGGACTCGATGAGGTGGCGGCGGATGCGGCGTGTCTCGCGCTCGGCGAGCTCGAGTTCGGCGACCGTGGCAAGGAAGCGGGCGGCGGGCCAGCCCTCCTTGTCGGCGCGCTCGGCCAGCATGGGCCAGTGGCGGTGGAAGCTGGGTAGGCGCAGCGCGGTCAGCATGGTGGGCAGCGCGTGCACGTCGACGATGCGGGTGGTGGCGGTCATGTGCGCATCTCCAACAGAGCGTCGAAGCTGGCGAGGTCGGTGAGTGCGACCGGCACGTCGGTCGGGCAGCGATCGTCGCCGCGGCTCGAGGCGCGGCTTCAGGTCGTTGGCATCCGGCAGATGGCCTGTGGCGAGGTTGTCGGCGATGAGCGCGGCGAGTTCGGCCTCGCAGGCCTCCTCATGGGCGAGCCAGAGCAGTCCGACCATGCGACGGCAGGCGTCGCGCTGAGGCAGCGCCACCGACAGGGCGCTCCAGGCGGCGGCGTATTCGGTGCGCGGGAACAGGCCGTCGCGATAGACCGAGCCGGCCAGCGCGTGGGGCTTGCGGCGCAGGGCGTGGATGACATGGTGGTAGTCGACCTGATGGACACGCACGCCATTGGGTCGACGGCGGCGGCGGGGGTGGCTGACGACACGGGGTGCCGCCGAGGCAGGCCTCGATACGGTCGTCGTAGATATGAACGCGCAGGCGCTGGCCGATCAGCCGCGAGGGCGCGCTGTAGAAGACGCTGTGCACGAGGAAACCGCCGGTGCGGGTGACGCGGATGACGATCTCGGTGAAGTCGGTGGTGCGGCGGGCCGGCAGCGGCCGCAGCGCCGCGGCCTCGACGCGCACCGCAACTTCCCGGCGCCGATTGCGGCGGGCGACGAGCTGGTCGACGAAGCGGCGCAAGTCGGCGACATCGGCGAAGTCGCGGGAGCCGCGCAGGATCAGCGCCTGGTCGAGCGCGGTCTTGAGGTGACGGTTGTGGGACTCCACCGAGCCGTTCTCATGCGCCTCGCCGGAATTGCTGCGGCTGGCTGAGCATTCCGTAGTGAGCGCAGAAGCCCTCGTAGCGCCTGGTGACATCCTCGGCGGCCTCGCGGTCGAGGTTGCGATAGGCGGCCGACAGGCTGTCGGTGCGATGCTCACGCGGCACGCCGCCGAGGGTCCAGAGCGCGTTCTGGAGGTTCTCGGCCAGCGCGGTGAAGCTCTCGCCGCCGAGGACGACACCGACGTGTTCCCAGCCGCTGTAGGCCAGCACGAAGTGGTAGAGCCGGTGAGCGAAGGGCGCGCCGGCGATGGTGACGCCAAGCTCGTTGGCGTCGGTAAAGTCCGAGAGCGCCATGCGGCCCGGCTCCGGCGTCTGACGGAAGATCACGTCCCTGGCCTCCCCCGTAAAGCGCGCGCCAGTGCGCAGCGCGGCGCCCAACGCGCCAGTCGCGCACGCGGCGCTCCAACGTGCGGCGGACACGGTCGTCCGGAAAAGCGTCCGGATCGGTCATCTGCAGGTGGCGCAGGAGCGTGACCGCCTGCACGGCGGGTCGTTCTCGCGCAGGATCGGCAGCAACACCGGCTCCCAGACCGCCTCGAGCGGATCGGGGACGGTGCGGCCGCGCTCGGGCTGGCGCTGGGACGGCAGGCGGGGATCGGCTCGATCCGGCGCGCGGTGCGCTCGCTGAAGCCAGCCCGGGCAGCGGCGGCGCGTTGGCTATGACGATGACGGTCTTGCATGTAGATTCTCACTTGCTGGTCGGTGACGGGTTTGCCCGGCACGAGGGGACCTCCGTTTCGGTCACAGAGATCCCGCTCGTACCGGCCCGCAGCGGCCAGCACCTACGCCTTCCTCCCCCCGGGAAGACAAGCGCGCCGCTGGCTCCAGCCTCCAGCCGGGCTACGCCCGGCCTCCGACTGAAGCCAGCGGCCAACTTGGCTGACGGCGCCGGACAAGATGGTTGTCGCTCAACACAGGAGCCGCCACGCAGCACACGGTTGCCGCCAGCTTTGTCGACCGACACCCCAGGCACACGCTACACGCTCGCGGAAGCCGGCTCAAGCGGCGCCCGACGCAGCTCCTCGCGCCGCCAGGCGGCGGCATCGGCGTGCAGGGTGATGGCGAGGGCAGAACGATCGAGCCCGGCAAGATAGAAGTTGGCGAAATTCTGGGAGGTCAGGGCGCCGATCGCCAATCCCTTGCCCGGCCGGTCGTGATGGGCGTCGATGATGCGGGCGATCACGTCGAGCAGCGGGCGTGCTGCTGGCGCTCCGCTCGCCTTGGCCGCGGGCGCGCCGGCGGGTCCCCCGCCTTGCTCCGGCCGCGGCCCCTTTGGCCCGGGCCTCCGGCCCGCCGGCCGGGCTCACGGCGCCTGAACTCGGGCACAGCGGAAGCCGTAGTCGTTGCTGCGGCTGCCCGGAACGGACGCGTTGCGGTACGCGGAGCGCACGAGCCGCGCGTCGCTGCCCCAGGAGCCGCCACGCAGCACACGGGGGCCGCCAGCCTCCATGGGGCCGACCGGGTCAGTCATCGCGTCGGCGGCGTAGGTCCGCTTGCCATCGCGACACCATTCCCAGACGTTGCCGTGCATCTCGTAGAGACCCCACGGATTGGGGGAGAGACTCGCCACCGGAACCGTCTCCCGCCGGTAGAGTCCCTTCTCGCCACCGGCGTACGGATAGTTGCCGTCATAGTTGACCTGCTCCGGGGTGATCGTCTCGCCGAAGCTGAACGGCGTGGTGGTCCCGGCGCGGCAGGCATATTCCCACTGCGCCTCCGTCGGCAGCACGAGTTCGAGCCCGGGGAGCAGGGCGTTGATCCGCTCCAGGAACTGCTGCACGTCGTCCCAGCTCACAGAGTCGACCGGCCGGTCCGGCCCTTTGAAGTGACTCGGATTGTCGCCCATCACCGCCTGCCACAGCGCCTGCGTGCAGGGGGTGTCGAACAGCCAGAAGCCCTTCGAGATCGTCACCGCGTGCCGCGGGCCTTCGTCGGCGGAACGCTCCTTCTCCGTCTCCGGAGAGCCCATGAGAAACGTCGCCGGCTCGATCCAGCGCAGCCGCTGCACAACGGCCTCATCGCCGCTGGCCGAGATAACCTCGAGATCGGCCCACAGGCCATATTCGTCATCGCCCCAGGCGCTGGCGAAGGTTGGCGGGAACGGGTCCGGAATCAGTTGGGAGATGTCATCCGCAGGGGCGAGGCTGTCACTATCCAACGGCGCCATCGCTCGGTCTCCCGCTCGGCCGGCCGGCGAGCGTTCGGCCGGCATCCGCCTTCAAGCCTACTGACACGCCGGCGACCCCTTCGTTTCGCCATCAAAAGCCGATGGCCGGGATGACGGTCTGTTCAGGAGCGGGCCCTCCAGCCCGGCCGTGAGCTCGGGCACAGCGGAAGCCGTTGTTGTTGTTGCGGTTGCCCGGCCCGTTCGCGTTGCGGTACGCGGAGCGCACGTTCTGCGCGTTGTTGTTCCAGGAGCCGCCACGCAGCACACGGTTGCCGCCAGCTTTATCGACCGACGCCCCAGGCACACGCTACACGCTCGCGAAAGCCGGCTCAAGCGGCGCCCGACGCAGCTCCTCGCGCCGCCAGGCGGCGGCATCGGCGTGCAGGGTGATGGCGAGTGCAGAACAATAGCCTGCCTGCAGCGCCGGCGCGCCGATCTCGCCCTCGGCGAAGGCGCGCTCCCACTTGCGGCGGCATTGGGCATAGCGCCGCTTGCGCCGACGCGACAGCAGCAACGCGCCCGGTAGAATGCGGAAGCCGCAGAAGGAGAGCCCACCGGCGCTGCGGCCGATCTGCACCGGCTGCTTGACGTCGAGGAGAAGGTCGTCGCGGACGAACGCTCCGGCGGTCTTGAGCGTCGCGCGCACGGCCTCGCGGCTGTCGGTCCACCAGGCCACATCGTCCATGTAGCGGACCATGCCGCCGACGCCGCAGCCCTCCAGCAGCAGCCGGTCGAGCCCGGCAAGATAGAAGTTGGCGAAATGCTGGGAGGTCAGTGCGCCGATCGGCAATCCCTTCCCCGGCCGGTCGTGATGGGCGTCGATGATGCGGGCGATCAGGTCGAGCAGCGGCCGATCCTTGAACTTGCGGCGGAGCATCGCGTTCAACACGGGATGATCGATGCTGGCGAAGTAGGCGCGGATGTCGATCTTGGCGTACCAGGGAAAGCGGCGGGCGTGCTGCTGGCAGCGGCGGACGGCGGCCAGCGCGCCCTTGGCCCGCCGGCAGGCGTAGGTATCGAATACCAGGGCGCGGTCGAGCACCGGGCCCGCATGAGCCATCAGCGCGTGATGAAGCACCCGCTCGCGGAAGGCCGGCGCGTGGATCAGCCTCGGTTTCGGATCATGGATGCGGAACGCCCGCATCTCGCCCAACTGGACAGTGCCGTCGAGGATCTCGCCTCGCAGGCAAGCCAACTCCCGGTCCAGATTGGCGCGGAAGGCGGCAACATCGGCGCGCGCCGCCTTGCCGCGGCTCGCCTGCCAGAACGCCGCAGCAAGGTTATGCGCGTCTGCGACGTCGGCAAGGCTGACGGCGCTGCGTCTCATCCGGTTTCGCCATCACCGGCGTCGGCGGCGGGCTCGGCTTTCAGGATCGCAAGGAAATCCGTGCCGTACTTCTCGACGCGCGCCGCGCCGACGCCGTCGATCTCGCGCAGCGCGCCCGCGGTGCGGACATGGCGGCGGACCATCTCCGCCAACTGCTCGTTGGTGAACAATGCGTAGGCCGGCACGCCTTCCTGATCGGCGAGCGTCTTGCGCAACTCACGCAGCTTGACGAAGACAGAGAAATCCGCCTCGGTAAGCACCTCGCGGTAGTCGATCCGGCCGCGCCGGCCCGGTGGCGGGCGGTTTGCGGACTGAACATAGGTGATACACAGCGCCCAGGCGCTGTTCGCTCCGTCTTGGACGAACTGCCGGTCGATGGCGACGATGCGATGGGCGCCGAGGAAGCGATTGACCTCCTCGGCCACCTCGTCTGCGTCCAAAGCAGGAACATTGAAAAATCGCAGAAAAATGAGGCTCGCTCCGCTCGCTTCAAGCCACGGTCACGCCGGCGGGTCCCCCGCCTTGCTCCGACCGCGGCTTGTCCTTTTTTTCCGGGCCTCCGGCCCGCCGGCCGGGCTCACGGCGCTCCTGAACTCGGGCACAGCGGAAGCCGTAGATGCTGATGCGGAAGCCCGGATCGTCCGCGATGCGGTACGCGGAGCGCACGCCCTGCGCGCTGGAGTCCCAGGAGCCGCCACGCAGCACACGGGGGCCGCCAGCCTCCATCGGGCCGACCGGATCAGTCAACGCGTCGGCGGCGTAGGTCCGCTTGCCATCGCGACACCACTCCCACACGTTGCCGTGCATCTCGTAGAGACCCCACGGATTGGGGGAGAGACTCGCCACCGGAACCGTCTCCTCCCGGTAAAGGCCCTTCTCGCCGCCGGCGTACGGATGGTTGCCGTCATAGTTGACCTGCTCCGGGGTGATCGTCTCGCCGAAGCTGAACGGCGTGGTGGTCCCGGCGCGGCAGGCATATTCCCACTGCGCCTCCGTCGGCAGCACGAGTTCGAGCCCGGGGAGCAGGGCGTTGATCCGCTTCAGGAACTGCTGCACGTCGTTCCAGCTCACAGAGTCGACCGGCCGGTCCGGCCCTTTGAAGTGACCCGGATTGTCGCCCATCACCGCCTGCCACAGCGCCTGCGTGCAGGCGGTGTCGAACACCCAGAACCCGCTGGAGATCGTCACCGCGTGCTGCGGGCCTTCGTCAGCATAACGCTCCTTCTCAGTCTCCGGAGAGCCCATGACAAACGTCCCCGGCTCGATCCAGCGCAGCCGCTGGGTGGCGCTGCCGTGCCTCGTCTCGATGGTCAGGTCCGCGAACACGCCGAAGCGGGCGTCGAGGCCGAAGGCGAGCGCGCCTTGCGAATCGGGGTGGGGCGCCGCGTCTGCCGCCAGTGCCCAGCGGGCCGGCGCGTCGACCTCAGCGATCGGTGCTGCGCGCAATTCATCGCCGCTCCAGTGCTTCTCCCATGAGCCGAAGGGCGCGCCGCGGACAAACAACCCGTTGCGATCGCAGCCCCAGGCGCGGGCGCCCTGCGGCCGGCGGACCGGTGCGACGACGACCGACTCGCGCGCGGTTTCGAGGTGAAGCCCGATCGCCTCCCGGAGGGGAGCAAGGCGCGCCGGCAAGGCTTCGGCCGACAACCAGCGCGAATGACCGCCGCCCGCCGAGTAGCGGACGCCGCCGGCATCCAGGGTCAGCGGCTCGCCGAGCGGGCTCTGGCGCGGGCCGGCGGGCTCGCTCTGGAGCACGAGAGCGGCTGTCGCCGCGTCGTGGACCAGCCAGCACGAGACCGCGGGCTCGCCGGTGTCGAACAGGCGCGCCAGCACGGCAGGGTCGGCGTGCTCGGGGATGACGGCGTCGGCGCCCTGCGCGCGCACCTGCGGGGCGAGCAGACGGTGCAGGTCATCACCGAAGCGCTGCCACATCCGGCCATCGGCGCGCTGGACGATGCCGTGGGCGACGCTCCACCAGTTGGCGGACTCACCCGGCTCGCTCAGCGTCGCGACGAGGCGGCACATGAATTCCCGCGCCTGTTCGATCCGCTGCGCCGCGCCGGAAGAGTGGGCGACCGCTTCGTCTCCGACCTGTGCCGCCCACAACAACGTTTCCTCATGATTTAGCGCGGCGCGGAGGTGGGCGTGGTGCTTCGCGCGCCGGCGGTCGAGTTCGGCGTGCAAGTCCTTGAGCCGGTCCGCGAAGTGGCGGAGATGGGTCTCGCGCGATTGCGTGCGGATACTGGCGGTGTGCACGGCGTCCACGTCCGCATGGCACCACACGGCCCCCTCGAGCCCGGCGTTGAGCGGCGCCTTCGGAGTGAGCCGGCGCAGGGCGCGCAGCAGCGGCGGGTCGACCCGCCGGGTGGCTGCAACCATGGCGAGGAGATCGTCGAGGCCGTCGGGCTGCGGGGCCGCCGTGCCGTGGGCGCGGGTCGGCCGCGGCCGGGCATCGGGGCTCCAGCGGAGGATCTGCAGGGATGGCGGGACCGGTTCGCCCAACTGGCCGGCACCCAGCGGCGCCAGTGCCAGCGGCCGGACCTGGGCGCGGACCAGGTCCGTGACGAAGGCGGCCCAGGCCTGCGCCGCTGCGGACTGCGGGCCGAGCAGCATGCCGAGATCGCTGACGATCAGCACCGGTGTTGCGGCCGGCGGCATCAGCCAGGCGTGTTCAGCCGGCAACGCCTCGGCGGCCTGCCTGCCCTGGTGCGCGAGCCAGTCACTCCACGGTCCGAAGGGGCCATGGTTGATGATGCGGAGCGACACCCCGGAGCGGCCGACCTGGCGAAGGAGCCGCTGGGCGAGCTGATGCATGTCCCAGCGGTAGGGCCAGAGCCGCGGGCAGAAATCGAGCAGGACGATGAGGTCGGGGTGCCAGCGGCGGAAGATGCGGCGCGGCAGGCGGCGCGGCAGTTGGCCAGCGGCGAGCAACTCCGTCATGCGGTCGACATCGAGCGGGCCGAGACGGGTTGCGCCGAGCAGACGGCGGAGCGCGGGCAGGAGGCGCGGCGATGGCACCAGGTCCTCGAACGCAATGAGCCGATGGTCCGACGGCGCGCACGCTGCCGCCTCGTCGATCGGCGCGGCGCTGGCGAAGGCCTGCTCGGTTACGGAGTCGCGCTCCGGCGGCGGGCGCGTTTCGCGGTGGACAACGGCGGGCAGGAAGGCCAGGCGCAGCGGTTCCTTCCGCTTCGGCGCGGCCTCGGCCTTAGGCGCCGGCTTGACAACGGCGCCGACGCCGGTCGGCCGTTGCGGCGGCGGTGCGGGGCGTCGTTCGTAGCAGAGCAAGCCGGTCGCGTCGACGTCGAGCACCAGGGCGACTTGCTGATCCTCGACGCGCGGGGCTGCCGCCAACAGGCGCAGGAGATCGGCGCGACAGGTGGCGCCCCGCGCCCCGGCAGCCTCGGCGCCGCTCACGGACTCGCGCTTCCGTCCTCCGCAGGCAGCGGCTTGGCCGGACGGTCCTGCGGCTGATCGGCATTCTTCACCAGCGCATAGACGCTCAGGCGCTGCAGCCAGTCGAGTTGCGCCGCCGATCGTTCCTTCTCCGGCAGGCCTCGCGTCAATCCGTCGAGGGCGGTGAGCAGGTCGATGTACTCGGCGAGCCCGACGGGTGGATAGCCGCGGCTGACCGCGACCTCGCGGTCGTCGGCCACCTGGTTCGCGGCGTGGCGGCGGGCGTCGTCGGCGACGTCGAGATTGCGGTGGACGCGGCCGCGGGCGATCAGCCAGTCGACGAACGCGGACTTCTCCTTCGGCGGGTTGAGGTTCAGCACGACACAGCGGCGGACGAAGGCCGGCGGCAGCTCCCGTTCCTCGTTTGTGGTGATGATGACGAGGGGCAGCCGGCCGGCCTCGGCGCGAACGACGCGGTGTTGCAACGGCGGGACGGTAAAGCTGCGGTTGCCGAGCACTTCGAGCAGGGCGTTCGGCACTTCCGCGTCGGCCTTGTCGATCTCGTCGATGAGCAGCACGGGGGTGTGGCCGGGAGCCCCGCCTTGCGCGAACGCCTCCCAAAGGCGGCCGCGCTTCACATACTTTTCGTTGCTGACGTCGAGCTGGCGTAGTTGCGCGTCGGCCAGCCGCTCGACGGAATCGACCCGGTAGAGCAGTTCGAGCGCCTCGAAGCGCGGATGGATGACCTCGACCAGCGGCTGTGGCGAGCCGAGATGGTCGGCCGCGGCGCGGGCGATCTGGCTCTTGCCGCTGCCGGCCTCGCCGCGCACCAGGAGCGGCCTGCGGGCGGCCCAGGCGAGGATCAGCGCGTCGATCTCGGGCTGACTCCACAAATGGCCGGCGGCGGTGTAGCGGTCGCTGGCCGTGAGGTACCGGTCGGCGCCGGCTTCGAGCGTGACGAAGGGGTTGTCGGAGCGCTGGGTCATGGCAGGGGCGACGACGGCAGATTCAGGAGCGGGGCAAGGACGTTATAGGCCTTGTGGCAGAGCGCGAGGATCTTGCCGCCCTGTTCGAGTCCATCGGCGCCGGATTTGATGACATCCAGCGCGCGCTTGATACGGTTCGGATCCGCGGCCTCCTTCTTGCCCGCCTCGTGCTGCGCCAGTTCGACATGCGCCGTCAGCTCGTCGCGTTTTTCGGCCGACGGATGCGCGGCGATTTCCTTGGCCAGCTCCTGTAGCAGGGAAGTGAGCGCCGCGAGATCGGCGCCCTCGCAATGATCGACGCTGGCCGTGTGGCCGGTGCCGGCCTGCGCGGGGGAGTGGGAGCCGGCACTGACGGCCATGCCGCCGGACACGGTTCCGATGTGGATGATGGGGCCGGACTGGGACATGGTGGCACCTCCTGACTCTTGCGACGATGGGGGCTGCGGATGCGACGGACCGGTCTCTCCCCGCATGACATTCAACTCGGCCCAGAACTCCCGAATCTCCGCGAGAAGCCTCTCGACTTTCATGCCGAGCAGTTCGCGGGTTGCCGCGCTCTCCGGTACCATGACGGGCACTTGGTGGAGGGCTCCGAAGAGCTTGTATGCGTCCTCAGAGAAATCGGCACGAACGACCAGGCAAAGGCTTGCCCGGTCGACGTTCTTGTAGGTGCCAAGGCGTGCGGCCAGCATTTCGCGATCGGTCTCCGAGAGCGGCCCGTCGTACGTGCTGATGTCGGTTGCGCCCTGGTCGTTCTCGAATAATGCGAGGTAGGCTGCTCGTTCGAAATCGTGGATCGGCTGCTCGCCGGTGCTGGACCTTGCCACCTCGAACACATAATCGGTGGCCGGCAGACCTTTGTGTTTGTCTTCCCGTTTTGGCGGCTTCAGGCGTATCTCGCCACCGAACAACGCGGTTGCGATCACAGCGCAGATGATCAACTCGCTAGTCGGAACCCGGACGACATACTGAACGCCGGCGGCTTGCGCGGCGCGAACGACGAGGCAGGCGGCAGCCAGGCAGTAGAGCGCGGCGGCGGCCTCCTCGCAGCGGCGGCGCAACCGCAGGTCGGCTTGAGGCGAGGGCGCATCCCGCAAGGCGCGACGCACGGCATAAAACAGTTTGAGGACCTCTGCTTCCGCTGGAGCACATCGGGAAAAGCAGTCAACGACTTGTTCTGAGCTGCCTGGAACGGTTCCCCCCGCGGCCACTCCCTCAAGTTCATCCACGAGCGCGTAAAAAAATGGCGTTCCTTCTACTTTTTTGAGTAGCTTAACCGCCAGGCGCAGGTGATGGTTATCCCCAGGCGGCGGAGGCGCTTCATCGGATGCATTTGCCGGAGGAGCAGGGAAGCCAGGCTTAGGGTGCACGCTGCCGGTGGCGCCGGGGAAGCTTGGTGCAACAGATGGCTTGGCCCGAGAGCGTCTAACGCCGGCGAGCAACCGTTCACGCGCCCCGACTTCGTCCAGGCCCACCAGATTGACGTAGATCACCTGTCCGAGCAGCCCTTCGACATCGCACTCGGCGACCCGCACCGGCAGCAGGAGGCCATTGACGCCCGAGGGATCGTTGGCGAACGCCGCGTACCATTCGGCCTTGGTGAAGCCAGAGTCAAAATAAGTGGGGCTCAAGACCGCGAGCGTGCGCGCACACTTCGTGGTGCCCTTCTGCATCTCGGCAACGAAGTTTCCACCCGGACGGAAGTCCCAGGCTTGCACGAAAGTCGTATAGCCCGCCTCTTCCAGCTGCCAAGCCAGCCAAGTCGCCCAGCCTTCTTCGGAGGATCGGTAACTGACAAAAAAGTCGATCTTGTCCCCGGCCGTCATGTGGAGTCCCCCCGGGTATTGTAAACAGCTAAGGCCTATCAGAATTCAGCGTCACAAGGGCGTACTTTTCGTAGTTGAAGAGCGACGGATAGCGCACATCGCGTTGCCATAGGCGTCGCCGACCGATCCCATGGACGGCCTGGCATTAACCTCCTCGACGTCGCAGGTGTCGTCGATGTCGAGCGACACCGCGGCGCGGGGCGCCGGGTAGCTGGCGAGCCACAGATCGAGCGAGACCCGACCGAGCCGGATGACGCTGCGCAGGTCGGGCGCGTTCTCCCAGCGGGACATCGTCGGCTGCGAGCACAGGTCCCGGCCGCTGTCCGGCAGCCGGCCGCAGGCGAGCTTGAACGCCGGATCGGAGCGCAGGACGCGGCTGATGAGGTGGAGGCAAAGGGCGAAGCGGTCCAGACGACGGTCAGCAGCAACGTGTCGACCAGCCGTCATCGTGGCGCGCCCAAGCATGGCGACGCGCTGCTCGCGGGAATCCGTGGTAGAACCGTTGGCTTGGTTGTGCGACGCTCGCACCGGCGACCCGGATCGCTTGAAAGATCACGCCGCCAGCCGCCGTGAGCCAATACGCCAGTCGACCCCTTTGTCGACTCCCGGAACAAACGCGACGGAGGCATGATCATGTCGTATGCGACGATGCGCGTCAGCTCGCTCTCGCTTCGGCGTTTCGGACTCGGGGCTTTCCCGCAAGATTGGAGAAACTATGTCGCAATCCTCATATGATGCCTGGGCCGCCGGCCAGGTGAACGCCCGCTTTACCGAGTGGTTGCGCCAGCAGTCGGAACCGGCGTGGAGCGAAGCGACGAGCCACCGGTTCACGCGGGAACTGGCCGACGGTGTCCTCGCAGATGCGGTCATGCGGCGATACCTCGTCCAGGACTACTCGTTTCTCGACTCCTTCGTCCGGTTGGTGGCGAGCGCCATCGTCAAAGCGCCGTCGCTTGCCGACCGCGTCGCTCTCGGCCGGTTTCTCGGCGCCGTGAGCGGCGAAGAGAACACGTATTTCCATCGTGCGTTCGATGCGCTCGGCGTTCCGGAGGCGGACCGCACCCGGCCCGCGTTGCGCCCGACGACGCGCGCTTTCCACGACGGGATGGCGAAGGCCATCAACGCTGAGGGATACGAGGAGACACTGGCGCCGCTGGTCGTGTTCGAGTGGTTGTACAATGCCTGGGCGACGGCGGTTGCCGATCGGCAGCCCGGGACGTTCCTGCATCAAGAGTGGATCACCATCCACGCCAACCCGCAGTTTGATGCCTTCGTCGCCTGGCTCCGCGGTCAACTGGACCGGAGCGGCCCCACGCTCTCGCGCGATCGCCAGGAGCACATCGCCGAGGTATTCCGTCGTACGGTGCGGCTCGAAAAGCTGTTCTTCGACGACGCACACGAAGGCAGTTGATGGGAGTTCGAGCGGGTCTTTCAGCGGCCCAGGAGAATGGCGCCGCGCGGCGTCTTGTGCAGGTTGGCTGCGGGTCGAGGAGCGAAACGCGGGTTCGGGGAGGCGTCTATTGCTCCTCCCCGAACCCGACCGTCCGAGCACGGCCGCTGCCGGTGTAACTCCCGTCCGACGCCGAGGCAGACGTCAGAGGCCCGAACTTTCGAGTGCCTCCATCCTCGCCAGGTGTCGCTTCACCACCGGCAGAGCGCCAAGCGCAACGGAGCGAAGCTGTGGATTGGGCCCGACGCTGGCGTACCCCGACAGCAGGTCGACAGTCTCCTTGTGCGCAAGGACTTGCTGGTCGACATACGTCTTGTCGAGCTTGTCGGCGGGCGCGCGTTGGAGATGGTCGAGGACGCTCTTCCGCCGCTCGTCGAGGCTGCCGGGAATGGCGATGTCCGGGGTCTCGCTCGAGCCGAGCGCCGACCGCAGCTGATTGGACATGGTCGTGTGGTCGGCGAGCATCTGCGCCGCCGCCCCGCGCACGGTCTCGTTCCCGCTGTGCTTCAGCATGTACTTCGCCGCGGCGATCTCGAACATGTCGCCGCGCGCCGCGTTCTGCACGAACGCCTCATCGTCCGTCGAGCCGGCGGATCGCGCCGTCGCGCGCCCCATCATGCCGCCGACGACGTCCTGCATCTTGTCGGCGGTCCGGGCCATGCCGGTATGGGTTTCCTTCTCGGTCATGCTGCAATCCCCTTCCTGCTACGGTCGACAACCTGAGCGTAATCGAGACCACGCCCGTTCCCGTTCTCCTTGAGTGCGGCAACGGGATGATCGCCATCGGGGGCGAAGCGATACTCGCCGCCGAACTGGCTGCGGTGCCTGTCGATCACCTGCTCGCTCGGAACATCGCCGGCGTTGACCTGCCGTTGATAGTCGAAGTACCGGTGATCCTGCGGCAGGTCGGACACGGGCACGAACTCCGAGTCGAAGCTGGTCCACTCGACGGTTGTCGCGAGGATCTCCCGGACGTACTGCTTGTTGGGCTCGAAGGTCATCGGCGCCGTTACCCCGCTTTCGGGGAAGATCAGGGCCGGATCGATTCCTTCCACTTCCTTCATGGCCTGCGTGGCGAGGCGAAGGTGCTCCAGTTCCATGGCCAGGTGGAGTTCCCAGATCTGCTTGATGCGCGGGTCGGTCTCGGTCTGCAGGCACGACCAGTACATCCAGCACTCGTTGTATTCGTGCAGCGCGAGGTTTGTCATCCACGAGACGGTCGGATCGAGGATCGACTCGTAGTGCGTGACGTGCTGCTCTTCGATCTGGGCGATCTCGAGGTAAAGCGCGCGCGCCAGCGGGTTCTCCGGCCGGTTTCCGGCGGTCATGTAGAAGTTCATCGTCTGCTGCTCGGCGGAGAGCACGGTAAGGCCGTTGAGGATCGACTGGAACTGACAGGCCTCCACCGTCATCGGCCGCCGCAGGTCGTCGTGCGGGTGCCGGTGCTGGAAGATGGTCGGCCGGCCGGGCAGGGCCTCCGTAAGATCGCCGGTGATCTCCTCCGCCTTCTTCCGCTCGCCGACCAGTTCCATGAGGTTGGCGTAGCGGTAGAGGTGATCGTAGTCCTCCAGAACGCCGAAGTCGTAGACCTTCTTGAGGTACGGGTCCGGCTCATGGCGCGCGATCCAACTGGTAAGGTCGACCGCCACTTGCTCGTACCCGATGGTGTTGGCGAGCACGCTCTCGCCAGCCGGGATCAACCAGTTGACCGCCTTCTGCTGCTGCTGCTCGATCCGGCGCACGCTCGCCAGCATCTGTTTGACGCCGACATCAGCGATGCGGCGTGCGGCCGAATGCGAGTTGATCATCGCCTCGACCTCGATGCCGTTCATGACGATGACGCGGCAGCGCGAGTACGGGTGCACGCTGTCGGGATCGTATGGAGCACTGTTGAGCTCCGACCACGACCGCAATTGCTTGTCGAGGGGGATGCCCTTTTCCTGAAGGGGATTGAAGGCCATAAGCGTCTCTCCTTTGTCTCTTCCTGCTTGAATGTTATTGTTTCCGGAACGGTGCTTGCGACCTGTGCGCCACCGGCAGCGGCTCGTCGGACGTTCCGGTGGCTCGGCTCACGACGGCTGCGGCAGACGCTCGGGCCGATGTCGGCGGTCAGGCTCGTGATTAACGCCCAGGCTCCCGCTAGGTTCCGGGACGCGGCGACGGTCGGCTCGATCCGGCGTACGATTCGAGCCGTTCGAGCGTGAGCGTCCAGTCGACGTAACAGGCGGCGCCGGCACTGCTGCAATGGCAACAGCATACGGGGGTCGTCGTTGTTCCCGCGCGGCTCCTTGATGACGGCGTTATTCCTGGGCGGCGTCGGGGTGGCTGGTGGACCGCCACCGGCGTTGCGGCGCGATGCCGGTGTCGAGCACGCCGACCTCCTGTCCCCATGCATCCCAGCCGGCCCGGGCGGACCGGGCGAACATCTCCAGGTACGGTCCCTCGCAGAGTGCTTCTATGCGATCGTGCACCTCGGCCGGCTTGCGGCTGTGTTCCCGACGGGGAGCGACAACGAGCTTGCGGACGCTGGTCGAGCGGCGTTTCGGATGCCCGCGCGTCGCCAACAGGCATTGCTCGGGATTGGCCCGGGTCCAGAAGCCCATGCCGGTAAAGAAGCTTCGCTGTTCCGCTCCGGGCGCGCCGTCGCCCTTGTTCAGCTTGGCCCAGTAGAAGCCGACGGTCTTGTAGGTGAATCCCCACGCCCGAATGACGTCGAAGGCCCTCTCCAACAACGGATCGGTCGCCCACAGCAGCAGCACGCAGTCATCGGCCGCCCACTCGGCAACCGGCAGCGCCTTGATGTGCTCCAAGGTCATGCAGTCGTAATGCGCCTCCGGACTGCGTCCTTTGCCCTTGCGGGAGTATGTGGCGAACGTCCACGGCGGGTCGGCGTAGATCACCCGGTATCGTTTGGACGGCGGGAAGGAGGTCATTCGGTGTCCTTCAGCCGGCATTACCACGTCCCGCTATTCCGCCGCGGCGGGGACGGTGTAGAAGACCGGCTCGACGCGGCGCAGCTCCTCCAGCGGGATGTGGCAGGCGATGACGTGGCCTTCGCCGGCGCGCTGATGCGGCGGCGGCTCGCGGTCGCAGATCTCCCCCACCTTCCGCGGGCAGCGGGTCGAGAACGGGCAGCCGGCGGGCGGGTCGAGGGCGCTCGGGACCGGCCCTTCCAACACGATCTCCCGCTTGCGGATCGCCGGGTCGGCGATCGGCACCGCCGACAGCAGTGCCTCCGTGTAGGGGTGGTACGGCGGCTGGAACACCTGGTCGGTGGCGCCGCGCTCCATGATCTGGCCCACGTACATGACCACGATGCGGTCGGCGAGGTAGCGCACCACGCTGAGGTCGTGGCTGATGAACAGCAGCGTCGTGCCGTGGTCGCGCTGGATGTCCATCAGCAACTCCGTCACCGCCGCCGCCACCGATACGTCGAGTGCCGAGATCGGCTCGTCCGCGACGACGAGGTTCGGATTGCCGGCGAAGGCGCGGGCAATGCCGACCCGCTGCTTCTGGCCGCCGGAGAGCTGGCCGGGCCGCCGCCGGTAGAAGTCGCGCGGCAGCTTGACCGTGTCCAACAGCCCCAGAACCCGCTCGCGGATCCGGCCACGGTCGCGCTCGACGCCGAACTTGCGGATCACCCGACCGATCTGGGCGCCGACGGTGTGACTGGGGTTGAGGGTTTCGTTGGGGTTCTGGAACACCATCTGCAGCGCGCCGAGCTGGCGCCGGCTCCGCTCGCGCACCGGACGCGCGCTGATATCGGTTCCGGCGAACATCAGCGCCCCGCCGGTCGCCGTTTCCAGTCCCATCAGCACCTTGGCGAACGTCGACTTGCCGCACCCGGACTCGCCCACGATGCCGACCGTCTCGCTGGCGCGGGCGCTGAAGTCGAGGGTCTCGTTGGCCTTGACGTGGCGCACCGCCCGTCCCGAGACGAGGGCGGCGAGCGAGGTGTCCCGCACCGGATAGTACTTGGTGAGGCCGGTCGCGCGCAGGACTTCGTGGCCCAACTCGACCCGCTGCCGCGCCGGCCGCGGCTGTTGTTCAGGCTCGGCGGCGATCTCGTCCCAGCGCAGGCACCGCACCCCGTGCCCATCATGATCCGCCGGCAGCATCGGGACGGGGCCGGCGTCGCACCGGCCGGCCTGAAAGTGATCGCAGCGCGGGCCGAAGTTGCAGCCCGGCGGCCGCCGGTGGGGCAGCGGCAACTGGCCGCGGATCGGCATCAATGGCCGGGCGATCTTGTCGAACGACGGCAGCGGGATGCAGTCGAGCAGGCCTTGGGTGTAGGGATGGCGGGGTCGCGCGAACAGCTCGCGCACCGGCGCCTGCTCGATCGCCTCGCCGGAGTACATGATGCAGATACGCTCGCACGTCTCGACGATCAGCCCGATGTTGTGGGAGATGTAGAGCTGAGCGGTGCCGTATTTCCTGCCGAGGTCGCGGATCAGCTTGACGATGCCGGCCTCGACGGTGACGTCGAGCGCCGTTGTCGGTTCGTCAAGCAATAGCAAGGACGGTTTGCCGAGCAGCGCCATGGCAATGACCACCCGCTGCTGCTGGCCGCCGGAGAGTTGGTGCGGGTACGCCTCGAGCACCCGCTCCGGATCCGGCAGGCGCACGTCCGTTACCATCTGCACGGCGCGCGCCGTCGCCTCCGTCTTGCCGACGCCGTCGTGGATCATCGGCACCTCGATCAGCTGCGCGCCGACGGTGAGGCTCGGGTTGAGGGCGGCCATCGGCTCCTGGTAGATCATGGCGATCTCGGCGCCGCGGAGCGCCCGCAGTTCACGCCGGCTCATGGTCGCCAGGTCCCGGCCCTTGTAGCGGATGACGCCGCCGACCACGGCGCCGTTGCCGCCGAGGTAGCGCATGATCGCCATCGCCACCGTCGACTTGCCGCAGCCGGACTCGCCGACCAGCCCGACGCTCTCGCCCTTGTGCAAGGTCAGGGAAAAGTCGGCGACCGCCGGGATCACCCCGGCGCGCGTGAAGTACGAGATCGAGAGGTTCTCGATCTCGAGCAGCGGCGGTTCGGGAGGGTCTTTCATGGCGGGTTGTTTTATCTTTCTTCAGTCCCGGAGAGAAATGTCACGCAGCCCGTCGGCGAGCAGGTTGAAGCCCAGGATCAGCGACGAGATGGCGATGCACGGAAACACCGTCATGTGCGGGAACGCCAGCGCCAGCGACCGGGCCTCGTTGATCATGCCGCCCCAGTCCGGATCCGGCGGCGGCAGGCCAAGCCCCAGGAATCCGAGCACGCCGATGGTGATGATGACGTAGCCGAGCCTGAGACAAGCATCGACGATCAGCGGCCCGCGGGCGTTGGGGAGGATCTCCACCAGCATGATGAACCAGCCGGACTCGCCGCGGGTCTGGGCGGCGGCGACGTAGTCACGATTGCGCAGATCCAGCACCAGGCCGCGGACGATGCGCATGATGCCGGGCGCGCTGGCGAAGGTTATGGCGATAATGATGTTGAGCCCGGAAGCGCCGATGGTGGTTATCACCAGGATATAGAGGACCAGCACCGGGAACGACAGGATGATATTGGCGAGGAACGACAGCGCCTCGTCCACGAAGCCCCGGTAGTAGCCGGCCGCGAGGCCCATGAGGATGCCGACGGTGTACGCCGCCGCGGTCGCCACCGGCGCATAGAACAGCACGGTGCGCGAGCCCCAGATCAGGCGCGACAGGATATCGCGGCCGATATGGTCGGTGCCGAGCCAGAACACGCCGTCGCCGGCGGCGTAGTCGGTAAAGGGCTTGGCGAATGGCTGCAGGGTAGCATTGGGATGGAACGGCGCGATCAGCGGCGCGAGCACCGCGACCACCGCCCAGAACAGGATCAGCCCCGCGCCGATCATCGCGACCGGGCTTTCCCGCAACAGCGCGAACGAGCGGAGCGCCCGGCGGAGCGCGCCGGCGGGCGAGGACGGCGGCGCCGTTGCTGCTGCGAGTTCTGTCACGGCGTCAGCATCCCCGCAGGCCTCAACTGAACCGGATGCGCGGATTGAGATAGGTGTAGCCGACATCCGCGATGGTCTGCGTCGAAGCGGCGACGAACACCGCGACCATGGCGCACGCCTCGATCAGGAAGATGTCCTGGTTGAGCGACGCTTCCAGCAACAGCGCCCCGAAGCCCTTGTAGGCGAAATAGAACTCGACGACGATCACTCCCGACAAGAGCCAATTGATCTGCAGGGTAATGACGGTGAACGGCGCGATCAGGGCGTTGCGGAGCGCGTGGCGGAGGATCACCCGCCGGTGCGGCAGACCCTTGAGGACGGCAGTGCGGATATAGGGCGTGGTCATGACCTCGGCCATCGACGCGCGTGTCATGCGGGCGATATAGCCGAAGTCGTAGAGGACCAGCACCATCACCGGCAGCACGAGCTGCGTCCAGTCGAACCCGTTGGTCATGCTGCTGGTCCCGGGCAGGATGCCAAGCCAGAACACGAAGATGGCGGAGAGGAACACGGCGCTGGCGAACTCGGGGATCGAGGTGGTGACGATGCTGGTGATCGAGATCGAGCGGTCCAGCGCCGAGCCTTCACGCATGCCGGCAAGCACACCAAGGACAAGCGAAAGCGGGATCATCACTACGAATACCCAGAAGCCCAGAATCGCCGTGTTCCAGAGCCGCGGCCACAGGACGTCGGCGACCGGAACCTTGAACCGCACCGACTGCCCGAAGTCGCCGGTGGCGAAGTCGCCGAGCCAGGTGAGGTAGCGGATCCAGAAAGGCTCGAAGTAGCCGTGCGCCTCGAGCCAGAGGGTACGCTGTTCCTCCGAGGAATAAGGGCCGAGCACCTTGGTGGCGACGCTGCCGGGCGTCAGTTCCAGAAGCAGGAACAGCAGCAGCGACACCACCAGCATGGTCAACACCATGATGGCGACACGGCGGAGAATGAAGCGGGTCATTGGAGCCGCCGACCCGGCGGAAGCTAGCGAGCGCTTAAGCCAGCCACACCTTGTTGTAGTGATGCTCGAGGGCGACGTGGGCGTAGAGGTCGCGAACGCGCTTGTTTGCGGGCACGAACACCGAGACCCAGAACGGCTGGGCGATGACGGCGTCGTCCTGCAGGATCCGCTCCAGGTCCTTCATGACCTTGCGCCGGGCAGCGGGGTCGAGGATGGCGTTGGCCTCGTCGAGCAGGCGGTCGTATTCCGGGTTCGAGTACGAGGTCTCGTTCCACGCCGTGCCGCTGCGATAGGCGAGGTTGAGGGTCTGCACGCCGAGCGCCCGATGCGCCCAAGCGGTGAAGCCGAACGGCGTCGTCAGCCAGCGGTCCCAGTAGGTGCCGCCCGGCATGATGTTGACGGCGATGTCGATGCCTGCCGGCCGGCACATCTCCGCCAGCGCCGTGCAGGTGCTCTGCTCCCAGGTGGGATTGGCGACGCAGTCGAGCGTCACCCTGAGCCCGTCCGCATGCCCCGCCTCGGCGAGATACTTTCGGGCGAGGTCGTAGTCCTGCTTCAGCGGCGGGAGTTCCGCATATTCCGGATGGATCGGCGCGACATGGTGGTCTTCGCCGATGGCGCCGAGGCCGCGGTGCACGAGATCGAGCATGCGCTGCTGGTCGACGCAGGCCTGGATCGCCTTCCGCACCGCCTTGTTGTCGAACGGCGCCTCGGTCACCTTCATGCGTGCCACGCCTGCCTGTGCGGTCACCGTCTGATGCAACTCGAGGTGCGGGATGGCCTTAACCACGTCGATCTGCTCGATGCTGATCCGATGGGTGGTGTCGACCTGGTCGGACGCCAGCGCCGCGATCTTGGCGGCCGGGTCGTCGCCGTGGTCGATGTACGTTATGCCGTCGAGGTAGACGTCGCCGCCCCAGTACGGCGCGCCGCTGCGCCGGACCAGCACCGCCTTCTCGCCGACCGCGAACGCCTTGAGGGTGAAAGGTCCGGTGCCGACCGGGTTCTTCGAGAGGTCGCCGCCCGTCTCCATGAAGTCCCGATGGACGATCAGGGCCGGATAGTCGGCCATCGACTCCGGCAGCGACAGGTCCGCACGGTTGAGGTGGAAGCGAACGGTGTGGTCGTCGATTTTCTCGACGGCGCCTTCCGACATCATGGTCGACAGCACCGGATTGCCGGCCTCGTCGGTCTTGCCGGTGTCGATGTCGCTGGTCATCGCGCTGAACCGGCCCTGGTTGGAGGAACCGGTGGCGGGATCGAGCCAGCGCTTGAAGTTGAACACCACGTCATCGGCGATGAAGTCGTCGCCGTTCGACCACTTGACGCCCTTGCGCAACTTGAAGGTCCAGGTCTTGAGGTCGTCGGAGGCGTCCCAGCTTTCGGCGAGCCAGGGCTCGGCGACGTTGTCCTTGTTGATGCGGACCATCGGCTCGGTGATATGGCGGGCGATGTTGCCCTTCTCCGACCAGTCGTAGGTGGCCGGGTCGGTGATCTCCTGCACGTTCATGGACACGCGAAGCGTGCCGCCCGACTTCGGCGTCTCGGCGGCGCGCGCAGGCCTCACCAGACGGCCGGCGCCGACCGTGCCCGCCAACGCGTAGGCAGCCGACGCGGCCAGGCCCAGGCGGGTGGCGGTCGCCAGGAACTCGCGCCGCCCGATCTCGCCCTTGCGAAACTGCTCGACAAGCTCGGGAACGTAGGGGTGCGCCCCGCGGGGACCTGCTTTCGCCATCGCGCGTCGTCCTTCTCCCTGTTCGCTACCTTGTCCCCGGCTCTCATCCGCGCCGCCATTCAGTATCTGGTGTTTCACCGGCCCTGCATACGAAAAAACCCCGCGACAGATGGAGAAGCGTGATCCACTTCAGCGGTGCGGGCGTAAACCCGTTCATATCCTCCCCTCCATGACTTGAGCGCCTGGCAACGGAAGTTGCCGGGCGCCACTTTTTTCGGCATCAGGTGACGTAGCCGGAATCTGGGCGCAGCGCGCCTTGAGCGATACGCTCGCGCCACCACGCCACCGTCGTCTCCAGTCCCGACTCCAGGCTCCGGCGCGGCCTCCAGCCGGTCGCGGTCGACAGGCGCTCGGCGTCGGCCAGCAACAGCCGTACCTCGGAATCCGCAGGACGGAAGCGCGCCTCCTGGGTCTCCAGCGGTTTGTCGGTTCCAGTGATGCGCCGGACAAGGTCCACCACGTCGGCGACGCTCGCGGCGACGCCGGCGCCGCTGTTGTAGACGCTGCCGGGGTGGATGCGATCGGAGGTCGCGACAGCCAGGAACGCCTCCACGGTGTCGGCCACGTAGCTGAAGTCGCGCCGCGGCGTCGCGTCGCCGATGCGGATCGCCGCGCAACGCGGATCCAACGCCTGGCGGATGACCGTCGGGATGACGGCGCGTTCGCTCTGGCGGGGGCCGAAGGTGTTGAAGGGCCGGAGCGTCACCGCCTGCAGCGCGTGCGAGCGGGCATACGCTTCGACCATGGCGTCGGCGCCGATCTTGGAGGCGGCGTAGGGCGACTGGCCCTGCAGCGGATGGGTCTCGTCGATGGGGGTGCGGAGGGCGGTGCCGTAGACTTCGCTGGTGGACGTGTGGACCACGCGCCCGACGCCGTGGCGGCGCGCCGCTTCGAGGACGTTGAGGGTGCCGGTTACGTTGACGTCGACGTAGGAGCGCGCCGCCGCGTAGGAGTAGGGAATACCGATCAACGCCGCGAGATGAAAGACGATCTCCTGGCCCGCCATCACGTCGTCCATGCACTGTGGATCGCGTACGTCTCCCCGAGCAATGCGGACCGCGGCGCGCACATCGCCCGCAAGCGAATCGAGCCAGCCGCAGCTGTCGAATGCGTTGTAGAGGCTGAGGGCCGTCACCCGCGCTCCGGCCGCGACCAGGCGCTCCACCAGGTGCGAGCCGATGAAGCCGTCGGCGCCGGTCACCAGAACGTTGCTGCCCCCGACGTCCAATCCACTCTCCCCACCGAGCCGTCAGGGGCGGTCTAACCGCCGGACGTGGAAAACGCAAACGGGCGAGCCTTGACATCCAGCCGACGAGTTAGCAGGGTTCGCCGATCCGGCGGCCGCGGCTTCGCGGCCGCGCCTTTTATCGCACCCGCGCGGTTCTGCCGAGTCACCCGGCTCGGCGGTAGCGTGCGCGAGCCGCGAGCCAACGGAGACCGGTGCGGCGGCGTTACCCCTGAAACAGGCTATCATAGAACACACTATCCCCCTGTCGGTTCCCGACCTGAACGGTCGAGAGGCGGAGGCCGTCGCCGCCGCTGTCGCGGACGGCTGGGTGTCGTCCGCAGGCCCGTCGGTCGCGATGTTCGAGGCCCGGATCGCTGCCCTCAGCGGACAAGCGCAGGGCGTCGCCACATCCAGCGGCACAGCAGCACTGCATCTGGCTCTGGTGGCGGCCGGCGTTACGCCGGGCGATTATGTCATCGTCCCCGACTGGACGTTCGCCGCAACGGCCAATGCGGTGGTGCACGCCGGCGCCCGCCCCATATTCGTCGATATCTCCGCTGAGAGCTGGACCCTCGACGCCGACCTGGTCGAGCGGACGCTGGACCGGGAAGAGCGGATCGCAGCGGTTGTCGCCGTCCACGCCCTCGGCCATTCCGCCGATATGGATCGCCTGGTCGACGTTTGCCGCCGCTTCGCCGTTCCGCTGGTCGAGGACGCCGCCGGCGCCATCGGCGCTCGATATCGCGATCGTCCCGTCGGCGGCCTCGGCGATGCGGCGGTTTTCAGCTTCAACGGCAACAAGCTCTTGACCACCGGTGGCGGCGGCATGATCGTCACCGACAACGCGGAGTGGGCCGAACGGGCGCGGTCCCTGTCGACCCAGGCCCGCGACGGCGCCCGCTATCGCTACCGGGAGGTGGGTTTCAACTGCCGCATGCCAAACATCAACGCTGCCCTCGGCTTGGCGCAACTCGACCGCCTCGACGCCATGCTCGAGGTCAAGCGGCGCATCGCCGAGGCCTATGACCGCGCCCTGCACGGACGCACGGATCTGCGGCCGATGCCGCGCTGCGCCTGGGGGCGGAGCAACAACTGGCTCTATTCGGTGCTGTGCGCGTCGCGGGACCAGGCCGGACGGCTGGTCGAGCATCTGAGGCGCGCCGCCATCGAGGCGCGGGTGTTCTGGGAGTCGCTGTCCGACCAGCCCCCGTACGCCGGCTTCCCCCGATCGCTGACCGGAGTGGCCGCCGGTATTTCCGGCCGCGTCGTGTCGCTGCCGTCGTCCAGCACGCTCAGCGACGGGGACCAGGCGCGGGTGCTGTCCGCCCTTCAGGCTTGGCGCGGCGACAAGATGGCGACGCCGGAATGACGCTGCTCCTGGTCGGCGCGGGCGGACACGCCAAGGTGGTCGTCGAGGCGCTTGCCGCCTGCGACACATGGACCGACGCTTACGTCGACGCGCGCGAGAATACCTGGCTGCCCAGCCAGCACCTCGTCAGCGACGAGGACGCCTGGTTGATGCGGCCCGGCGCGTTCGTCCTCGGACTCGGTGGCGTCTCGGTGGCGCAACTGCGGCGTCGCTTCCGTCTGTTCGACGCCTATCGTGACCGCGACTGGACCGCGCCGGAGGTCGTCCACCCCGAGGCGCGCGTCAGCGTTTTCTATCGTCGGCGAAGGCACCATCGTGCTCGCCGCCGCAGTCATCCAGCCGGGCGCCATCATCGGCGACGCGGTGATCGTCAACACCGGCGCCATCATCGAACATGACTGTACGGTCGGCAGCGGCACGCACGTGGCGTCCGGCGCCATCCTTTCGGGCGGGTGCAGCGTCGGCACCCACTGCATGATCGGCGCCGGCGCCGTCGTGCTGCACGGCGCAGAGGTGCCGAACGAAACGCTCGTGGCGTCGCTGACCAGATACCCGGCGCGACAGTAGTGCCCGTATCGACGCCGCTGATCATCGCCGAGGCCGGCGTCAACCACAACGGCGATGTCAGCCGCGCCATGGACATGGTGGCCGCGGCGCGACAAGCTGGCGCCGACTATGTCAAGTTCCAGGCCTTCCGCGCCCATGAGATCAGCGCTCCCGGAGCCTCCACGGCGCCCTATCAGCAACGCAACAGCGGCATGGACGATCAGCTCTCCCTCCTGCGCGGCCTGGAGCTGTCGCTCGATGATTTGGGCGTCTTGGCGAAGGCCTGTCGGTCGGCTGGCATCCGCTTTCTCTGCACCCCCTTCGACAGGGCGATGACCCCGGCCCTGATCGACATGGGAATGGACCGCATCAAGATCCCGTCCGGGGAGCTGACCAATACTCCGGCGCTGAAGTATTTCGGCGGCCTTGGCCTGCCCGTTTTGCTGTCGACAGGAATGGCGACGCTCGACGAGGTGTCGCGCGCCGCGGCGACTTTGCGGGACGCCGGCGCCGAGGACATCACCCTGCTGCACTGCACGTCGCTCTATCCCGCGCCGTACGACAGCATCAACCTCAGGGCGATGATCACGATGGGCGGGCATCTCGGGCTCCCGGTCGGCTATTCGGATCACAGCCTCGGAGACCACGTCGCAGTGGCGGCGGTGGCGTTGGGCGCCGTGGCCATCGAGAAGCACTTCACCTTGGACCGGTCGCTGCCGGGTCCCGATCACCAGGCGTCGCTGGAACCGGACGAACTGGCGGCTCTGTTGCGAAAATGCCGCGAGACGGCGGTTGCCCTGGGTGACGGCGTCAAGCGGCCTGCGGCGGGGGAGGCGGAGACCGCGGCGCTGGTGCGGCGGAGCTGGCATGCCCGTCGCGACATGCCGGCCGGGACGATGCTCGCCGACTCCGACGTGGCGCTGCAGCGCCCGGCCGACGGGCTGCCGCCGGACGTTTGCCCTTTCGGCCGACGGCTCGAACGCGCCGTCGCGGCGGGCGACGCTCTCCGTGCCGAGGATCTGGCGCCGGCATGATCCGCATCCTCAGCGTCTCGTCGTCGCGCGCCGACGTCACCATCCTCAACGCGGTCTGGCGGGCGCTAGCCGAGCGGGTGGACTGTGATCTGCATGTGTTCGCTACCGGCATGCACATGGCGGCGGGCGGGCAGCCGGTGGAAGGCCTGCCGCACAGCGCCGGTCTCCATCGCGGGGGCATGGATCTATCGGGCGACGCCGGAGCAAAAGCGGCGGCGGCGATGGCCGCGATCACTCGCGACGCGGGCCGGACAATTGCCGAGGTGCGGCCGGATGCGGTGTTGCTGGTCGGCGACCGGCTGGACATGATCCCGGCGGCGCTGGCGGCGCTGCCGGCAAACGTGCCGCTGGTCCACGTCCACGGCGGCGAGATAACCGAGGGCGCCATCGACGACCGCATCCGCCATGCGATGACCAAGCTCTCTCACCTCCATTGCGTTTCCAGCAGTGGCGCCGCAGCGCGGGTGGCTGCGATGGGCGAGGAGGCATGGCGCATTCACGTCACCGGCGCGCCGGCGCTCGACACGTTGTTGGCGGTGCCGGAACTCGACGCCGATACCTTCCTCCGTGAAACAAGGGTGCTGGACCTGCCCGGCGATCCGCTGGCGCTGCGGCTGGTCACGGTTCATCCCGAAACCAACGCCGACGACCCGCAGGCGCCGCTGACGGCGGTGCTCGCCGCGCTCGAGGCGCGGCCAGCGCCGACCTTGCTCACGTGGCCGAACAGCGACCCCGGCGGCGAAGCGATGCGCATCGAGATCAACAGGTTCGCCACCGCGAAGGCATGGGCGATGCTCGTCAACACCCTCGGCCCCAGGCTCTATGCAAGCGCCCTCCGCCATGCAGCGATGATGGTCGGCAACTCGTCGAGCGGCCTCATCGAGGCCGGCCTGTTCGGCCTGCCGGTGATCAACGTCGGCGATCGCCAGAAGGGGCGCGAGCGCGGCCCCAACGTCATCGACGTCGCCAACCATGCCGACGCAGTGCTGCAAGCCCTCGACCGCCTCGGTCCGCGGCCGCCGCGCTTCCGCCGCTTCAGCCCCTACGGCGACGGCAAGGCCGCGCCGCGCATCGCAGACGTGCTGACCAACCTGCCGCCGTGGAAGAGACTGGTCGCGAAGACCGGGCTGACCGACATCGGTGCTCAGGGCGTCCAGAGCGCGACGGCGGGATGAGCGAGATGCGCACCCCGCCTCTCGGCAATGTCCTGCTCGGCGCGCACTCCCAGTACCGCGGGCTGCTCACCGCCCTCGCCGGGACGCTGCAGGAGCGGTTCGGTGCACGGGTCCATCTGTTCTGCGCCAGCCGCCAGGAGGCGCACTTCTACCGGACGCGGTTCGGGTCGATCTTCGCCAGCATTACCGTGGCCGACCTCCTCTACAGGACTTGCGCCGAACCGGTGGACGACGGGCAAGGTGTCTTCGCGGAAGCCCGCGATAACGAAGCCTGGCTCGGCGTCACCATAAACCTGCTCGCCATCAGCGACCGGCACCTGGGCCGAGGCTACGCGTTGGGCGGCTTCAAGCATCCGCGCTCGGTGATGTCTCAGCGCACAAACTATGCGCAGATGGTCAACGCCCACAACGCGGCCATCGCCTTCTGGCGACGGCATATTGAGGAGACGGACGCCGATCTGCTGATCAATTGCGGCAAGATTGCCGACACAGTGGCCGGCGCTCTCGGTGTCCCCCGCCGCATCCTCGCCGGCTCCCGGTTTCGGAACTATCACTATTGGGCGACCAGCGAGTTCCGCGAACATCCGGCGCTGGCGGCGGCGTACGACCGCATCGGTGCGCCGGATGACCTCAGTCTGCTCGCGCCCTACGAGTCGCATTTGCAAATGCGCCAGGTGTTTACCCGCCAGTACACTTTGTCGGGCACCTTGCAGACGATGGCGAAGCGCGCCGCGCAGCAGGCCTACTGGCGGCTTCGCGGCTATGACAAGGCACGCGGCTATTACGTGACGGAGGATTTATCCTATGTCTGGCGCCGCTTCCGGGACGCCCGGCGGCTTGCCGATGCCGCGTCGACGCCGCTGGCCGCGCTCTCCGGCCGACGATTTGTGTACTATCCGCTGCACACTGAGCCGGAGACGGCTTTGCAGACGCTGTCGCCCGAGTACTTCTATCAACTCTCGGCGATCGCCGCCTTGTCCCGTGATCTGCCCGCCGGCGTACTGCTTGCGGTCAAGGAGACGCTAGCCGCCATCGGTCGCCGCCCCACCGACTTCTACGCGCAGATCCGAGAGTTCAAAAACGTGGTGATGCTGGACCCCCGCGAATACGGTCTCGAGGTCGCCCGTGCCGCTGATGCCGTTGCCACGATCACCGGCACCGGCGGTTTCGAGGCGGCGGTAATGGGCCGGCCGGTGATCAGCTTCGGGCGCCACAATCTCTACAACCTGTTGCCGCACGTGGCGGTGGTCGAGGACGAACTCGATTTGGCCGGCCAACTTCGCCATGCCCTCGATGGCGTCGATCGCGTCCAAGCGAAACGCGACGGAGCGCGTTTCCTGCAGGCTGTCGTCGAGACGTCGTTCGACCTCGGCGGCTACCGCGTCACGGAACCGGACGTGCTGCCGACTGGACTCGCCGACACCGTGGCCGACGCCCTTATACGAAGCCTGCCCACATCGGACGCGACAGCCGGCGCGGCGGTAGAAGCGGTATGACCCAGCCGGTCCCGCTGATCATCTCCGGCGCACCGCGATCGGGAACCAGCTTGCTCTACAACCTTTTCGACGGCCACTCGCAGGTATCGTGGCTGGTCGATGAAGGTTACCTCTTCGAGTACGTTTACGACTGCGGCGCCGCCGAAGGCGACACCGAGATCATGCTTGACGCAGTCCCGGACGACATCGGGGAATTCGTCGACGGATTACGCCATAAGCAGGTCATCCCCCCTCTTCACCGACCCTATCGTCAGTCCGTCGCGCGGGGTTCGGTGTCGAAGCAGAACCTCGACATTCCATGGAGCGAACAGCGGTTTCGAACGGCCCTCAGCAACCTGCCGGAGCCTGGGGTGGCGGGCCTTTGGCGCCGGCTCATCCTCGCCTGTCTCGCCGGATTGGGTCAGGACGAGAAACGGTATGCCTGCCTAAAGTCACCCGATTTTGCGAAATCCGCGGTGGCGGCGCAAAGAGCGCTCCCAGATGCTAGGAGCCTGGTCATCGTGCGCAATCCCGTGTTCGCCATCGATAGCCTCCGCCAGACCCGCAGACTGCGCGGCGAAAAGCAGCTTTCGTGGCCGAACCTGGCGCTGATAATCCGGCAGTTCCAAAAGCTTCACGACCGCGTGGGCACGCTCGCCGGGGACCGGTTCCTGTGGGTCCGCTATGAGAGCCTGGTCGCCGAACCCGACGTTGTCATGCGCCGCATTGCCGACTGGCTCGACATCCCGTTCGAGCCGTGCCTAACAGAGCCCACCATGCTGGGCAATTGGTGGCCGGGACTGTCCAGTTTCGCTGCTACGAAAGGCATCGAATCCACACCGGCTCGGCGGGAGATCATGACCCTCAGCCCGCGGGAGGTCGATGTGATCCGCAAGCACCTCGCCGCGTTCAACGACACCTTCGGCTACGGAAACTAAGGGGCGTCGGGAGTAACCACTTCTTGCCGCCGATCCGCATCGTCGCTCGCCTCGACGTCAAGGGGCCAAACGTTATCAAGGGGGTTCACCTGGAAGGCCTGCGTGTGGTCGGCGCTCCCAACGACATGGCGCGGCGCTATTATGAGCAGGGCGTAGACGAAATCATCTACATGGACACGGTGGCGTCGCTATACGGCCGCAACAACGTCCTGGGAGTCGTAATGGAGGCCGCGCGTGACGTGTTCATTCCGCTCACTGTCGGCGGCGGCATTCGCAGCGTCGACGACATCGTGGCGGCGCTCCGCAGCGGCGCCGACAAGGTGGCCATTAACACCGCGGCAGTGTGCCGGCCGCCCCTGATCCGCGAAGCCGCCGACGCACTCGGCAGCCAGTGCATCGTCGTTTCGGTCGAGGCCAAGCGCCGGGAACCTCGACGCTGGGAAGCCTTGACCAACAACGGCCGCGAGCGCACCGGCGTCGACGTTCTCGAGTGGGTGAGCGAGGCGGAGGCGCTTGGCGCCGGCGAAATCCTGGTTACATCCGTGGACCAGGAAGGGACGCGAAAAGGTTTCGACCACGACCTGTTTCGTGCCGTCCGCGGACGCGTGCGAATACCGGTCGTTGGCTGCGGCGGCGCCGGCGGCGCCCCGGACGTTATTGCCGCGGCCAAGGACGACGGCCTCGACGCGGTGGCCTGTGCCAGCCTTTTCCACTACGGCCTCTGTCCGCTGCCGGATCTCAAGAGCGCGGTAGCCGCTGCGGGTCTCGCGGTGCGGCGATGATCCTGGTGCTCGATTACGGACGCGGCAATCTGTTCAGCCTCGGCCAAGCGCTTCGGCAAGTGGGCGCGGAGGTGGAGATCTCCGCCGATCCTGGGGCGCTTGCGCGAGCTTCGCACATCGTCTTTCCCGGCGTCGGCGCCTTCGAAGATGCTATGAGCGGGCTCCGCGACCGCGGTCTGATCGAGCCGCTGAACACAGCCATCGCCGCCGGGACGCCGCTGCTCGGCATCTGTGTTGGCTGTCAGCTTCTGTTAAGCAGAGGGGAGGAGTTCGGCGTCCACGAAGGGCTCGACGTGATTTCGGGGACGGTTCGGCGGCTGCCCGAGGCGCGCGCCGGGGATCCCGACGCCATGCGCATTCCCAATGTCGGCTGGCGGACCGTTGAAGCGCGGAAGGACGATCCGGTGTTGGCGAGGCTGAAGCCCGAAGACTACGTTTATTTCGTCCATTCCTATGCGCCCATGGTTGACCGCGAGGAAGATGCCGCGGCCTACCTGCGCGTCAACGGCTTGCGAGTCCCGGTTGCAGTGCGTCGAGGCAACGTTCTTGGCGTCCAGTTCCACCCCGAAAAAAGTGGTCACGTGGGTCTTGGTCTTCTTCAAGGCTTTCTAGACTCGCGATAAACGGGCCAAGTGCGATAACCAAGGCATATTGAGCAATGACGGAAATCAGCGAGCTGGATGGCAGGCGCTATGTCAACGATCCCAAGGACGGGCTCCTGGAGATCCGGTACGGCTTGCCCGGCGAGGTGCGGTTCTGCGCGTCCTGCGTCATCTCCAACCAGCGGCCATCGTCGGCGATCGAGTTCGAGCACACACGGGACTCGAAGAAGGCCACCATCCGCTTCGACGACGCCGGCGTCTGCGACGCCTGCCGCTATGCCGAGGCGAAAGAGCGCGACGTTGACTGGGTCGAGCGCGAAGCGAATTTGCGGGCGCTGTGCGATACGTTTCGATCGCGCAACGGTTCCTACGACTGCCTGGTGCCGGGCTCGGGCGGTAAGGATTCGGTGTTCGCGTCTCATATCCTGAAGGCCCGCTACGGCATGCATCCGCTGACCGTAACATGGGCGCCGCATCTCTACACTGACGTTGGCTGGCGCAACTTCCAAAACTGGATCCACGTCGGCGGCTTCGACAACTACCTGTTCACGCCGGACGGCCGTGTTCACCGCAAGCTTACGGAGCTCGCGTTCCGCAATCTGCTGCACCCGTTCCAACCGTTCATTCTCGGCCAGAAGAACTTCGCACCGAAGATGGCGGTGCGCATGGGCCTGCCGCTGGTGTTCTACGGCGAAAACGAAGCCGAGTACGGCAACCCGGTTGCTGAAAACGCCCAAGCAATACGCGACGCCTCGTACTTCGCGCGGCCAGGCGGGGCCAACCCGCACTTGTACTTCGGCGGCGTGCCGCTCGAAGACCTGCCAGCGCATGGCATCGCTCCGGGCCAGCTCGATCCCTACATGCCAGCGGACGTCGACGAAATGACGCGGCTCGGCGTGGAGGTGCATTACCTCGGCTACTACCTTCGCTGGACGCCCCAGGAGAACTACTACTACGCGGCCGAGCACGCCGCCTTCGAGGCCAACGAGGATCGCACCGAGGGTACCTACTCCAAGTACAATTCGATTGATGACAAGACCGACCCGTATCACTACTGGACGACGCTCGTGAAGTTCGGCATTGGCCGCGCCACCTATGACGCCAGCCAGGAAATCCGCAATCGGCACATCGATCGCGAAGAAGGCATAGCGCTGGTGCGGCGCTATGATCAGGAGTTTCCTCGCAAGTACTTCCCGGAATTCCTGCGGTACCTGAACTTGACCGAAGATGCGTTTTTCGAGATTGCCGATAGCTTCCGGTCTCCGCACCTCTGGAAGCGGACCGCGGATGGCTGGCGACTGCGCCACCAAGTCGGATAGTGGGCCCCGAGCGGCCCTGACAGACCTTTTGATCGTCATTCCGGCGCGGGGGGGGTCCAAGCGGGTGCCGGGGAAGAACCTGCGGGTGCTGGCCGGACGGCCGCTGCTTGCGTACACCGCCGACGCCATTCGCGAGGCCGGGCTGGCGGCGTCGCCGTGCCTGCTCACCACGGACGATGACGGGATCGCGGAGGTCGGCCGCGGCCTTGGCTGGCTGGCGCCGTTCCGCCGGCCGGCGCATCTCGCCGGCGACGACGCCACGACGGCCGATGCCGTGATCCACGCGCTCGACTGGTTTGCCGCAGAAGACGGCGCCGACCCGAAGGCCGTCATGGTGCTGCAGCCGACGTCGCCGCTCCGCGGCGGCGCAGTGCTCCGTTGCGGGCTCGATGTCCTAGCTGCCCGACCGGAGGCCAATTCTGTGATCGCGGTGTCGCCGCTCCATGTCTCTGCCTCCCACACCTTCTGCATCGATGAGTGCGACATGCTGCGGCCGGTAGGCGCTGACGATCGTCGCGTCGTCGTGCCGAACGGCGCCCTTTACCTCACCCGGACCGCGGCGTTGCGCAGCCGGCGGAGCCTCTATGCGCCGCCGATCGCACCGATCATGCTGGACGCGGAACGCGCCATCGACATCGATACGGAGAGCGATTTGCGGGTGGCGGAGGTGCTGCTCGCCGCGGCGGGCGCTCTCCCGCAATGACCTTCGTGGTACACGCGCCCGAACCCTTCGCCTGCCTGCCCGAGACGACGGTGCGCGAAGCGATGGCGCGCATCAACGACACGCCGCCGCACGCCGGCCTGGTCGTGGTCGATGGCGACGGCCGATTGCTGGGCACCGTCACCGACGGCGACATCCGCCGCGGGATCCTTCGGGGCGTCGCCCTCGACGATGCGATCGCGACCTGCATGAACGCCGGCGCGGTCCCCGGCCGCGACGGCGACGCGGCTGGCAATCTGGCGGTGCTTGCGGCGCGCCCCCTGCAGTTCCTGCCGATCATCGATGGGCACCGCCGTCTCGTCCGCATCCTGTTCAAGCGCCCCGGCGGCTCGACGCTCGGCGCAGCGCTGGTCATGGCGGGCGGCGCCGGCCGGCGCCTCGGCGAGCGCACGCGCGCGACACCGAAGCCGCTGCTGCCGATCGGCGACAGGCCGATCCTCGACCACGTGATGACGGCGCTGGAAGACGCCGGGATCACCGACATCCATGTCGCCGTGCACTACCTCGCCGACCAGATCGAGAGCTTCCTCGCCAAGCGCCAGAGCCGCGCCGACGTGCGGGTGATCCACGAACCGGAGCCGCTCGGCACCGCCGGCGCGGTCGGCCTGCTGCCGCCCCCGAAACCCGGGTCGAGGCCGGGCCCGGGGCCGCTGCTGGTGGTCAACGGCGATGTGCTGACCCGCGTGGATTACCGGGCGCTGGCGGCGTTTCACGACCGCCACGAGTTCGAGGCGACGGTTGCCGTCGCCCGCTACGACGTGGAGATACCATTCGGCGTGGTGCGCCAGAGCGCGGACGGGGTGCTGCTCGACATCGACGAGAAACCCCGCGTCACCCACTTCGTCGCTGCCGGCATCTACGTGCTGTCCCCGGCGTTCCGGGCGCTTGTGCCGCCGTCGGAGCCGCTCGACATGCCGGACCTGCTCGCCCTCGGCCGGAGGGTAGGCCTCCGTGCCGGCCTGTTCCCGATCCACGAATACTGGACCGACATCGGCCGCCCGCACGACCTGGAGGCCGCCGATACCGCCCATCGCAACGGCCGCTTCGGCGCTGCCGAGGCTTGAGCGCACCGGACCGCGATGATCATTCCGAGCGACCTGCGCCGCCACGCCCGCCTGCTCGGCTTCACGCCGGCGGTCGCTGCGGGCGTGCTGGGGTTCCATGTCGGAAGCACCGTGTTCGAGGGCATCGGCCTTGCCATGGTGTTGCCGGTGTTCGAGTACCTGCAAGCCAATGAGAACGTCGCCGCGCTAGCGGACAAGTCGGAGTTGTGGCGGCGCCTAGTCGACGCCTATGGCGCCATCGGGCTGCCGGTGACCTTGGCGGTGCTGCTCGCCACGAGTTTCCTCGCCATTCTGGTGCGCCAAGTCTTCGTTCAAGCGCGCCTGATCTTTCTGGCGAAGGTGCGGTTCCGGGCGGTGGCGCGACTGCAGACCATGCTGTTCCGGAACTATCTGCATGTGGATCTGGGCTACCATGAGCGCCAGCAGCTCGGGCTGACGGTGAACGACTTTACCACCCAGGCGGAGCGCTCCGTCGAGTATTTCTTCCTCGCGATCGACTTTATCGGTTTCACGTTTCTGCTTGTCGTCTATGTGGTCTTGCTGGTCGTGGTGTCGGCGGAAATGGCGGCGGCCGCCGCGCTGCTGCTCGGGCTGACGGCGTGGGTGCTGGGCGGGCTGTTGAAGCGGAGCCGGGCGCTCGGCTACCAGACAGTCGCTGCGCGCCAGAAGCTGGCGGCCTTCTTCACCGAAAAGCTCGGACTGTTGCGGCTGATCCGGCTGTCCGGAGCCGAGGCGGCCGAGATCAAGACGGTGGCGAACCTCGCCGACGTGCAGCGCCGCCGACACTTCGACGCGGCGCGGCTGGTGGCGCTGCTCAGCACGTCGGTCGAACCCATTGCCGCCGCCGCGGCGATCCTGCTGCTCTACTTCGGAGTGCGGGTTGCCGGGCTCGACCTCGGCACGCTCGGATTGTTCATCGTCATCCTGGTGCGGCTGCTGCCGATCGTCCGCCAGCTCCTCAACACCCGCCAGGTGTTCCTCAACACGGAGGGGGCGGTGCGGACCATTACCGGGCGTCTCGACGACCTGCACGCCGGCGCCGAGCGGCCGGGAGGCGGAGTCACATTCGCCGGCCTGAACGGCAGCCTTCGCTTCGAGGACGTTTCCTTCACCTATCCCGGCCGGCTTGAGCCGGCGCTCGCCGGGGTGTCGCTGGAAATCCCGGCTGGGACACTGACGGCGCTCGTCGGCCCCTCCGGCGGCGGCAAGTCGACCCTGGTGGACCTCCTGCCGCGGCTGCGGGAACCGAGCAGGGGCCGGGTCCTGCTCGACGGCGTCCCGCTTGGCGACTACACCTTGGAGAGCCTCCGAGCCGGCATTGCGTTCGTTCCGCAGGCGCCGTTGATCCTCAACGCAACGCCGGCGGAGCACATCCGATATGGCGCCGGCCATGCCGACATGGCCGCTGTGCGCAGCGCGGCCGAGGATGCAGGCGCCGATCAGTTCATCTCGGCGCTGCCACAGGGCTACGACACGCCGCTCGGCGAGGGCGGCGCCGCCCTGTCCGGGGGCCAGCGCCAGCGCCTCGACCTGGCGCGGGCGCTGTTGCGCCAGGCGTCCATCCTGATCCTCGACGAGCCGACCAGCCATCTCGACGCCGACGCCGAGCGCTTGTTTCGCGAGACCCTGTTGGCGCTGCGCGAGCGCGGCGGGCGGACCATCATCGTTATCGGGCACCATCTGGCATCGGTGACGGCAGCGGACCGCATTGTCGTGCTCAGCGGCGGACAGGTAGCGGAGGCGGGTTCGCACCGGGCGCTGATCGCCGCCGGCGGCTGGTACGCTCGCGCCTTCCGCAAGCAGGCCGCCGACGACGATGTGGTCTTGGACGCAGACCCGCTGCCGACGCCGACCGGCTCCTGATCCCTCTCTTTCCTCCCATCCGTCCCCGGTTAGCAGCGGAAACATGCGGAACGAGTCGCGCGGTGCCGGATTAAGTCTTTGATTTGCATCCAATTGAGCCTCTTGCAGAAAGCTGATTTTATGTGGTTTTGGTTTTTGTATGAATGGTTTAGGTGGCTTGGGGTTGTGGTCGAACGAGTCTTAGGAGGTTGTTTGCCGTTAGTGCCAGGATTCCGAAGCCTAGGTGACAGAGGACTTTGGCGTGGCCGCGGACGCGGACGGTGCAGGCGCCGAGGTTGTCTTTGAGGGCTCCGGCGCCGCGTTCGGCGGCGACTCGTGCATGGAAGCGGCGATGTTCAGGGAGTGCGAACCGGATCCGGCGGAGACGCTTCTGCTCTGCGGCGTTTTTGGCCCGGCGGCCGGGGTGGTGGCGGTTGCTGGCTTCGATCATGGGCTGGTGGCCGAGGCGTCGGCTGTAGTCGGCGATGGCGGTGGCTTCGTAAGCGCTGTCCATGATGTCGTAGAGGTATTGGATGCGCCCGGAGGTGATGGTGATGAGGGGGATGGCGACTTGGCTGTCGTGGACCGAGGCGGAGGTCAGCACGGCGGCGACGGGGACGTCTCCATCGGCGATGTCGAGATGGAGTTTGTAGCCGATCCACTGGTGGCGGAAGCCCTTGCTGTTGCGTTTGGATCCGACGTCGCAGCGGGTCGGCAGGTCGGCGAGCATGGTCCTGAGATCGAGGTTTGGTTGGCGTTTAAGGCGGTCGGAGCGGCGTTTGGTGACGGCTTCCCCGGCCTTGGGCCGCCCGCGCTTTCGCTTCGGCGCTGAGTCTTTGGGCGGTGGCGGGGGTTTTTCGCGGGCATCGATCCCGGTGGCGTCGCGGGCGACATGTTCCACCAGGCGGCCGTCGTGGCCGAATTTGACCAGGGCCTCGTGAACCCGTTCGAACAGCCCGCTGGTCGCGAACTCGGCGAAAGCCCGCGAGAACGTCGCTTCACTCGGGACTTGGCGGCGCCGTTCCCAGCCACAGATGCGTCGCAGACGGCCATCGACGTCGAGACGTTCGATGAGGGCGGCGGTGGTGGGCAGATGGAGAATGGCCTTGGCGACGAAGGCCCGGGCGATGGCCCGGCGGTCCTCCGGCGGCCGCCCGCGGCCCCCCGGCGGCGGCGGGATGTGGGTTTCCAGGTCGAGCATGTCGAGGACGAGGACGACTTGCTCATGCTTGGCCGTGAGTTCGTCCACCTCCTCCCGCAGCCAAGGGAACAGGGTGCCTTGGATGTGGCTCCAGCATCGCACAAGCCGATCCCTGCTCTCAGACATACAGAGATAATAACCAAAGATACATAAAACGCCACAGCAAAAATCAAAACTACAGCGGAATGATCCACTACAAATACAGAAACGTGCGGATCAGAACTCAAATACTACTTCATGCCCTTTTTGTTTCTGCAAGAGGCTCAAAAGTACTCAGTATCCGACTCCGTGCGTCGGGTTTGGCCGGTACCGAAGCGCCTTGACCTGCCCTTCACGAAAAGAACAAAATAGCAACTATGGGCCGCGGGCTCAATGGTCAAGCTTGATTGTGAGATACGAAATTTTATATAATCGGAGGAGAGCGGGTGCGAGTTGAGATTGAGTTCTACCGACCGCCTTCCGGTGCGGCTGAGGACTTGGGGCGCTATCTGGACGACGTGCGGTCAATCGCGTACGCGCTGAGGGATGCGGAGGGAGAGAAGCGAGCAACGGATGTCATCGAAACAGGCCTCCGCTTTCTCGTCGACCTCCGCGAGGTTTTGCAGGAACTGGCGTTAGCTGACGACGGCCGGGGTGTGGACGGAATGCGGAAACACTTGAGGGAACGACACACGGCATGGATGGAAATCCCGTCCTGGCCCTCCGCGTTCACCATCTACCGGACGGACGGGGCGCCATGTGTGGTCTTCTGCTGTGTTGTGGCGCCCGGCTACGTTCGTATCATCGGTCTCGCCGTCGTCGGCGCCGCATCGGACCTTGAGGACGCACCGTGCAAAGCCAAGATCGTAGCGCGCTGGCGGTCATTGGAGCTTTGAGAGTGAAACTGCCTGTCGCATCGAGAAGGATTGACGATCATGGCGAGTGAAAGCCGGAAACGGCCTGCCCGCGCACCGCGATATGTCTTGCCGGCAATGACGGGTTCCGAGGGCGAGACGGCGACGCCCCATGGAGCGAGCCTCATGGACCTGATCAGCTCGCTGGAAGCGAATGACCCGGAACTTGCCGCCCTGGCGCCGATGTCGAGTGCGGCGGTGGAGGCGGGCGAACTCGTCCGCGCCGTCCGGCTTGCCGCCAACATGCCGCAAAAGCGCTTGGCGGAGGCTGCGGGTTTGAGCCAGCCGGCCCTCAGCGCGGTCGAGCGGGGTGAGGGCAAGGACGGCCCCACGTACCGGACGCTGCGGGATCTGGCGCGTGCCCTCGGCTTGCGCATCGCGTTTGTTCCCGCCGCCGCAGCCGCCGAGGCTCCGGAAGAGCGACCCAGGCTGGCTCGGCGGCAACGTTGAATCCACGCCGCCGCGATGGACTGGCTCGGCGGGATGGAGGTGCTCGGCGGCTTGCTGGGCGTGGCCGGATCGATCGTTCTCGCTATCCCGGCGTGGCGGGACCTGAAGAACAAGGACCTGTGGGACCTGCTTACGCAGATCAGGAGGGTGCCCGGCGCGAGCGAGCCCGACCTCCGCGAGTTGAAATGGCTGATCCTCGACAGCGTCCTCGGCGGCTTCCGCGTCCATCAGTGGTGCACGTTCGGCGGTGCGGCGTTGCTGGCGCTCGGCTTCGCGCTGATCGCGGTGGCCGGAGGGCTGCGAGTGTTCGGCCTTGCTGCGCCGACATGATGCTTTCAACCGGCGCGGCGACTTTGGTAGGTTGAGCACGACTGCGGCGCGCGAGGGGACCCCGCCATGCATTACAAGGCTGCGACACCGACGGAGCTTCCGTCCCAGGTGACGCCGAAGACCGTTCTGATTACCGGCGGCGCCGGGTTCCTCGGCTCGCACCTGTGCGACCGGCTGATCGCCGAAGGGCACGACGTGTTGTGCGTCGACAATTTCTTCACCGGCTCCAAACGCAACATCCGGCATCTGGTCGGCCATCCCCAGTTCGAGTTGAAGCGGCACGACGTGACGTTTGCGCTCTATGTGGAGGTAGACGAGATCTACAACCTCGCCTGCCCGGCGTCGCCGATCCACTACCAGCACGATCCGGTGCAGACGACCAAGACGTCGGTGCACGGCGCCATCAACATGCTGGGCCTTGCCAAGCGGCTCCGCTGCCGCATCCTGCAAGCCTCGACCAGCGAGATCTATGGCGATCCCGAGGTGCATCCGCAGACCGAGAGCTACTGGGGGCACGTCAACCCGATCGGGTTGCGCTCCTGCTACGACGAGGGCAAGCGCTGCGCCGAGACCCTGTTCTTCGACTATTACCGACAGCACCGGCTGCCGATCAAGGTAGCCCGCATCTTCAATACTTACGGGCCGCGCATGCACCCGAACGACGGCCGCGTCGTCTCCAACTTCATCGTCCAGGCGCTACGTGACTGGCCGATCACGATTTATGGCGACGGCAGCCAGACCCGCGCGTTCTGCTATGTAGACGACCTGATCGACGGCTTCGCGCGGCTGATGGCGAGCGCGGACGACATGACCGGCCCGGTCAACCTGGGAAACCCGGCGGAATTCACCATCCGAGAGTTGGCCGAGCAGATCATCGCGCTGACCGGCTCCCGCTCGATGATCGTGCACGAGCCGCTGCCGGCCGACGATCCCAGGCAGCGGAAGCCGGACATCTCGCTTGCCGGATCGGCCCTCGGCTGGGAGCCTCGGGTGCCGCTTGCCGACGGCCTCGTCAAGACCATCGCCTACTTCGCCGACCTGCTCGACTCGCCCAGTGAAGTTCCGGCCTGAGCCCGGCGGATCGTGGTGCGGTCCATGGCGGAGATCAGCAGCATCTTCGCCAGGGCGCGGAGTTTGCGGCGGACCGTCGGCATGGCGCGGATCATGTGGACCGTGCGTGGTCCTGTCGTCGGCTGCTCGAGATCGTAACCGGCGGTGCGGGCGGTGCGCCATGTGAGAGCGGAGATCAGCGCCACCTGTTCGGGGGTCAGGTCGCGGCGCCAGCGATGGAGCGGGGCAGTGCTGATGCCCGTGTAGGATTCGCCGGGGGTGTTGGAGGCGCCGCCGCCGAGACCCGCCAGCGCCGCTTCCAGCGCTGCCGGCGCCATGGGCTCACCGACCGTCCAGGCGAAAACCCTGTTGAGGGTGGTGACCGGATCGACGAGAAAATCCTCGAAGCGGACGATCATGGAGATGTCCGGATGGCGGCGGGCGAAGCGCAGGCCGACGGCCACGGTGGTCCGCCAGTAGAGGGCGAAGTCGATGATCTCCGCCGTCAACAGGCTGTGGCCGTCGCCTTCCGGCGCCCGCTTGGATGCATGGCGGGCACCGGACAGGATCGAGCCGCGGGGATCGCGCACCAGGAACACGAAACGGGCGTGGGGAAAGGCGCGGCGCAGCTTCTCCAGGCCGCGCCAGTTCCCTGATTTGGTCTGCCAGCAGCGGACCTGTTCTGGTACCTTGCCGCAGCCGCCGGCGGCGAGCGCCCGCAGCGGCAGTAGTTGAAACAGGCGCTTCAGATCGGGGCGGGCGAAGCATTCCGCCATGTAGCGGTTCAGGCGGTCGCGCTGCTCGCGGTCGAGAGCGGCGTCGGCGGTGTAGCCGGGTAGCCCCTCGAAGCGTCGGCGGAGCGTCTGCGCGTCATCCCGCGTCGCGTAGGACCACACCCGGTCCATGAAATAGCTGACCGGTGCTGCGACAAGGTGGCGGGGGTGCAGGCCAATGGCGTTATTGATGATGCTCGTGCCGCTTCGGGTCGGGCCGACCATATAGACGAGGTGCTCGAGCGTGTCCTGGCGCAGGCCGTCGAGGCCGAGATCCTCAAGCTCCACTGTTCGTCTTTCGCCCCGCCAAGTGCGCGCATTGGCGCGCCGGGCAGACAATCTATGCGCAGGCGGAAATTGTCAACCGATCGGCATCGTCCGCGCATTCCGCGCGGGTCATCGCCGGCGCCGACACGATCGACGACATCAGGGCCCGAAGCTCCTGACGGGCCGCGACGTGGGACAAGGTCAAGGCGATGCCGCTGTCCTGGTCGCGGAGGTCGAGCAGGGTCAGGCCGAGGAGGAACAGTTCGCGATAGATCACCCGTTCGCTCAAGCCCGGGGCGATGCGGAAGTCGAGCGCGGTGGCGAGATGGGCGAGGGTATCGGCCATGTCCCGTTTGTTACGGGCGTCGAGATTGGTAAGGCGGTTGCGCATGACCAGCCAGTCGAACCCCGCGTCCCCGGCAGCGCGTCTTTTGCCGCGCGTGCGGGCGACGGTTTCGCCGAAGCGGGCGTGGTCGATGAACGTCAGGGTGCGGGGATCGATCTCGGCCAGCACGTCGAGGTCGAGGAAGCTGTCGTTGATGGGCGTGATCAGCACGTCGGCGAGGGCGAGAGCGCGCGTGGTGAGCGGAGAGGCGCGGCCGGGGGTGTCGATGACGATCACGTCGACGAACCCGGCGAGGCGGTCGAGGGCGGCATCGAGGCTGTCGTCGTCGGCCTGCGGCGCCAGGTGGCACTCCGGCATCAGGAGTCGCGAACCGTGCGCCATGTCGTGGGCGCGGCGATTGTCAATGTAGCGGCTGAGGCTCGCCTGCCCGGCATCCAGATCGACGCTCGCCACCGATAACCCCTCATGCAGCAGTCCCACGATGACGTGCATGGCGATTGTCGACTTGCCGGAGCCGCCCTTGAGGTTGCCGACGACCACTACCCGTGCCCGGCGCGCCGCTGCCTGTGGGACCGAACTCGGTGCCCGGGACGCCGGTGGTGCTGTTGGAATGCTCGGCTCCGGCTCCGGCTCCGGCTCCGGGTCCAGCTCCGGCTCCGCCGTTTGCCGGGCGTTGGTCATCACGGTTTCCAGGCGCGCTGCGAGGAACGCCTGCTCATGGTCGTCGAGCGCGAGGTGGAGGCCATAGCGGCCCGCCTCGCCGTGGATCACGGTTGCCGCGTAGTGGCCGACGAACGGGATATCGACGCAGACGGTTTCGCCCGCGCCCAGGGCGGCGTCGACGGTGATGCCGGCGCCGCTTCCCGAAATGTCGACCAGGCGCCCGGCCAGGCGCTCCTTGTCGCGGCCACCGCCGTCGCGCATCACCGAGATGTCCCAGCGTGCCTGCCAGCGCGGATGGCCGCGCCGCTGGGCCGGCGCCGGTTCGGCCGGCGACGAAGGGGCGGCCGGGGTCAGCTTGGCGAAGCGTCCGGCGATGTATCCCCACAGCATCGGGATCGTGTCTTCACCATCCGTGGCGCCAGCCTGCTGCGGCACGAACACCGGGCACACGGTGCCTTGCTGGGCGAGGTAGAACACCACCGCGTCCTTTGGCCCTTTGGCGCCGACGCCGTCGACAACGAAAAAAAATGGCTTCCGGCACTGCTTCACGGCGCCAACGACGGCGTCGAGGCGATCCAGCTCCGCCTTCCGCGGCCCGACGCAGACGACGACCACGTCGGCGGACGCCAGGACTGCCGCAAAGCCGGTGTCGTCATGCGCATATTGGGCGGCGACGATGGCGCACGCGCAGCCGTCCGCCGCCAGCGCTTCGAGCGATGCCGCGAGGCCGGACGAGACGGTGTGCACCACGTCGACCGCCGCGGTGTCCGCCGCGGCGAGCGGCTGGGATGCGGCGTTGTCCACAACCACCAAGGCGGAAGTGTCGCCGGCCCGCACCGCGGCCGCAGCGACCTGCTCCGCCAGTTCGGAACGCGCTCTGCTGCGGCCTTGGAAAACGAACGAAACGACGTGCATGCTGCTAATCCCGTTAACGTAACATTGCCTTACGCCCTGCCTGGCAAGGGCCGTCAGCGCGTTTCGGCGGCGGACGACAGCTTATCCAAGTGCGCGGTGATCCCTGTTTCCAGGATTTTCTGCAGCGTCATGCCGAGGCTCTCGGAAAGGTCCCTGCACCGCAGATAGTCGACCTCGCTGAGCCGCACCGTCATCTTGTGCCGCTTGCTTTTGCCGTGGGGCGCATCGACACGCGCCGTCTCGCGCGACGGCGTCGTCGGCTGTGGTGCGTCTTCAGGCATCGGTCCCGTGTCGCTCCAGTCGAGATCCATCGGCGGTGGCGGCGGCGCTGGCTTGTTGGCGCGCTGGATGAGGAACGCCAGCGCGCCGCTCTCGCGGCCGGGGGGCGTGTCCTTCGAGCGCTGGAACCGCTCTTTCGCGTACGACGCAGGGGGCGCGGTGCCGAACAGGACGCGGGCGGTGGTCGGCGCGGCTTCGCCTTTGCGGGCGAACAGGGTGTCGAGGGCGTACATGACGTTAGCCTGGGCGTGGGTGCTCATCATCGTCACTCCGCGGCCGCTGGCGTCTGCTGCGGCTTGCGGTGGCCGAAGCCGCGGCTCTTGGCCACTGGATGAAAGATCCCGGACGTGCGCGTCACCCGCGGCAGGGCCTCGTCCAGGCGCGAGCCCAGGTATGACCACATCTCCCGTATTTCGCCTGCGGACCGGCTCTCCGGGTCTGTTTCCATGACCGTGCCGCCGTGGATCATGCTGGTGGCGAAGTCGACCCGGTCATGGAGGGTGACGGGCGCTACGGTGCCGTGCTGGGAGAGCGCGACGGCGGTCTCGCCGGTGATACGCGCGCGCCGGTTGGCGGCGTTGATGGCGAATACCAGAGGCTTCCGCAGGGACTCGACGATGTCGAGGGTCGGGCCGACGGCGCGCAGGTCGTGGGGCGACGGCCGCGTCGGCACCACCACCAAGTCCGCATAGGCGACGATTCGGCTGATCATCTCGGTCACCGTCGGCGGCGTGTCGATGAATACGTAGCGGACGCCGGCGCGGTCGAGCTGGCGGATGTCCTCGTGCAGGTACTGTCCGGAAACCCGGAGGAACAACGGCGTCTCGGCGGCGCGGGCGTTCCACCACTGGGCGAGGCTGCCTTGCGGGTCGGTGTCGATCACCGCCACCGGCCCTTGGCCCGCCAATTCCGCCTGCACGGCGAGGTGGCCGCAGAGCGTGGTCTTGCCCGAGCCGCCTTTCTGGGAGGTGAATACCAGCACCCGGATCTGGCGCTGGCTGGCCGGCGTCATCGGTTCGTAATCGGCCGGGTCCGGGACGTTGGGGCGGGGCGTTTCGCTGTGGTGCAACATGTCTTGAACTCCAGAGCTGTGAGTGACGTGAGACCGTTCCGGCGTCTTCGACCGGTGCGCTATGGCTGTGCCGGCAGAAACGGCGGGCCCTCCCGCGCCCGGACGGCGACGAGGCCGACAGTGGCGTCCGCCGGGGGAGCCGGACCGGCGGGCGGCGCGGCCGGACCGGAACCGGAGTCCGCGAAAATCGACGGATGCGGCCGCGCTGTCGCCGGAAGGACAGCTGGAACCTGGCCGGCGGGGGCGGTTCCGATCCCGGCGCGGGCTGCGGCGGTTGACGCGCCGTCGGATCGATGGCCTACCTGAACCAGGCTCCAGAGCGACTCTACAGGCTCGGCGGTCGGCTGGGCGTCGATCAGGACCGTGACTGAAACGTCGGGGCCGGCTGAATCCTCTGCAACGACCGCGGCGACAGGGGGCTCCGTCGCGGGTGCGACCACGTCCACCAAGACCGGTTGCCACCGCCATGCGTCTGGAAACAAAAATGGTTCCATGCTTGCGGTGGCCGCCTCCGAGGCGGCGGCGGGGTCTGCAGCGGCAGGCGCTGCTGCCATCGGCATCAGGAGGTCGAGCCGAGGCGGAAACCACTCGGGGGCGACCTGCAAGCCGCGCTCCGCCGTCGTCCATGCGAAACGAAGGGCGCGGACCGCCGAGCGTGCTGCGCGCGATGGCTCCGCGAATGCGACCGGCCCGCGATGCGGAACCACTTTTGGTGCAACGGCCGCCGGCGCCTCGTCTGCGGCAACGGGCGGCTCCGGGTCGATCGGGTCTGCTGCCATGCAGTCCACGATCACCGCGGGCGCGGCGGCGGCACCGTGTGCCGGATCCGCGGTCGGCCAAGCTTCCAGTTCCTCCGCACCCGCGGTCTGCGGGTCCATCGCCGCCGACGCGGGCGCGGCTTCAAGATTGGCGTGGAAAACAGCGGCGGCGAGTCCTCGCCCGCTCAGCCCTTGCAGCGCCTGGTAGAACGCAAGGTTGGCCTGCGCCTCGCGGGGCGGCAGGTCGCGGGCCGCAGTGGCGGCGGCTTCATTCTGGCGGCCCGCCAGGGCATAAACCAGCGCCAGGTTCTGGCGGATGCGCGGGCCTGCATCGGGTCGATCGGCGATGGTGCGCATCGTGGCGATCGCCGTGTCGAAGTCGCGGGTGAGGGCAAGAGACAAGGCGCGATTGTTGGTGAGGCCGAGGGCGCCGGGCGCCCGATCCAGCCCGTCGTCGTAGGCGTGGCGCGCCTCTTCGTGGCGTCCGAGCAAGTCCAGGCTGACGCCGAGGCCGTTGTAGGCCGACGCGTCACCGGGATCGGCGGCGATAGCCGCACGAAACTGTTGGGCGGCATCCGCCGGTTCGCCCAGCGCCAGCAGCGCCGCGCCCAGGCCGCGGCGGGCGGCCGGCGCATCCGGCTCGAGCGCCACCGCCGTGCGCCAGTGGCGGGCGGCGCCGTCGGCATCGCCGAGCGTTGTCGTTATGGCCGCCAACGCCGTTACCGGCTCCGAGCGGTTCGGCGCCGTGGCTTGGGCGCGTTCGTAGAGGTCGGCGGCGGCGAGAAGATCCCCGTCCGCCTCGGCCGCCGCCGCGATGCGCATCAACCGCTGGTAGCGGTCGCCCGCATCGGCGGCGGTCGGTGCATGAGCGAACGGGCTTCCGGCGCAACCGCTGGCAAGCACGGCGAGCACGAGGACCGCCAGTACGGACACCAGGACGCCGACCCGGCTTCCTTGCGATGTCGTGTCCGTGATGCTGTCACAGCGCATGACAAAATCCTCGACCAGCCTTACGCAGTGTTCGTTTCGTCCGTACCAGCTCCCGTAATGTCTCTGAGGCTCTGCGACAGAGACCGCAGCCGGGTACCGGCCATTCACCATTGGTGGTGATACCACATGTACTTGCATATCAGAAATGTAATATTTCTAAGCGCTTGCAGCGTTGTTTTTTTATTTGTTTTAGTACAATTTTCGAAAAGAGCAGGAGTTTGCATCCGGAGTCGCGAAATCCGCGCAGCCGCGCGCGTCGTTCATTATGGACCAACACCGGTCCACCTGGGCCGCAAGGGATTGGCTCTGCTCGAAATGGGGGCCGCGCTAGCGAAGCACTCGCTCGGCTTGTCACGCCTTCAGCAACGCCTTGCTCCGTTCTCCCAGCCGCGTGGCGCTGCTCACGGGACGCAACTACACCCAATCACGCGGTCCTTGCGCGTTGGGGGGTTAGGCATTAGGGTCCTCGGTCTGCGCTAATCCCTCGACACGGGGGCTTCGCTCCGAGGGGTCATCGGCGCCGCGATCCTGCTCAGGGAACCCGCTCTTCCGTCCATCTTGTTCTGATCACGTGGCACATAAGGAGTACCAACTCATGGCATCGCGCCTGAAGGTTCTGTCCGTCATCGCCGTTTCCACCCTCGGCCTCACCGCCTGCGCGTCGCAGAGCGATGTCGACCAGTTGCGCACCGAGGTCAACGCGCTCCGCGCGGACGTGAACTCCATGCAACAGGAAGTCCAAGCGTCCCGCGATTCGTCGATGCGCGCCGCCGAGGCCGCCGAGCGCGCGGCCGCCGCAGCGGAATCGTCCAACCGCATGTTCAACCGCTCGCTCCGCAAGTAGCGCCTGCACCGCCTCCTGCGGATGCCGTTTCCGGGCGGTCGGCAACCTCGACCGCCCGCCTCGGCTACACCACGGTCTTGCAGGCACGACACCCGAGTGCTGTTGCGCGACTGGAGTTCGTCGCGTCCCCCGGCTAATTCACGAGCAATTCACGGAACAGCACGTCGTTAGCGACGGCTGGCTGGATGGCTCGATTGACGGCTGAGAGTACGTCGGCGCGCAGGCGCTCGGATCCGGCCTGCCCCATTAGCTCGCTGCGCTGGTACTGGCGGAGCCGCGTCTGCACGGCATCCACAATCTGATCTTCGTTTGCCACCAGTTCCGGCAGGTGCCGCTCGGCGATCTGGACGAGGATGGCGAGCTTTACGTAAGCAGGGCGACCTTTATCGGAAAGATCGGTTAAAATCTCGGGCAGCGGGTGCAGGACGAGTACGTCGAGATCGACAACCACCGCCTTGCTGGCGATGTCGGCGCCATGGGTCCAGTAGAAAACGCCGCCGACGACGCCGGCCAGGGCGACAACAGCACCGATGAGGACGGACCGCGCCCGGCTCCCCAGAAGGCGGCGCCACCGACTTTCGCCCGACGCTCCCGGCTTTGCCGCACTCTCTGCATCATGCGCCAGCCACGGGGCAGGATCGGCGTCTATTGGGGCAGACATTACCTCAGGATGGTCGTTGTGGAGAAGCCTTCGTGACTAGGCCCCTCTCCGGCAGAGGCCCCTCTACAGCACAGGCCTTCCCCCGCTCCATGGCCACGACCTTTCCCCCAACCGGTCAGGCGTCTCCCGGATAACGCAGCATCTTCTGCACTTCGCCGGCGTGGCGCGTCTCCTCGGCGATCATCTGGCGGGCGTATTCTTCCAGCATCACGTCGCGGCCCTCGACCAGGGTGAGAAGCTGCTTGTAAAGCGCAAGCGCTTCCTGTTCGTGTGCCAGGGACTCCTCAAGGATGTTGCCGATGTCGTGCTTCTCGCTTTCCAGCAACCTGCCGATGCCGAGCGACGGATGCCCGTTGAGAAAGGTGATCAGTTCCCCGGCTTCCTGGGCATGCAGGAGCGATTCCTCGGCCTGCGAGCGCAGCCACTTGACGATCGGGATGCGGCCGTAGCCGAATACCATCAACGAATAGTGCGTGTAGCGCACGACGCCGGCGAGTTCCGCCTCCAGGACCTGATTGAGGACGGCGATCACCGCCGTAGTGTCGATGTTGGTCTCTGCCATGGTGATTCCCGACTCGTGTCGAACTGGCTCCCTGCGAGCTTGGGCGACTGCCTAACAGAAACGGATAGGTGAAGCAACGCGCCTTGACGGCCCTCAGCGTCCAAGAGAACGCCATTCAGGGTGCGTCTTCCAGGTCCTGCGGCCGTTCGGACCGCGCCATGCGCGAGCGCATCTCGGCGGCGGGGCGCTCGATGAGTTCGGCGAAGCGCTCGCGGACCATGGCGGCGGCGGTTGTCATCCGCTCGACCAGGCCGTCGAACGAGAGCCCGAGCAGGCCGTCGAGGGTCTGGCGGAGGGCGCGCGGCACGTCGTCGGCGCCGCGTGCAGTGACCGCACCATCCCAACTCAGCCGGATCCGGTTCTGCACTGCTTGCCATACGGCGAGGGCGCCGAGCAGGTCATCGGCCGCGCTCTTCGTCAACACGTCCGCCTTGCCGCAGGACCGCAAGGCCTGTGCCGTGTTCGGCGACAGAATGTCGGGGTGTGCCGCAGCGTGGCGCAACTGCAGGTATTGGGCGAGGAATTCTATATCCACCAGGCCGCCGCGCACGTGCTTTACTTCCCAGATCGACTGGGCGCGGTGCTCGGCCTCCATTCGCGCCCGCATGTCGGCGACGTCGACGACGAGAGAGCAGGGATCGCAGGGCAGGGTAAGAACGTCGCGGATGACATTCTCGACCTTGCCAGCCAGCTCCGGCGGCCCGTCCACGACACGCGCGCGGGTCAACGCCATGCGCTCCCAGGTCCAGGCGTCGGCGCGCTGGTAGCTCTGGAAAGACTCGAAGCTGACCGCGATCGGCCCGGCCTTGCCCGACGGCCGCAGGCGCATGTCGACCTCGTAGAGCACCCCTTCGGCCGTCGGCGCGGTGATGGCATTGATCAGACGCTGGCTCAGGCGCGCGAAGTACTGGCTGGCCGACAGCGGTCTGGCGCCGTCGGTCTGGGCGCCGTCGGGCGGTTGATCGTAGACGAAGATCAGATCAAGATCCGACGTCGCGGTCATCTCGCGTCCGCCAAGTTTGCCCATGGCGATGACCGCCATGCCGCAATCCGCCAACCGCCCGTGCCGCGCCGCGAAGTCCGCGCGCACCCGCGGGTGAAGGCCTTGCAGCGCGACCTCGGCCACGTCGCTAAGCGCGGTCGCGGTGCCCTCGGCTTCGAGGTTGCCGCGTAAACTGAGGACGCCGATCTGAAAGCGCCGATCGTTGGCCCAGCGCCGGCTTTCGTTAAGCGCCTCCTCCAAGCCGCTCGTCCGCGCCAGCACAGCTTCCAGATCCGCGGCCAGCTCGTGGCGCGGCGGCGGCGGCGCAAAGAAGTCCCGGACCAGGACCCCCTCCAACAGCGACGGCCGGCGGCCGAGGGCTTCCGCCAGCCGCGGCGCTCCGCCGAGCAACTCCGCAACCAGTTGCAGCAGTTGCGGGCGGGTATGGAACATGGAGAAAAGCTGGATGCCGGCCGGTAGCGCTCTCAGGAACTTGTCGAAAGCAAGAAACGCGGCATTGGGATTAGCGGTTTCGGCGAGGCTCTTGAGGAGCACCGGCATCAGCTCCGTCAACAGCTCCCGCGCCCGCGTGCTGCGCATGGCGCGGCATCGGCCGTGGTGCCAGCCGCGGATCGCCGCGTCCACGCCGCGTGGGTTCTCGAATCCGAGCGCTTCTATGGTGGAGAGTGTCTCCGGATCGGGGTCGGCGCCGGTGAAGACCAGGTTGCCACCGCCTCCGCCAGAGAACGACAAGGCCGGGGCCTCCTCGAACAACTCGGCGTAATGGCTTTCGACGGTGCGCAGTTGCCGGAGCACATCCGCCTCGAACGTCTCGCGGTCCGGGTACCCCGAGAAGGCCGCAAGGGCGGCGCGGCCTTCGGGCGTCACGGGCAAGGCATGGGTCTGTTCGTCATTGATCATCTGCAACCGGTGCTCGAGGCGACGCAGAAACCGGTACGCGGCGATCATCTGATCCGTGGTGCCGGCGGCGATCTTCCCCGCAGCGGCAAGGGCGGTGAGCGCCTCGATGGTGCCGCGCCCGCGCATCTCCGGCAGGCGCCCGCCCCAGATCAGCTGCTGCGTCTGGGCGAAGAACTCGATTTCGCGGATGCCGCCTCGGCCGAGCTTGATGTTGTGACCCGGCAGCGCGACGCGCCCGCCGCCACGGTGGGCGATAATCTGGCGCTTGATGGAGTGGATGTCCTGGATGGCGGCGAAGTCCAGGTTGCGGCGCCAGACGAACGGAACGAGCCGCTGCAGCAGCGCCTCTCCAGCTTCCCGGTCGCCGGCGACCGGGCGCGCCTTGATCATCGCCGCGCGCTCCCAGTTCTGGCCCAGCGTCTCGTAGTAGGCTTCGGCGGCAAGCACCGAAATTGCCATGGGGGTCGAGCCGGGGTCCGGCCGCAGGCGCAAGTCGGTGCGAAACACATAGCCGTCCGCCGTATGGTGGTCGATGAGCTTGACCAGGCCGCGCGTCAGGCGCACGAACTGGTGCTGCAACTCGTCGGGCTGAGGAGTGTCGATTCGTTCCGGGTCGTAGAACACGATGATGTCGATATCGCTCGAGTAGTTGAGCTCGCGCGCGCCGAGCTTGCCCATGCCGATGACGATAAGGCCGGTGCCCCGTTCCGGATCGTCGCGATCGGGCAACGAGAGGACGCCGCGGTCGGCGGCCTGGGCCAGCAAGTATGCCGCGGCGCAACCCAGCGCCGCTTCGGCGAGGTCGCTGAGCGCGCTCGTCACCGTCTCCACCGGCCAAGCGTCGGCGATGTCGGCGAGGGCGGCGGTCAACGCCATCCGTCGCTTGGCGATGCGCAGCGCCCGCGACGGATCGGCGCCGTCGATGGCCATGCGCCGCGCCCCGGCAACATCCGCCAGTACGGAGGCGCGCGCCGGCTCCGGACCGTCCCGCAGCAGCGCCACGGTAAAGTCCGGCTCCTTGGTCATGACGCCGGTGAGGAACGGACTGTTGCCGAAGACAGCGGCCAACAGGGTGCGGCTTGGCTCGGCGTCGGCCAGGCGTTCGGCTGTTCCGCGCGTGTCCGCATCCTCGAGCGCGGCGACGGCATCGCGCCATCGCGCCATGCCGGCGGCCAGCCAGTCCTCATGGGCCGGCGCCGGCAGGCGGTCGCCTCGGGATGTAAAGGCGTGATGGATCATGTCCGCAAGTGTGCTCATATGCAAATATCCGTGGCGAGCCGATCATGCACACTGCGGCCCGGCGATAAGGCGGTCAAGGTCGCCTCAAGGCGACCGGCGGTCAAGGTCGCCTCGGCCGGAGTCCCAAGAGGAGGCTGATGATACGTCCCGCACTCCGGGTCTCCCTGCGGCTGCTCGCCGCCGCCGTCGCGGCTCTGGCGATCGTCGCCGTCGCGCTGGCATGGCGGTTGTCTCAGGGCCCGGTGTCGCTGTCGTTCCTGACGCCGGCCATGGAAACCATTCTCAACGCCGGCCACGACACGGCCCGCTTCGAGATCGGCGAGGTCCGGGTCTCATGGGACGAGGCGAGCGGCACGCTCGGGGTGGATCTGCAAGACACGCAGGTCACCTTTCCGGACGGGCGCGAACTGGCTGCGGTGCCGGAGATGGCGGTGGTGCTGGACGCCGGCGCCCTTGTTCGCGGCGACGTCTCGCCCCGCCGGATCACCGTCAACAACCCACGGCTCCGGCTGCCCCACCGCGACGACCGGATCCTCGACCAGTGGATCGACGAACTCGTGTCGGCGCCGGGGGGCGCTGCCGGCGACGGCGGCATGGCGGATGTGGAAGCGTTGACGATCACCAACGCCGACCTGCGAATCGAGGATGCCGCTGGCGCCGCTGTGTGGTCCGGTGCGATCCCTGAAGCCAAAATTTGGCCGACGGACGATGGGCCCGCAGGCGCACTGACGCTCAATGGCGAAGACGGCGCCGAAATGCTGACGGTTTCGGGCCGGTACGACCGGGCCGGCCATGACCTGCAGATTGACGCGGCGCTCCGGGGCCTGCGCCTTCCGGATTTCGCCGGCATCAGCCGCAGGGGTGCGGCGCTGGAGGCGGTCGACGCCCCCCTGACCGGCACCGCATCCTTGAGTATAGTCGCCGGCGGAGCGATCGCGACGATCCGGTTCGACTTGAGCGTGGGCCCGGGCTTCCTCGTGCTGACGGAACCGCTGGCGGCGGAATTCGGCGCCAGCGGTTGGGCGCAGCGGCTGCCGATCGCCGGCGGGCGACTCGCGGGCGCTTACGAAGGCGCCAGCGGGAACCTCGACATCGACACGCTGCGTGTCGACGCCGGCGCTGGAGCCCATGTCGCCATGCCCGCACCGCTCGATCATGCCCTTCCGCTGCGATCGGTTGCTTTCGGCGGCGGCTACCACTTTTGGTCCACTCAGCTTGACGTCCGCGCGCTCGAATTCGATCTGGGCGGTCCCCAGGCAACCATTTCCGCGAACTTGTCTTTTACCGAACCCGGTCCCAGTGGAACCATAAGTGGGACCGTCGAAGACGTGCCTGTGAATGACCTGTCGACGTACTGGCCACGCGCAGTGGCGCCCAATCCTTACAAGTGGGTCATGGCGCATCTCTCGGAGGGTGTGGCCGAACAAGCGCAGTTCAGGTTAGAGCTCGGCGCAGATAGCGCCGGCGCCTCGCAGGTTTCCGGATTGACGGGATCGATGACCATTTCCGGGGTGACCGTCGACTATCTGCCGCCGCTTCCGCCGGTTCACGATGCCGCCGCGATTGCCAGCTTCGACATGACCCGCTTCAGTTTCGCCATCGAGGGAGGCGAGGCCGCCGGCGTTGCCGTCGACGGCGGGACGGTCGTCTTTTTCGACCTGGACGGAAACAAGGAGAAGGCCGACATCGAACTCAAGATGACCGGCGGGCTCGGAGACGTGCTGCGCCTCATTGACCACGAGCCGCTGGGCTATGCGAGCGAGGTCGGAATCGACCCCGGTGCCGCCAGCGGGACCACCGCCGTCACCTTGTCCCTGCGTTTCCCGCTCCTCAAGGATCTGAGTTTCGACGACGTGGAGATCACTGCTCGCGCTGACATCGAAGATCTTTTGCTCAAGGATGCGATTCTCGACCACGACATCGACGGCGGCCGCCTGAGCCTCAGCATCGACAAGGAGCGGATGGACGTGGAGGGGCGCCTTCGCGTCAACGGGATCGAAGGCAGCGTCGACGCGCGTGAGAACTTCCAGGCCGGAGACCCGTTCCGCCGGCGCATAGCGGTCGCCGCGCCGCAGGTCCCGCTGTCCCGACTGCAGAGCACGCTGTTCAAGAAGACGGTGATACCGTCTGCCATCGCGGATGGCGCCGTTGCAGCCGAAGGCACGTTTGTTCAGTTCGACGATCGGTCGGGGGAGTTCACCCTGGATTTGGGGCTCTCCGAAGCCCGCATCGCGATACCCATGCTGGGTTGGGAGAAAGCGGTCGGCGAGCCTGCCAAAATCACCCTCGACGGCCGTATCGGGCGGGACGAATCGGTCACGATACCGCGCGTCGAGGTGACCGGACGCGACCTGAACGCCAGCGGCGCTGCCGATTTCGATCCCGGATTCCATCTGAAACAGTTGGTGGTTCAGCGCATCGCCACCGGGCGAACCGACGTCGAAGCCACTCTCGTCATGCAACCGCGGGACCGCATGATCATCGACGTTCGCGGCAGCAGCCTCGATCTGGCGGCATTGTGGGCGGAGCCGAAGACGCCACTGCCCGAGGCGGCGGGCAGCGGCTCCGGACAGCCCGACCTGGTGGTTCATGTCAATCTCGGCCGCTTGTGGCTCGCGCCCGACCGGCAGTTCAGCAGTGTCATTGCGGACGCGGAGCGCGACGGCGACCTATGGGTCAAGGGACGCGTCCAGGGGCGGGTCGATGGAGGCGCCGGCGTTACGGCGACACTGGAACGCCAGGCTCCCCAACGACGGGCCGTCGCCGTTCATGCCGACGATGCCGGCGCCGCGCTGGCTGCTCTAGGGCTCTTTTCCGGGATGGAGGGCGGACGGTTGACGATGGCGGGCACGTTCGCCGATGACCAGCCGAGCCGGCCGCTCAGCGGGGTGGCGCGCGTCTCCGACTATCGGATCCTGGACGCACCGCTGATCGCTCGTATTCTGAGCGGCGTTGCGCTGACCGGTCTGAGCGACGCCCTCAGCGGCGACAGCCTGACGTTTTCAACGTTGGTCGTGCCGTTCACGCTGGACGACGGCACGCTGACGATGACGGATGCGCGCGCCACCGGGTTGTCGATCGGCTTCACCGCGGACGGGCGGATCCGACCTCGACCAGGACAGGGTCGACGTCACCGGTACGGTCGTGCCGATCTATTCAATCAACGCCGCGCTCGGGCGCATCCCGCTGGTCGGCAATCTGCTGACCGGCGGCGAGAAGGGCGGGGGGGTCTTCGCCGCGACCTACACGGTGACCGGCCCGCTCGACGATCCCGACGTCTCGGTCAATCCGCTTTCGGCGCTGGCGCCCAGCTACCTCCGCCGGCTGTTCGGCTTTCTCGATGGCCCCAGCGGAGCGGATGTTCCGCCGCAACCCCGGCGGCGAGACGGGAGCCCCTGAACTCGCTAGTGCATCGGTGCATTCAAAGGATGCACGGTCGCTGCACGCAACCAGTCAATTCTAGCGCACGATCTGACCCAGCCAGCCGTACCATCTGAACGGGTCTGTGCACTAGTCGCATCCGATGTCAGGCATGGGCGGCAATTCGTTCTTCGGCCGGTACCTTGCGGGGAGGAGATGCGGCGCGCGGGACGGCAGTCGCGGCAAGGTCGATCAGGCAGTCCGCTGCGCCTAGTCGCGCGATGCGCTCCGCTTTCTCCAGGTCATCGATCTCCGAGAAAAGCGCCACGTGCTGGAGCAACGTATGATGCCGAAACCACGCCAGCAACTCGTCATGCAGCTTTCTTGCATACGCCAATGCCGAGGTTCGAGGCGAGCGCGAACGCTTCCTCGACAGGAGTGCGAGCAGGCCCCGATGTTCGGCGCGATGGGCCTCGAGACCGCAGTAGTCGAACGCCACCATGACCCGCTCCTCGCGCTCGAACTGGAAGCGCGCGTAGCGGGACAGGGTCGTCAGCGTCGCCGGGATCAAGGCCGCGGCCTCCTTCTCCTCAGTGAGGCCGTCGAGGAGCGAAATCACCCGCAATAGACATCGCGCGTCGGACGCGAACGCAGGGATTTCGCAGCAATATGCGTGCGTTAGAAGACAGGTCACAGGCAACCGTTGCATCTGAGTGTTTTGTTGTACCCCGTTTGGGGTATGTGTTGAGGGCAATGTACAACAGGCACTGCGTGCGCTGCCAGAGAAAAGATCCACTCATGGAGGAGTAGGTGAGAGAGGCTCGCGAACCTGGTTGCAGAACCATCTCAACCACCACGCCATGCAACGTGGTGCCTGACTTCACTGAGAAGTTTGGCGGGCCGCGGTACGCGCCAAGCGGTCGGCGCGCTCGTTCTCGGGGTGACCCGCATGGCCGCGGATCCAGAACCAGTCTACCGTGTGGTCGCCCAGTTGCGCGTCGAGCGCCTGCCACAGGTCGGCGTTGCGCACCGGCTTGCGGGCCGCCGTCTTCCACCCGTTTCGCTTCCACTGCTGAATCCAGCCGGTGATGCCGTCGTGGACATACCTGCTGTCGGTGTAGACGTGGACTTTGGATCGACGCTTCAACGCCCGAAGCCCCTCGATGGCTGCCTGCAGTTCCATACGGTTGTTGGTGGTGTCGGCCGCTCCGCCGCTGAGCTCGCGCTCCACCCCGCGCCAGCGTAACACCGCGCCCCACCCCCCGGGTCCGGGGTTGCCGAGGCAGGCACCGTCGGTGAACAGTTGGACCACGTCGACGTCGTCCGCATGGGCCCTGGTGTCGGTCATGATCAGTCCAGTCCGTACCCGTCGGGCCCGCGCACGCGGCGATGAAAGCGCAGCTTGTTGAGGTATTCGCTCGGGTTCTTGGGTGTCACCAAGGCATCCTTGGGGGTCTGCAGCCAGTCGTGGAGGCGTGTCAGCAGGAAGCGCAGCGCCGCCCCCCTTGCGAGGATCGGCAACGCTGTCAGCTCGCCGGCGGACAGCGTGCGGCAGGACTGGTAGCCCCAGAGCAGGCGCCTCGCCTTGGTGACGTTGAAGCTCAAGTCCGGCTCGAAGCACCAGGCGTTGAGGCAGATGGCCAAGTCGTAGGCGAGGAGGTCGGAGCACGCGAAATAGAAATCGATCAGCCCGCTCAGCCGCTCGCCTTCGAAGAACACGTTGTCGGGGAACAGATCCGCATGGATGATCCCGGCCGGCAGCCCGTCCGGCCAGCGCCGCTCCAGGACATCGAGCTCATCCGCCAACTCTCGCGCCAACTCGGTCGCGACCGCGTCGCCGGCCGCAAGGCAGGTCTCGAGCAACGGACGCCATCCCGCGACCGACAAGTCGTTCGACCGGCGCATCGGAAAATCGACTGCAGCCAGATGTAGTCTCGCGAGGGCCTCGCCGACGGCGCCGCAATGGGCCGCGGTCGGGCGGCGCGGCCACAAGCCCTTGAGGAACGTCACGAGGACCGCGGGGCGGCCGGCAAGGGTGCGCAGCACCTGCCCGTCACGCCCGGCGACCGGCAGCGGTGTCGGCACGCCCCGCGCCGCCAAGTGCTCCATCAGCGCTACGAAGAACGGCAGATCCGCCGCACGGACGCGCTTCTCGTACAGCGTCAGGATGAACGGACCGCGTTCGGCGAGGAGCAGGTAGTTGGTGTTCTCGACACCTTCGGCAATACCCTTGCTGGCGAGAACCTGGCCGAGATCGTAATTCGCGGCGAACGCGGCGATCTCTTCGTCGGTGACGTCGGTGTAAACGGCCATGCGCCATGATGGCACACCACCCGCCGCCGTCGAAAGCGCCTCCGGACGCTGTATGAACAAGCGTCCGGTTCTTGTTTCCGCCAATCGGGTCCCGTAGAGTGCCGGGCCTCGGAACGGTCGAGGCGGCAGCGAGCAGGAGGACGACCATGACCCGACGGTTCGTTGTGTTGCCGCTGCTGGCGGTTCTTGCCGGGTGCGCCGGATCGGACGACGAGGTCGCGAGGCCGTGCCCGGACATCACCGTGCTCGCCGATGCCGCGGCGATGACGCGGTTCGCGCCGGGCGCCGGTCAGGACCTTACCGACGTGGAGTTCGAAGCGCAGATCACCGACGTGCTGTCGCGCTGCGACTATAGCGGCGACCCCGAGGATCACGACCTGGCAGTGCTGGTGGCACTCACTCCGGTCATCACCGCGAGCCGCGGCCCTGCCAACACCGGCCAAGTCGCCACCCTTGACTACTTCGTCAGCGTCGTCGACCAGAGCAAGACGGTGCTCAACAAGCAACAGTTCTCCATGGACATCGTCTTCCCCGAAAACCGCAGCCGGGTCGTGGTCCGCGACGAAGATCCGCTGGTCACCGTCCAGATCCCGCTGCAGACAGTGGGCAGCGCCGGCGCCTATCGCCTGTACGTGGGCCTGCAGTTGTCGGAAGCCGAATTGGATTACAGTCGCCGCCGCTCCGGATCGGTGAAGTGAGCGCCCACCGCGGCGACAGGGGGAGTATCGCCTCCGAGAATTGACGCCGGGTTGGCAACCGGTAAACTGCGGTTCCGGCCCCGCCGCCCGACCATGACCGATCGACCCAGCAACAGGTGGACGTTTTGGCACAGCCTTCCGGCGCTCCCCTCAAGCACACGCCCCTGACTGCTCTTCACAAGAAGCTGGGCGCGAAAATGATGCCGTTCGCCGGATACGAACTGCCGCTGCAGTACAGCGGCATCATTGCCGAGCACCTCCACGCCCGCGAGAAGGCGGTGCTGTTCGACGTGTCGCACATGGGTCAGGCGATCTTGCGGGGCTCCGAGGCGGCTGCCGCGCTGCACGACCTCGTCGTTGGCGACATCGCCGCCCTGCCCGCCGGCAAGCTCCGCTACACTTTGCTGACCAACGACCGCGGCGGCATCATCGACGATCTCATCGTCATCAACGGCGGCTCCTATCTGGTGATCGTTGTCAACGCGGCGCGCAAGGATGAGGATTTCGCGTACATCCGCGACCGCGCGGGTGAACGGGTCGAACTCGAGGTGCGCGAGGATCGCGCCCTGCTCGCGCTGCAGGGACCGGCGGCCGGCAAGGTTTTGGCGCGCTTCGCGCCGGCGAGCCGGCACATGATGTTCATGACCATGGAGAACCTGACCATAGGCGACTTCAAGTGCGGGGTAACGCGATCCGGCTACACCGGCGAAGACGGCTTCGAAATCACGGTCGCCGCCGAAGAGACAGAAAGCCTGGCTCGGCTGTTGCTGGACGAAGACGAGGTGATCCCGGCCGGCCTCGGCGCCCGCGACACGTTGCGGCTGGAGGCCGGCCTCTGCCTTTATGGGCAGGACATCGACAGCGAGACGACGCCGGTGGAAGCCGGCTTGACCTGGACCATCAGCGCGCGGCGGCGCGAAGAAGGCGGGTTCCCCGGGGACGAAGTCATTCTGCGGCAGAAGGCGGAAGGCCCCGAACGAAAACGCGTGGGGGTCCGTTTCGAGGGACACGGCGTTCCGCGCGCCGGCGCCGAATTGCAGGCGGAAAACGGAGAATCCGTCGGCCGCGTCACCAGCGGCGGATACGGGCCGTCCGTCGGCTGTCCCATCGCCATGGGCTACGTCGCCTCGGAGCACGCCGAAGTGGGAACGTCGGTGCGCGCTGTCGTCCGCGGCAAGGCGTTGCCGGGAGAGATTGTGAAGCTGCCCTTCGTTCCCCATCGATACGCACCCTGAGTTTCATCGACAGGAGACATCCGGCATGGCGACGACGTGGTTCACGCGTGAGCACGAATGGATCAAGGTCGACGGCGGCGAGGCCGTGGTCGGCATCACCAACTACGCGCAGGACCAACTCGGCGACATCGTCTTCGTCGAGCTTCCCGAAGTCGGGCGGCAACTCAAGCAGGGCGACGAGGCGGCGGTCATCGAGTCGGTCAAGGCGGCGAGCGAGGTGTACGCGCCCGTCGGCGGCGAGGTCATCGCGGTCAACGAGGCGCTCTCCGAAGATCCCGGGCGCGTTAACGCCGACGCCCAGAAAGACGGCTGGTTCTTCAAAATCGCGCTGTCCGATCCGGGCGAACTCGACGCATTGATGGACGAAGCCGCGTACAAAGCCCATGTTGCGGAGCTTGGATGAGCCGCTATCTGCCGCTCACCGACGAAGACCGGCAGGCGATGCTGGCGGTCATCGGCGTCGAGTCCGTCGATGCGCTGTTCCGCGACGTTCCTGATCATACGCTCCTCAAGCAACCCCTGGACTTGCCGCGCAGCCAAGGCGAAATGCAGGTGGAGGCGGCGTTCATCGCATTTGCGTTGCGGAGCCTGAGCCCCGGCTGCGCCGCCACGTTCCTCGGCGCCGGCAGCTACCGGCACCACATTCCGGCGGCGGTCGACCACCTCATCCAGCGCGGCGAGTTTCTGACCTCCTACACGCCTTATCAGCCGGAAGTGTCCCAAGGCACGCTGCAGGTTCTGTTCGAGTTTCAGACCCAGGTGGCGATGATCACCGGCATGGACGTTGCCAACGCCTCCATGTACGACGGCGCCACCGCGACCGCCGAAGCGGCGCAGATGGCCGCCCGCCTTACCCGACGCCGGCGCATCGTTCTGTCCGGCGCTCTCCATCCGCACTACAGGGCGGTGACCGAGACCAACTGCCGCTTTCTCGGCCTCGATCTGGAGATCCGGGAGCCGGATCCTTGCGGCGAGGAAGACCTTGCCGCGTTGGTCGATCGTCATACGGCTTGCGTGGTTGCGCAGAACCCAGACGTGTTCGGCCGCGTCCGCGACCTCACCCCGCTTGCCGCCGCCTGCCATGATGCCGGCGCGCTGCTGGTGGTCGCCGTCACCGAGCCGGTGTCGCTCGGCCTCGTTACTCCGCCCGGCGCGATGGACGCCGACATTGTCGCCGGCGAGGGCCAGTCCTTCGGCAATGCGCCTGGCTTCGGCGGACCTACCCTCGGCCTGTTCGCGACGCGGGAACGCTTCGTGCGGCAGATGCCGGGGCGTCTGGCGGGCGAGACTGTCGATGCCGATGGGCGGCGCGGCTACGTCCTGACGCTCTCGACGCGCGAGCAGCACATCCGCCGCGAGAAAGCCACCAGCAACATCTGCACCAACAGCGGTCTGTGCGCGCTGGCCTTCAGCATCCATCTGGCGTTGCTCGGCGAACAAGGGTTGGAGCGGCTGGCGGCGCTCAACCATGCCGCGGCGGTGCGCCTCGCCGACGACCTTGCGGCGATCCCCGGCGTGGAGGTGCTGAACGAGACATTCTTCAACGAGTTCACGTTGCGCCTGAGCCGGCCGGCCGCGGACGTGGTGCGGGAACTGGCTGGGCGCGGCGTCCTCGCGGGCGTTCCCATGTCGCGGTTCTACCCGGACGACCCGGCAATGGCTCCGCTGCTGCTGGTCGCTGCGACGGAGATGAACACGCCCAAGGACATGGAACGACTGGCGGCGGGCCTTGGGGAGGCGCTGGCATGAGCTACGGCGCTCGACCGACTGCCACCACCAGCGGCCACCGCGGCCTCGACTGGGAAGAACCGCTGCTGTTCGACCAGGGCGCGCCGCAGAAGTGCGGCGTCGACCTGCCGGAGGTGGACCCCATGTGCGCCGATCGGCTGGGCGGTCTGCGGCGCCGGCGGCCGGTCGGCCTCCCCGGCCTTTCGGAGCCGGAGGTGGTGCGCCACTATCTCCGCCTCAGCCGCAAGAACTACGCCATCGACGCGAACATGTACCCGCTCGGGTCGTGCACCATGAAGCACAACCCGCGCATCAACGAAAAGGTCGCCCGGCTGCCGGGCATCGGCGATCTCCACCCGCTGCAGCCGGTGGAAACAGTACAGGGCGCACTGGCGATCATCGACGCTTGCGCCGGTTGGTTGAAGGCGCTGACCGGGCTGCCGGCGGTGGCGATGTCGCCGGCTGCCGGCGCCCATGGCGAACTGACCGGTCTGATGTGCATCCGCGCCGCCCTTGAAGATCGCGGCGACGCGCGCAAGCGGGTGCTGGTGCCCGAATCGGCGCACGGCACCAACCCGGCGAGCGCCCGCGCCTGCGGCTATGCGGTGGAATCGATCCCGGCCGACGCTGACGGACGGGTCAATCTCGACGTGCTGCGCCAGAAGCTGGATACCGACGTTGCGGCGATCATGCTCACCATCCCCAACACCTGCGGCGTGTTCGAAAGCGCGGCGCCGGCGATCGCCGAGGCGGTGCGCGGGGCGGGCGCGTTCTTCTACTGCGACGGCGCCAACTTCAACGCCTATGTCGGACGGGTGCGGCCGGGCGATCTCGGCGTCGATTGCATGCACATCAATCTGCACAAGACGTTCTCGACCCCCCACGGCGGCGGCGGTCCCGGCAGCGGCCCGGTGGTGCTGTCGGAGACGCTGGCGCCGTACGCGCCGCTGCCGTATGTGGTGAACGCCGGCGACGGCCTGCGCCTCGTCGAGCACGCGTCGGATGGGGGGGGCAAGCCGTTCGGGCGGGTTAAGGCCTTCCACGGCCAGATGGGCATGTTCGTCCGCGCCCTCGCCTACATGATGAGCATGGGAGCGGACGGGCTCCGCCAGGTCTCCGGCGACGCCGTCCTCAATGCCAACTACCTGTTGGCGCGCCTCAAGGGGACGCTGACGCCGGCCTTCGAAGGCCTGTGCATGCACGAGGTGCTGTTCGACGAGCGCGCGCTCAAGGGCACCGGCGTCACCACTCTCGACCTCGCCAAGGCGCTGATCGACGAGGGCTTCCATCCCATGACCATCTACTTCCCGCTGGTCGTCAACGGCGCGATGCTGGTCGAGCCGACCGAGACGGAGAGCAAGGAGACCCTGGATACCTTCGTCGCCAGCCTCGAGGCGCTGGTCGGCCGCGCCCGCTCCGGCGACGCGAAGTTCTTCGAGGAGAGCCCGACGCTGGCGCCGCGTCGCCGTCTGGACGAAACCCGCGCCGCCCGCACCCCGGTGTTGCGCTGGACTCCACCCGCCGCGGCGTCCAACCATGCGGCAGAGTGATATTCAGCAGAAAGCAAAGAACCGCTGGTTTACTTGAGCCTCTCGATCTCGACGTTGACGAACGGCAGCGTCTCCTGCTTGGCGCTGCACATGGCGCGCCGGTCGGCTCCGGCGGAGCATGAGAAGCGCGTTAGCTCGTACTGGGAGCCGTTTTCACAGCGCATGCGCCGCGTGTCCTCGATGATCAGACGGCACTGGTCCATGCGGACGCGAATCGGCGCTACGCATCGTACTTCGCCGCTCCGGTTGTACTCGAACAACGTTCTCTGCCCCGTCGCATTGCGAACGTCCATGATGAATACGACCGGCGCCCCCGTCGACATGTTAGCAAGATCCCGCGCCGTGGTCTTCCATCTGCCATTGAAGAACTCGGTCGATCCCGTCCGGCACGCCGATTCGGGGATCTTGAGGTCTTCGCCCGGCGACGTGACCTCCTGTTTACGACGCTCTTCCTCGGCATTGCGCCGCGCCTCCTCCTCCGCCTGACGGCGAGCTTCCTCTGCGTCCGCCTGACGGCGGCACGCGTCCAAGGCCTGAGCCAGACGCGCTTCGGCGGCGCCGGCCCGCGCCTGCAGCGCCAAGCCGTCGGCCGCCGCGGCTTGCACCTGTGCCTTGAGCGGGCAGAGCTGCATGGACGTTGCGAGGTTCGCGTGGAGGCTTATGGACCTCTGCAGCAGATCCCGTTCATCCCGGCGTGCGGCAGCCAGGTTGTCCCGCAACCGGCACAGATCGAGCCGCCGCCGCAACTCGGCTTCGAGAGCGTTGGCACGCTGCCGGAGCGCGGCCTCCTCGTCCGCGAAGTCTTGGGACAGCGCTTCATAGTCCACCCAAGGCGGCCAGCGCAGGTCCCGGTAATACCACCAGGCGCCGATGGCCAGCGCCGCCGCCAGCAGCGCCGCAATCAGCAGCCACAGCCACCACGGCAGGCCGCTCCGCACCTGCGTCGCCGTCTCCGTCGGCGGAACGGGCGGCGGCACAGGGGGAGCCGGCGGCGCGGCGGAGGCATAGCCCCAGAAGGTCAGCACCGGCTGACCGCCGACCACGTAGACCGTGTCGTCGCCGGGGTAGGAGAGGGCCTGACGCAGCGGTTCCGCCACGCCGGCGGAGTCGGGATCGATGGCCGGCAGGCGGTCGGCCAAGTCGCGGACCGACGTCAGCCGCTCGTGCAGCACGGCGCGGGCCGCCGCCTGCTCCGCCTCCGGCAGGGCCGGCAGCGGCACCGGCTGGCCGGCCAGATCGGAATACCACTCGATGAGGCGCCCGTCTGCGGTCGGCGCCGGCAGCGTCAGCAGCGAGGCGGTGACCGGCGGCAGGTGGCGGCGGATGACGGCGGTAAGGCGCCGGTGCAGCTCCGGCGTTGCTGCGGCCTCCGGCGCCAGCGGCACATGGCCGGAAGGGTTCAGACGTGCGACTCTCAGACGGCCGGCCATGGCCCCTGTTCACTCAAGCGGCGCACCGGTGCCGCGCATCGGCGCGTTACACGGACTGCAGGGTCGGCGCGCGAACCAGTTCCTCGGCGATCTGCACGGCGTTGAGCGCAGCGCCCTTGCGGAGGTTGTCGGCCACAACCCAGAGATTGAGCCCGTGCCGGACCGTAGGGTCCCTCCGGATGCGGCTGACGTAGACCTGGTCCTCGCCCGCCGCCTCGACCGGGGTCACATAGCCCTCGTCGGCGCGATGATCGACGACGCTGACGCCGGGCGCCTGCCTGAGCGCGTCCCGCGCCTCGTCCTCGTCGACCGCCGCGTCGAACTCCACGTTCACCGCCTCGGCGTGGCCGATGAAGACCGGCACCCGCACGCAGGTCGCGGTCAAGCGGATGTCGCCGCCCATGATCTTGCGGGTCTCGGCGGCCATCTTCCATTCTTCCTTGGTGTCGCCGCCGTCCATGAACATGTCGATGTGCGGGATCACGTTGAAGGCGATCTGCTTGGTGAACACCTCGCGGCGGCCCTCCGCCGGCTCGTTGACGTAGATGCCACGGGTCTGCTCGAACAGTTCATCCATGGCCGACTTGCCGGCGCCGGACACCGACTGGTAGGTTGCGATCACCACCCGCCGGATAGGCGCCAAATCGTTGAGCGGCTTCAGCGCCACGACGAGCTGGATCGTTGAGCAGTTGGGGTTGGCGATGATGTTGCGCTTGCGGTAGCCGCCGATGGCGTGGGCGTTGACCTCCGGCACCACCAGCGGCACATCCGGGTCCATGCGGAAGTACGACGTGTTGTCGATGACCACCGCGCCGGCGGCTGCGGCCCTCGGCGAGAACACGGCCGACACCTTGGCGCCGGGTGACGACAGCACGATGTCGGTGCCGCTGAAGTCGAAGGTGGCGAGATCGCGGACCTTGAGGACGTCGTCCTCGCCGAACGACACCTCGCGCCCGATCGAGCGCTCCGACGCCAGCGCCACCACATCCCCGACCGGAAACCGCCGCTCGGCCAGCGTCTGCAGCATCTCACGCCCGACGTTGCCGGTGGCGCCGACCACCGCCACTTTGTAACTCATCGTCGATCCTCCGAACCTTTATGGAAGTTGCGCATCAACCCGTCATCTTGTTGAGCGTCGAGATCAGGGCCTCGCCCATCACCCGCGTCGACACCCGCGCCTTGCCCGCCTGCATGATGTCCGCAGTGCGCAACCCGCCGTCCAATACTTCGGTAACCGCGGCCTCGATCAGGTCTGCGTCGTCCGCCATGTCCAGGGAGTAGCGGAGGCACATGGCGAAGCTGAGGATGCACGCCAGCGGATTGGCGAGGCCCTTGCCGGCGATGTCGGGGGCGCTGCCGTGCACCGGCTCGTACAGGGCCCGCCGCCGACCGCTCGCGTCCGTCCCGCCGAGGGAAGCGGACGGCAGCATGCCGAGCGATCCGGTCAGCATCGCCGCTTCGTCAGACAGCATGTCCCCGAACAGGTTGTCGGTGACGATGACGTCGAACTGGCGGGGATTGCGAACCAGTTGCATGGCGCAGTTGTCGGCGTACATGTGGCTGAGCTCGACGTCCGGAAACGCCTCGTCGTGCAGGCGCTGCACCTCCTCCCGCCACAGCACGCCGCTTTCCATGACGTTGGCCTTATCGACCGAGCACACCCGCGCGCTGCGTTTCTGCGCCAGCTCGAAGGCGATGCGGGCGATGCGGTGGATTTCCGGCGTCGTGTAGACCTGCGTGTTGACGCCGCGGCGGGTGCCGTCGGCCAACGTCTCGATGCCGCGCGGGGCGCCAAAATAGACGCCGCCGGTCAGTTCGCGGACGATCATGATGTCGAGCCCGGCGACTACATCGGTCTTGAGGGTCGAGGCGTCGACGAGGGCGGAGAACACCACCGCCGGGCGCAGGTTCGCGAACAGCTCCATGTCCTTGCGGAGCCGCAGCAGCCCTCGCTCCGGCTTCTGTTCGAACGGCAGGTTGTCCCACTTGGGTCCGCCAACGGCGCCGAGCAGCACCGCGTCGGCGGCCAGCGCCCGTTCCATCGTCAGATCGGAAACGGGCGCACCTTCCGCGTCGATGGCCGCCCCGCCCACCGGACATTCGTGAACGTCGAAGCGGACATTGCGGCGGCGGTCGAGCCAGTCGATGAGGCGGCAGACTTCTGTCATCACCTCCGGGCCGATGCCGTCCCCAGGGAGGATCAGGAGGGATTTTTGCTGAGACATGGTGTTACAGGGTCCTGTGACGCGCCGGCGGCATCAATCAAGCCACGGCTGCTCGGATCGTCGGCGCGCTTCGAAAGCATCGATCGCCGCGCCGTTCTCCAAGGTCAGGCCGATGTCGTCGAGGCCGTTCATCAGGCAGTGCTTGCGAAACGGATCGACGCTGAAGGCGACGCTGCGGCCGTCCGGCGTGGCGATTGTCTGGCTTTCAAGATCGACGGTGAAGGTCGGGCCGCCCTCCTGCACTGCAGCCGCCATCAGCCGATCGACTTCGCGGTCGGGCAGCACGATCGGCAGAATGCCGTTCTTGAAGCAGTTGTTGTGGAAAATGTCGGCGAAGCTGGGGGCGATGATGCAGCGGATGCCAAAATCGAGCAACGCCCAGGGGGCGTGCTCGCGGGACGAGCCGCAGCCGAAGTTCTCTCCGGCCATGAGGATCACCGCGTGGTCGTAGGGCGCTTTGTTGAGGAGGAAATCCGGCCGCTCGCGACCGCCCTCATCGAACCTCAAGTCGAAGAACAGGCCTGCGCCGAGACCGGTGCGCTTGATGGTCTTCAGGAACTGCTTCGGGATGATCATGTCGGTGTCGACATTCCTCATCGCCAGCGGCGCAGCGACGCCCGAAATCTTGATGAATGGTTCCATGGTGGATCCTGCTCTCGCCTACAGCAACCGGCGGACGTCGGCGAGGCGCCCGGTCACCGCGGCGGCCGCGGCCATCGCCGGGCTCATGAGGTGGGTGCGCCCGCCGCGCCCCTGGCGGCCCTCGAAATTGCGGTTGGAGGTCGAGGCGCACCGTTCGCCCGGCTCGAGGCGGTCGGCGTTCATGGCGAGGCACATGGAGCACCCCGGCTCCCGCCATTCGAAACCGGCGTCGCGGAACACGGCGTCGAGCCCCTCCTGCTCCGCCTGCTGCTTGATCAGGCCGGAACCCGGCACCACCATCGCGCCGACACGATTGGCCACCTTGCGGCCACGAACCACGTCTGCGGCGGCGCGCAGGTCCTCGATGCGACCGTTGGTGCAGGAGCCGATGAACACGCGGTCGACGCGGATGTCCTGCATCGGGGTGCCCGGCTCGAGTCCCATGTAGCCCAGGGCCCGGCGCATGGACTGGCGCTTGTGGTCATCCGTCTCCTGGGCCGGATCCGGCACCGCGCCGGTGATCGGCACCACATCTTCCGGGCTCGTGCCCCAGGTCACCTGTGGCGCGATCGCCGTCACGTCCAGCGCTATCTCGCGATCGTAGCGGGCACCCGCATCCGACGGCAGTTGACGCCAGAGCGCGACCGCTTGTTCCCATGCTTCGCCCGTCGGCGCCAGCGGCCGGCCGGCCAGGAACGCGAACGTGGTGTCGTCGGGGGCGATCAGCCCGGCGCGGGCACCGGCCTCGATGGACATGTTGCAGACCGTCATCCGCCCTTCCATGCTCAGCGCCCGGATCGCTTCGCCGGCATACTCGATGACGTGTCCGGTGCCGCCGGCGGTGCCGATGGTGCCGATGATCGCCAGGATCAGGTCCTTGGCGGTGAGCCCGGGCGGCAGATCGCCCGAGACCGTCACCCGCATGTTCTTCGCCGGCGTCTGCATCAGGGTCTGGGTCGCGAGAACGTGCTCCACCTCCGACGTGCCGATGCCGAACGCCAGCGCCCCGAAGGCGCCGTGGGTCGAGGTGTGGGAATCGCCGCAGACGATGGTCATGCCCGGCAGCGTGAAACCCTGCTCGGGTCCGATGATGTGGACGATGCCCTGGCGCAGGTCCGACATGCCGAAGTAAGGAATGCCGAATGCCCGGCAGTTGTCGGCCAGCGTCTCGATCTGGATGCGCGACTCGTCGTCGGCGATGCCGAGAGCGCGATCGGTGGTCGGCACGTTGTGATCGGCGACCGCCAAGGTCGCGTTGGGCCGCCGTACACTTCGCCCAGCGGTGCGCAATCCTTCGAAGGCTTGCGGGCTGGTGACCTCGTGCACCAAATGGCGGTCGATGTAGAGAAGACACGTGCCATCGTCGCGAACATCGACGAGATGGCTCGCCCAGATCTTGTCGAACAACGTTTGCGGCTGCGGCATCGGCGCCTCCCGCTCAAGCTCGCTCTGAACACATCAACTGTCGGCGCCGGCCTCGGATGCCGCCTGTTTCTGGGCGGCCTTCTCCTCCTGGCGTGCGACGCTGGCTCGCTTCGTCGCCTCCTTGGCGATCACCGCTTCGCGCTTCTCTTCCGCGACCACCTTGGCCGCAAATCCGTCGGTCTTCTCGGCGATGCGCGCCCGCTTGCCGCGCAGGTCACGGAGATAATAGAGCTTGGCCCGGCGCACGTCGCCGCGGCGGACGATCTCGATCTCCGCGACGTTCGGAGAATAAAGCGGAAACACGCGCTCCACGCCTTCGCCGTAGGAGATCTTGCGGACGGTGAATGACGAGCCGAGGCCCCGGTTGCGGCGCGCGATGCAGACGCCCTCGAAGGCCTGCAGCCGCTCCCGCGTTCCTTCGACGACCTTGACCTTGACGCGCACCGTGTCGCCTGGCGCGAACCATGGAACGTCCCGCTGCCCGACCAGCCGTTCGATCTCGTCGCGCTCGTATTCCTCGATAGAGTTCATCGTATCTGTTCCTTCAACTCATGCACTTCGGTACGGGCACCTCAGTACGGGCACATCAAGGCAAGGCGGCGCCCAATGCGCAACCTCGTTCGCTCCGGCTCTCCCCGCGGTAGCGCGCCCACAGATCGGGCCGACGCTCAGCGGTGATGCGCTCCGCCTCGCCTCGCCGCCACGCGCGTATCCGTTGATGGTCGCCGGACAGCAGAGCTTCCGGCACCTCCCGGTCCTTCCATAGCCGCGGCCGCGTATAGTGCGGGTATTCCAGAAGGCCGTGTTCAAAGCTTTCGTCCTCGATGCTCCGGGGTTCGCTCATCACGCCAGTCAGCAGCCGCACGCAGGCGTCGATCAGCACTACTGCGGCCGGTTCGCCACCCGACAGAACAAAGTCGCCGAGGCTCACGTCCTCAGGCTGCCACGCCTCCAATACCCGCTCGTCAATACCCTCGTAGCGGCCGCACAACAGCACCATCCCGGGCCCATCCGCCCAGCACCGCACCCGATCCTGGCTCAGAGGCCGCCCGCGCGGCGTCAGATGAACAAGCGGCAACGGCCGCTCCACGTTCACGGCGGCGGCGATGGCGGCATCGATCACATCGGCGCGCATCACCATACCGGGCCCGCCGCCGTATGGCGCATCATCGACGGTGCGATGTTTATCGCCTGCAAACCGGCGAATGTCCACCGTTTCCAGTCCCCAGCGACCGTTCTTCAAGGCCCGTCCGGCGAGCGAAAAAGCAAGCGGCCCCGGGAACATCTCCGGAAACAGCGTCAGAACCCGCACGGTCCAAATCGGCGCATCGTTCATTCGTGCACCCCTTTGGCGTTCGCTTCTTCGTCGGTCGCTCCGGATGCCGCTGCGGAGCCGGGCGCCTCGTGGCTCGCGTCGTTGAGTAGGCCGGGAAGCGGCGCGATCTCCAGGCGGCCGTTCGGAACATCCACTACGGGAACCGCATCGTGGGTGAACGGCACCATGATCATGCCGCCGTTGTCGGCAGCGATCTCCAGCATCGGCCCGCCACCGAAATCGTGCACGGCCGAAACGCATCCGAGCGCGACGGCCTCCCGTCCGGGCTCGCCGACCAACTCCGCTCGTAAACCGACGAGGTCCGCGTGGTAGTATTCATCGGAACGCGGCTCCGGCAGCGCGCTCCGCGGAATGTAGAGCCGCCGCCCGCGGAGACGCTCCGCGGCGGTGCGATCCTGCACGCCCTCAACCCGCATCAGAAGCTGTCCCCGCACCTCGCCCGTCGCCCACAGGCGCAACGATGATGCGCCGTGCTCGTCCCAGAGCGGGCCGTACGCAGTAAGGTCCGACGCCTCTGCGGTAAAGCTCTTGACGCGGACCAGTCCGTGCACGCCGTGCGCGCCGGTGACCATGCCGACGCAGATCATCCTGCTCGTATCCATGCTTGCTTAACCCACGACTGCGTCTTGTCCCGCTCGGCTCGGGTGACAGGCCGACGAGATGCGCGGGCGAGCGCTTTATCCCTCTCCCGAGGATGCAGCCGCCTGCCCAGCCGCTTCTTGGGCGGCCTTCATCCGCTCCTGCGCCTTTTTCCTGGGCAGCGGTTTCTTGGTCTGCTCCGGGCGCGGCCGTGCTTCCATCAGCCCAGCCTCGGCGCAAAACCGCGCCACGCGATCGCTGGGTTGGGCGCCGACCCCGAGCCAGTGGCGGATCCGCTCCTCTTTGAGGAGGACCCGCTCTGGGTGGTCCTTGGCGACCATCGGGTTATAGGTGCCGACCCGCTCGACGAACCGCCCGTCTCGCGGGCTCCGTGAATCGGCGACGACGATGCGATAGTACGGGCGCTTTTTGGCGCCGCCACGCGACAGACGAATTCTGAGGCTCATGGTTCCGCTCGATCTTCCTTTACTGGGGACAAATTGATGTAGGGTGGCGCTCACGATAAGGTCACTGCAGGCGTGGTCGCAAACCGACGCCGCGGCGTAAATGCGCCGCGGCCCGGAGTTCAGCGTTGCTGCGATCCTCGCGGCACATCAGCGGCCGGATGGCATGGGGGGCATCGACGCCAACAGGTCCGGCGGCAGCCCGCCTCGCCCGAACAGGCCCTTGCGCCCCAGCTTGCCCATTTGTTTCATCATCTTGCTCATTTGCTGATGCTGCTTGAGGAGACGGTTGACGTCCGGCACGGTCGCTCCGGCGCCGGCGGCGATGCGCCGTCGCCGAGAGCCGTTGAGCAGCTTCGGGTTGCGCCGTTCCGCCGGCGTCATGGAGAGGATGATCGCCTCCTGGCGGGCGATCATCCGGTCGTCGATGTTGGCCTGGGAAAGCTGTTGCTTAATTTTGCCGATGCCGGGCAGCATTCCCAACAGGCCCTTGACGTCGCCCATCTTGCGCAGTTGCCGGAATTGACCGGCCATGTCCTCAAGGGTGAAGTCGCCCTTGACGAGCTTCTCCGCCAGCCTCTCGGCGTCCTCGCGCTCGATCACTTCCGACGCGCGCTCGACGATCCCGACCACGTCGCCCATGCCGAGAATACGCCCGGCGATGCGCGGCGCGTGGAACGCCTCGATGGCGTCGAGCTTTTCTCCGACGCCGATCAGCTTGATCGGCTGGCCGGTGACCGCCCGCATTGATAGTGCGGCGCCGCCACGCGCGTCGCCGTCCATACGGGTCAGCACGATGCCGGTGACGCCGACCTTGTCGTTGAACTCCCGCGCCAAGGTCACCGCGTCTTGGCCCGTGAGCGCGTCGGCGACCAGCAATGTCTCGACCGGCAGGGTCGCGGCCTTGACCGCCGCAGCCTCGCTCATCATCGCTTCGTCGAGATGCATCCGCCCAGCGGTGTCGAGCAGCACCACGTCGTAGCCTTCGCGCCGCGCGGTCTGCATGGCGCGGTTGGCGATGCCGACCGGCATCTCGCCCATCACCACCGGCAGGGTCTTCGTGTCGGTCTGCTCGCCGAGAACCGCCAACTGATGCTGCGCCGCCGGGCGATAGACGTCGAGCGACGCCATCAGCACCCGCTTCTTCTCGCGCTTCTTGATACGGAGGGCGATCTTGGCGCAGGTCGTGGTCTTGCCCGACCCTTGCAGGCCGACGACCAGCACGGCCACCGGCGCGCTGCCGACGAGGTTGATGCCGCTGTCTTCGACGGGCGGCTTGTCCTGATCCGCGCTGCCCCCGAGCATGTCGATCAAGGCGTCATTGACGATCTTGACCACCATCTGCCCCGGCGTGACGCTCCTCAGCACCTCCTGGCCGATGGCGCGCTTGCGGATCGTCGCGATGAATTCCTTGACCACCGGCAGCGCCACGTCGGCCTCGAGCAGCGCGATGCGCACTTCGCGCAGGCTCTCGTTGACAAGCTCTTCGCTCAACGCACCGCGCTTGCGGAGGCGGTCAAAAATAACGCCGAGCCGGTCGCTCAGTTGGTCAAACACGGTTTCAGGTCTCCTCCGGCCCCGTCACCCGATTTCGGTGAAGCGCGGTCAACACAAAAAAGCCAGTGCGCGAAACTCGCGGACTGGCTGCGCGACTGCCGTCCTTGAGAGGATGGCAGCTTCAAGCACAGGGAACGAACCTTAAATTTCCGCCCGATGCAAGTCAAGCATCCCCGAAGAGCCGGCACCCGCCACTTATCACACATACAAAGCAGGGTTGCAACCGGAAGAGCTTCCCGCTACAGTGGTGTTGAGTGCGATCAAGCCCGTCATCGGAGTGCCGTGGGAGTGTTGCGGGGGCATTGTGCGTGTGGTTAAAGGACTGACCAAGAGGGCGCGGCACGGTTGCCGCGATCTCGATGAGATCGACCTCGCCGCCGCTGCCCGGTTGCGCGCGCGCCGCGTGAAGTTGCGGCTGGACACGCGGCTTGTCGACCTGTTGATCGGCGAACTTCCGGGAACCGTGGAGAAACTCGAGGGTGGTCATCGGCGCATCGGCGCCGCCCAGCTCTACCGCCTCGCGACCGTCCTCGGCGTCGGCGTGGAGTCTTTCTTCGCCGGCTCCTCCGACACCGAAGAAATCGACGAGGCGGACATCCCCAGGGTCACCGCCCGCATGATGACGGAGGCGCGCGAATTCGCCCGCGTCTACGCTCAGTTGCCGGACGACGCAGTCCGTCGCACGGTCCGCAACATGGTCAAGACCCTCGCCGATAGCGAACAACCCAGGCTCGACCCGCTCTGACCGACGGCGCCAACGCTCGGATCGCCCTTCGCGCCTTGACTGAGGTGTCTTGAGGCCTGATCCGATCCACCAGGCTTCCTCGCGATGAGACCCGTGTCAGTTTTTCATCAGCCAGGTGTGACAATCGGCATCCGCAGACTATATTGTTATGATGTCTAGCGTTATTCCATACGTCCTCGGCTTGGCCATTCTGGCGACGGCGGGTGTCCTGTTTGCGGGAATCGTGTCGTTCGCCTTCGGCCCGCGCAGCGACCGCACCCTCGGCACCAAGCTGATGACCGCGCGCGTCGTGCTGCAGGGGGTTGCGATCGCCGTGTTCGCTGTCATGATGCTCCTGTCCTTGGCTTAGCTCGATCGGGGTCTTGTCGGGGCCCCGCCAGGGTTTCGCGGCACGGAACCGGAGCGTCTGACGATGGTGACCCTGACGAAGATCTACACCCGCGGCGGCGACCGCGGCGAGACGTCCCTCGGCGACGGCCGCAGGGTGCCGAAGTCGGAACTCCGCGTCGCCGCCTACGGCACGGTGGACGAAACCAATGCCGTCGTTGGCGTCGCGCGCCTCCACACCACCGCCGACGCCAACGTGGACGCCATGCTGGCCCGCGTCCAAAATGACCTGTTCGACCTGGGCGCCGACCTGTGCACGCCGGAAACCGGCCGCAAGGCGGAGGGAGCACTCCGCATCGTCGATGCCCAGGTGGACCGCCTCGAGCGCGAGATCGACGCCCTCAACGCCGGACTGCAGCCGCTCAACTCGTTCATCCTGCCCGGCGGTTCGCCGGCCGCGGCGTACCTGCACCTGGCCCGCACCGTGTCGCGCCGCGCAGAGCGCCTGATGTCCGAGTTGGCGGCGGCCGAGTCGGTCAACGAAGCGGCGCTTCGCTACATCAACCGCCTATCCGACCACCTGTTCGTCCTCGCCCGCCATCTCAACGCCAACGGCGCCGCCGACGTTCTCTGGGTCCCCGGCGCCAACCGCTGACCCGTAGAGTCGCGGCCAACTGGATCCTCTTGACCAAAAGTCTCAGAGGTGCGCCATGATCGACCGGATGCAAACAGGGTGAAGGACCTCGCGCCCGACATCTTCCGGCAAAGGCTCCTCATCGAGGGCTTTTTCAGCGGCGAGATGTCCCGCGATCGCCTGCGGGTTTTTCTGCTCCAGCTTGCCGCGGCGCTCGATCTCCGTGCCTACGGCGAACCGGTCATCTTTCAGCCGGCAAGCGATATGGGCAAGGAAGAGAACGCAGGCTTCGACGCCTTCGTGCCGCTGATCGACAGCGGCATTTCCGCCTACGTCTGGACCGGCCCGCGGTTTTTCTCGCTCCTGCTCTACACCTGCAAGGGGTTCGACGCGCACGCGGCCGTCGCTCATGCACGGAGCATGCTGGGCGTCGAGAGCGAAATCGCCTCCCATTCCTTCTGACGCCGGTCCCCCCACCCACTTCGGCGACGGCGACGGCGACGGCGCGGGCGCTGCCGTGTGGCGGCGATGCTGGCTCGCGGTGGCGCTGGCCGACCGACACCAGCGGCACCCATGCATTTGCCGTTGACAACAAATGCGCATTGCGGTACTCATTTACCAAATAAGCAAACGTGAGCACGGCGGGAGGACAGCGGCCGATGAACGATGTGGCGCAGCGTTGGGTGATGACGGAGCCGGGCCGGCCGATGGCGGCGTCGGAGTTCGACGCGGCGTCGCCTGGGCCGGGGGAGGTCAGTGTCGCCATCGCCGGATGCGGCGTCTGCCACACCGATCTCGGCTTTTACTACGACGGCGTGCGCACCAACCACCCGCTGCCGCTGGCGCTCGGCCACGAGATCAGCGGCCATGTGGTTGCGACAGGGCCCGGCACTGAGTCCTGGGAAGGGCGGGCGGTGATCATTCCGGCGGTCATCCCGTGCGGCCAGTGCGACGCGTGCCGGCGCGGCAAGTCGACCATCTGCCCCAACCAGAAGATGCCCGGCAACGACATTCATGGCGGCTTCGCCACCCACGTCGTGGTCCCGGCCCATGGCCTATGCCCGGTCGACGAGGACCGCCTGGCGGCGATCGGAATGGATCTGCCACAAGTTTCGGTGATCGCCGATGCGCTCACTACTCCCTACCAGGCCGTGGTCCAGGCGGGACTTGGCGAAGGCGACCTCGCCGTCGTCGTCGGCGTCGGCGGCGTCGGCGGCTACGCGGTGCAGGTGGCGAACGCCATGGGCGCCACGGTGGTCGCCGTGGATGTCAACCAGGCCAAGCTGGACGCCATTGCCGACCATGGCGCCGCCCTCGCCCTCAACGCCCGGGAGTTGGACGGCCGCGGGCTCAAGAAGGCCATCGCCGACTTCGCCAAGTCCGAGAACTTGCGCAGCCGCGAGTGGACGATCTTCGAGTGCTCCGGCACCGCCGCCGGGCAGTTGACTGCCTACAATCTGCTGAACCACGGCGCCACCCTCTGCATCGTCGGCTTCACCATGGACAGGGTGGAGGTGCGTCTCTCCAACCTGATGGCGTTCCACGCTCGGGCGCTGGGCAACTGGGGCTGCGCGCCGGAACTCTATCCCCAGGCTCTGGACCTAGTCCTCGACGGCCGCGTCAAGGTGGCGCCATTCGTCGAGACGCACCCGCTAACCGACATCAACCGCATCTTCGAGGCCGTGCACGCCGGCGAACTCACGCGCCGCGTCATCCTCGTTCCCAACGCCTAAGGGGAGACAGTTCATGAACGATCAAGCGGCGAACCGCACCGGGGAACGCCTCATCGACCACAACCTCGTCTCGGACAACATGCGTCAGCAGGTGTCGCCGGGGATCCTCTACGAGAAGAGGCCAGTGAAGGCGGAGGACGGGACGACCGTCTCCGGCCTCTATACCGCCTGGATCACCCTCGATAATCCAAAGCAGTTCAACTCCTACACCACCGACATGGTGAAGGGCGCGATCCTCGCCTTCCGCGCCGCCTCCAACGCCCGGGACGTGGTCGCCGTGGTGTTCACCGGCTCGGGAGACAAGGCGTTCTGCACCGGCGGCAACACCAAGGAGTACGCCGAGTACTACGCCGGCCGGCCGCAGGAGTACCGGCAGTACATGCGCCTCTTCAACGACATGGTCTCCGCCATCCTCGCCTGCGACAAGCCGACCATCTGCCGGGTCAACGGCATGCGCATCGGCGGCGGCCAGGAGATCGGCATGGCCTGCGACTTCTCCGTCGCGCAGGACCTGGCCCGCTTCGGCCAAGCCGGTCCCAAGCACGGCTCGGCGGCGATCGGTGGCGCGACGGACTTCCTCCCCGTCATGATCGGCTGCGAGCAGGCCATGGTCTCCGCCGTCCTGTGCGAGCCGTTCTCGGCCCACAAGGCCTATCGCCTCGGCATCGTCATGGACGTGGTGCCGGCCCTCAAGGTTGACGGCGACTACGTCCCCAACCCGCTGGTGTGGACCGACCGGATGTTCGACCGATACGGCCGCATCTGCTACGGCGAGCCTAAGGACGCAGACGCTCTTGCCGAGGGCAAGGCGCTGATGGGCAAGGGCCAAGTCGACCTCGGCATGCTCGACGCCCGCGTCGAGGAGCTGTGCACCAAGCTCCTCTACACCTTCCCGGACTGCGTCACCAAGAGCGTCGAGGAGCTGCGAAAACCGAAGCTGGAGGCGTGGAACCACAACAAGGAGGACGCCCGCGCCTGGCTCGCCCTCAACATGATGACGGAGGCCCGCTGCGGCTTCCGCGCCTTCAACGAAGGCACCAAGGAGACCGGCCGGGAGATCGATTTCGTGGCGCTCCGCCAGGCGTTGGCCCGCGGCGACGGCTGGACCGACGAACTCACCGAGAGCCTGATGCCGAAAGCAAGGGCATGACGATGAGCGAAGTGACGGGTGAAGCCATCACGCATGGGGTGCATGAGGCCGAACCGGTGGCCGGTCCGCTGGAGGTGTGGACCGAGCGGGACGGGAAGCTCTTGCGCCTACGGCTCAACCGGCCGCGCGCCAACCTCATCGACGCGGAGATGCTGGCGGCGCTGCAGGCGGCGCTTGCTGAGCATGAAACGAACGCCAACCTCTGCGCGGTGTTGCTGGACGCCGAGGGGACCGACTTCAGCTTCGGCGCGAGCGTCGAGGAGCATCTGCCGGGGCAGTGCGGGAGCATGCTCCGCAGCCTGCATGGCCTCGTCAAGGCTATGCTGGCGTTCCCGGCGCCGATCCTCGTCGCCGTCAACGGCCAGTGTCTCGGCGGCGGACTGGAAGTCGCCTTGGCCGCCGACCTGATGTTCGTCGCTCCCGGCGCCAAGCTGGGCCAGCCGGAGATGAAGCTCGGCGTGTTCGCGCCGGCGGCGTCGTGCCTGCTGCCTGAGCGCGTCGGCCGGGCCCGCGCCACCGACCTGCTGCTCTCCGGACGCAGCATCGACGGCGCCACTGCCGGCGCCATGGGCTTGGCGGTCGAGGTCGGCGACGACCCGGAAGAGGCGGCGCTGCACTACGTCGACCAGCATCTCGCAGGCAAGAGCGCCAGCTCGTTGCGCTTCGCGGTCGAGGCGGCGCGGAGCGGGTTCAAGGAGCGAGTAGCATCCGGGCTGGACGCGGTCGAGCGGCTCTACCTTGATGGGTTGATGTCCACCCGCGACGCGGTGGAGGGGCTGAATGCCTTCCTCGAGAAGCGTCCGGCCGTTTGGGAGCACCACTGATGACCAGAACCACCGCCGAGATCGTCGGCCACTGCCAGTCCCTCTTCGAGGACCTCAACTTCACCGCCGCGCGCGCGTGGAAGGACGCTGTGCCGGGCCGCAAGGTCATCGGCTACATGCCGATCTACGTGCCGCGGGAGCTGATCCATGCCGCCGGCGCCCTGCCGCTCGGCATTCTCGGCGGCGGCGACCAGCTCGAGGTGATCCACGGCGACGCGTACTATCAGAGCTACATCTGCCGCATCCCGCGCTCGACCATCGAGCTCGGGGTCACCGGTCGCCTCGATTTCGTCGACGGGATGCTGTTTCCCAGCATTTGCGACGTGATCCGCAACCTGTCCGGCATGTGGAAGCTGATGTTCCCCGGCGTCTACGCCAAGTACTTCGACGTGCCGCAGAACTACCGGGACGACATCGGCGGCAGCTACTACGTAGGCGAGCTCAAGGACCTTCGCGACGACCTGGGCGAGCTCACCGGCCGCCCCATTACTGACGATGCACTTCGCGCCTCCATCGCCGCGTACAACGACAACCGCCGTCTGGTCCGCGACCTCTACGCGCTCCGCATCGAGCGGCCATGGCAGGTGCCGGCGCCGGAAGTCTACCTGGTGCTGCGGGCCGGCATGGTGCTGCCGGTCGACGAACACTCCCGCCTGATCCGCGACTACATGGAGTCGGTCGAGGGCGAGGACCGGCCGATGCGCGACAACTGCCGCATCGTGGTCACCGGCATGTTCTGCGAACAGCCGCCGCTCAACCTGATCAAGTCGCTGGAGCTCGCCGGCTGCTACGTCGTCGACGACGACTGGCTGCTGGTCACGCGCTGGCTGCTGGACGACGTGCCGATCGAAGGCGATCCGCTGGAAAACCTGGCGGCCGCCTTCCTGCATCACTCGGAGAACACCGCCGCCAAGTACGAACCGAACTCCGCCGAGAAGGGCAAGTACCTGGTCGAGATGGTGCGCCGCGCCAGCGCCGAGGGCGTCATCTTCGCCGCCCCCAGCTTTTGCGACCCGGCGCTGCTCGAGCGGCCGATGCTGCAGCACGTGCTGACCGAGGCCGGCGTCCCTTACATCGCCTTCAAGTACGCCGAAAACTCCGGGCAAATGCAGCCGATCCGCGAACAGGCCGGCACATTCGCCGATTCCATCAAGTTGTGGAGCGAAGCATGACCCAACCGCCGAAAGCCTCCGCCAAGCAGAAAGACGTCAGCAAGGACTCCTCCATGCTGAAGCAAAAAGAGATGATCGCCGGCCACTATCGGCGCCTCTCCACCGCCGGGGAGGACGGCCGCAAGGTCGCCGCGACCTTCGTTCCCGGCAACCTGAACGAACTCATCATGTGCTTCGATCTCCTCAACAACCTGCCGGAGGTCAACGCCATTCAGAGCGGCCTCCGCAAGGAGAGCGGCCGTTACGTCATGGAGGCGGAGAAGCTCGGGCATTCGGAGGACGTCTGCACCTACGTCAAGAACGACCTCGGCATGATCGCCCGCGGCAACGTCGGCCCCTACGGCCTGCAACTGCCGGACCCGGACGTGCTGCTGCTCTCCTACACCGGCTGCTTCACCTTCATGAAATGGTTCGAGCTGCTGCGCGAGCAGTACGACTGCGAGACCATCATGATGCACACGCCCTACACCGGGGACGGCAAGATCACCCAGAACATGCGCGACTACATGGTCAAGCAGCTGAAGGAAGAGGTGATCCCCAAGCTGGAGCGTGTGAGCGGCGTCAAGTTCGACATCGACCGGCTGCGCGAGTACCTGAAGGAGTCGGCCCGCGCCGAGGATGATCTCGTCTGGGTCCTGCAGAGCGCCAAGAACAAGCCGTCGCCGATCGACGCCTATTTTGGCGGCATCTACTACATCGGGCCGATCTTCGGCGCCTTCCGCGGCACGAAGGAGGCTACCGAGTACTATGGCGCTCTCCGGGCGGAGGTGCAGGACCGGCTCGATGCCCACCAGGGCCCGGTGACGCCGGACGGGGAGATGGACGGAGAGAAGTACCGCCTCGTGGTCGAGGGGCCGCCGAACTACACCAGCTTCCGCGACTTCTGGAAAATGTTCTACGAGGAGGGCGCGGTGGTTGTCGCGTCGAGCTACACCAAGGTCGGCGGCGTCTACGACTTCGGATTCCGCCACGATCCGGACAATCCGCTGGAGACCCTCGCCGACTACTGCCTCGGGGTCTACACCAACCGCTCGCTGCCGCAGCGGGTCGAGATGCTAGCCTCCTACGTCAACGACTACCAGGCCGACGGCCTCCTGGTGAACTCCATCAAGAGCTGCAACAGCTTCTCCGCCGGCCAGCTTCTGATCATGCGCGAGGTGGAGAAGCGAACCGGCAAGCCGGCGGCGTTCATCGAATCCGACCTGGTCGATCCGCGCTACTTCTCGCCGGCCAACATCAAGAACCGCCTGGAAAGCTACTTTCAGATGATCGAGCAGAAGCGTGCCGGCAAGCATGTAGAAGCGGGACACGTCGAGGCGGGAGCGGCGGCATGAGAACCTTTACCGGCATCGATCTCGGCTCCACCACCACCAAGGCGGTGCTGATGGACGAGAACCAGCGGGTCATCGGCCGTGGCATCACCAATTCGCGCTCCAATTACGACACCGCGACCCGCGTCGCCAGCCAGGAGGCCCGCATCGACGCCCACATGATGCTCTGCCACCGGGCGCTGGAGCAGGTCGGCGGCCTCGGCGGCCGGCTCGAGGAGTTTCTTGGCGATCTGGAGGGCGCCTTCCGCCTCGAGCAGTTCCTGGAGCAACTGGGCGACCTGGAGGAGACCTGCCTCGGGCAGCTCCGCCATGAGCGCTTCGCCTCGGTGCGGGACGCCGCCAAGGTGGCGTTGGCCGAGGTGTTCGCCCGTTTGCGCGAAGAGGCTCCCGCGCTGTTCGGCCGCGGAGCCAAACGAAAGTCGGACTTCTTCCGCGACGTCGCCGGCGGCCGCTATCTGGCGGTTTCGGAAGCTGTGGCGCGGGACGCCGGCCTCTCCTACGACCTGCTGCTCAACGTCTACGACAAGTCCATTATCGAGGTGGAGAACCGTCCGCCCGGCGGCGACATCAAGGGCAAGTTCCGTCGCGCGCTCTCGGCGCTCATCGGCGACAGCAACGGCCGGAGCGGCCCGTTCGCGGATCAGCGCGACGCCGTCGAGCGGGCCGTCGGCGCCGCCCTAGACATCGAGCTGGACGACGTCTTTCTGGTCGGCACCGGCTACGGCCGGGTGACGCTGCCGTTCTCCAAGGAACACATCCGCTCGGAGATCCTCTGCCATGGACTGGGCGCCCACATGATGCACCCGGGCACCCGCACGGTGCTCGACATCGGCGGCCAGGACACCAAGGGCATCCAGGTAGACGCAAACGGCATCGTCGAGAACTTCCAGATGAACGATCGCTGCGCCGCCGGCTGCGGCCGCTACCTCGGCTACATTGCAGATGAAATGAAGATGGGCCTGCACGAGCTCGGCCCGATGGCGATCAAGTCGGAGAAGCCGGTCCGCATCAACTCCACCTGCACCGTGTTCGCCGGCGCCGAACTGCGCGACCGACTGTCGCTAGGGGAAAAGCGGGAAGACATCCTCGCCGGCCTGCACCGCGCCATCATCCTCCGCGCCATGTCGATCATCTCGCGCTCCGGCGGCATCGCCAACGAGTTCACGTTTACCGGCGGCGTCGCCAAGAACGAGGCCGCGGTCCGCGAGCTCAGGAAGCTGGTCAAGGAGAACTACGGCGAGGTGACCATCAACATCAATCCCGAGTCGATCTACACCGGCGCTCTTGGCGCCGCGGAGTTTGCCCGGCGTGCAGGAGAAAGCGCTGCATTCGAGGACGCTAGAGCGGGAGTGAATTCATGACCATTACGGCCGGCATCGATCTCGGCACCGGCGCCGTCAAGGCGGTGGTGTTCGACGTCAACAACGGAGAGACGACTTGGCTCGCCCGCGAGACGCTCCGCATCCGCCAGCGCGATCCCATGGAGCTGACCGAAGAGGCGTTCAACCACGTGCTGGAGGAGGCCGGCCTCGGCCGCGACGACGTCGCCTACGTCGCCACCACCGGCGAGGGCGAAGGGGTGCCGTTCCGCACCGGCCACTTCTACTCGATGACCACCCACGCCCGCGGCGCCATCTATCTCGAGCCCGAGTCGCGGGCGGCCCTCGACATCGGCGCCCTGCACGGCCGCGCCATCCGCATCGACGAGCGCGGCAAGGTGCTGAACTACAAGATGACCAGCCAGTGCGCGTCCGGCTCCGGGCAGTTCCTGGAGAACATCGCCCGCTACCTCGGCATTGCCCAGGACGAGATCGGAAGCCTGTCCAAGGCTGCGGATGAGCCGGAGAACGTCAGCTCGATCTGCGCGGTGCTGGCCGAGACGGACGTCATCAACATGGTGTCCCGCGGCATCTCGGCGCCCAACATCTTGAAGGGCATCCACCTCTCCATGGCTGGCCGTCTCGCCAAGCTCCTGAAGGCGATTGGGGTAAGCGAAGGCACCGTCACCGTCACCGGCGGCCTTGCCCTCGACGACGGCCTGGTCGCCGCCCTGGTCGAGGAGATCGCTAAGATCCGCGGCATCAACGTGACCACCCGCAGCCACCCGGATTCCATCTATGCCGGCGCCATCGGCGCAGCTCTCTGGGGCGCCTTCCGGTACGACAAGCTGGCCAAGCTCGGACAATTGCGCCAAGCTTCGTGACCGCGCACTCCCGCAAGCGGGAGAGGGCCCTCAACCCGACCCTCTCCCGCAAGCGGGACGGGAAGAAGTCCGCTCAAGCGGGGTGAGGGCGCTACGGACAGATTGAATGACCCTGCCGGCTCAGAGAAAATCAGGAGAAACATGATGGCGCCGTTGGATGCGGGAACGTCCGCACCGGTCTTCCAGTGGGATGACGCGTTGTTCCTCGAAGACCAACTCAGTGAAGAGGAGCGTCTGGTTCGCGACACCGCCCGCGACTACGCCCAGGAGAAGCTGATGCCGCGGATCCTGATGGCCAATCGCCACGAGCGGTTCGACATCGAGATCATGGCGGAGATGGCCGAGATCGGCCTGCTCGGACCGACGATCCCGGAGGAGTACGGCGGCGCCGGCGTCAACCATGTCTGCTACGGACTGGCGGCGCGGGAGGTCGAGCGCGTGGACTCCGGCTACCGCTCGGCGATGAGCGTGCAGTCGTCGCTGGTCATGCATCCGATCCACGCCTACGGCAGCGAAGAGCAGCGGCGGAAGTACCTGCCCCGCCTCGCCCGCGCCGAGCTGATCGGCTGCTTCGGCCTCACCGAGCCGGACCATGGCTCCGACCCCGGCGGCATGCGCTCGCGTGCCGAACGCGCCGACGGCGGCTATGTGCTGACCGGCAACAAGATGTGGATCACCAATTCGCCGATCGCCGACCTCTTCGTCGTGTGGGCCAAGCACGACGGCAAGATCCGCGGCTTCATCCTCGAGAAAGGCATGGAGGGGCTGTCGGCGCCCAAGATTGAAGGCAAGTTCTCGCTCCGCGCGTCCGCGACCGGCGAGATCGTTATGGATCGGGTGTTCGTTCCCGAGGCCAACATCCTGCCCAACGTCTCCGGCCTCGCGGGCCCGTTCGGCTGCCTCAACAAGGCGCGCTACGGCATTTCCTGGGGCGCGATCGGCGCGGCCGAGTTCTGTTGGCACGCGGCCCGCCAGTACACCCTCGACCGCCGCCAGTTCGGCCGCCCGCTCGCCGCCAACCAACTCGTCCAGAAGAAGCTCGCCGACATGCAGACCGAGATCACCCTCGGCCTGCAGGCGTGCTTGCGGGCCGGGCGACTCCTGGACGAGGGCCGCTGTGCGCCGGAGGTCATCTCGCTGGTCAAGCGCAACTCCTGCGGAAAGTCGCTCGACATCGCACGCATGGCTCGCGACATGCACGGCGGCAACGGCATCGTCGACGAGTTCCACGTCATCCGCCACGTCATGAACCTGGAGACGGTCAACACCTACGAGGGCACCCACGACATCCACGCCCTCATCCTCGGCCGCGCCCAGACCGGCCTCCAGGCCTTTACCGGCGCCTGACGGAACCACGCGCCCTGTAGGGCGTTTCGTTCATGTCGCACGCCGTTCCAGTAGGATAGGAGCAAAACGATGAAGCGCTGGCACGTGGTGACACCGGACGCCCAAGCCGCCAGACGCGTGTACGACGATCTCGTCGCCGCCGGGGTGCCGCAATCGCAGATTCATGTATTCGCCAAGGATCGCGCAGCGCTGGTCGCTGCTGGGCTGCCCGAGCCGACGGACATGGAGCAGTCCATGGTTACCGGCGAGGGAATCGGGTCCCTGTTCGCCGGCCTCATGGGAAACGCGCCCGCCGATGCCAAGGCGGCGGATTTCGGGCCTGACCTGGAGGCCGGCCGGGCTCTCATCGTGTTCGCCTTCGCGAAGAGCGAGGCAAACCAGATGGCCGACCTGATCCGGAGGCACCCGGACGCCCGCTCGCCCGAGGCCGGCGTCGGAAGCCCAACGACATCGGCGCCGGCGACGCCGTCATAGCTCTTCGCGCAGGAGTTCGCGGCGGACCCGGCGGCGCAGCCTGCGGACGGCCCGCAAAGCTTCGAGCAGGAGGATCCGTTCCCTTTCGGTGAGCGTGTCCGGGTAGAGATCGTAGTTGATCGGCTGACCGGCGCGGTACGCCGCGATCTCCTTGCGGAGCAGGATGTCGGCCAGCGTATGATAGGCGGCGGTCAGGTCGGCGCCTTCGGTGTCGCTCAGTCTGCCGTGTGCTTGGAGCGCGCCGATGCGGGCAAGCGTCGACGTCTCCGCCAACCCTTCGCGCAGCGCGAGGACCCGGATCGTCTCGACCAGCGGGATGATGCCGGCGTGTTTGGCGTTGACGCGGCGGAGACCTCGGCCGTCGTCCTTCTCGGGCGAGATGTTGCCGAAGAAGTCGAGCGCGACCTTGCTGACCGCAATCTGCCGGGTCATTTGTTGTAGCATCAGCGGGTCGTCGCGGTTCAACTGGACGATAATGCGCCGCAACTCCCGCCCCATGCCTTCGTCGCCCCACACGACGCGGAAGTCGAGGAGAATGTCGGCGAAGCGGAGCGCGACGAAGTTGCTTCTGGTGATCCACAGCGAGATCTGCTCCGCCCACTGGGGCAGGGTCTTTCGCCACAGCGGGTTCACGGCCATGCAGTAGCCGCTGCAGTACGGCAGGCCCGCATCGTCGAGGCGACGGCTGAGGCGTTCGGCCAGTTCCCGGAAATGGGTGTCGATGCGCCCGTGGTCTTCGTCCGGGTAGTCGCCGAGGATGAAGCCGTTGTCCTGGTCAGAGAACAGGTAGTTCTCGCCGCGCCCGCCTGAACCCATGACAATCACACTGAGCGGCACCGGCAGGTCGCCCCAGCCGGCTTCGGCCATCTGATCGCAGGCGCTGGAAATGATGCGGCTATAGATCTCGTTGTTGACGTCCGTCAGCACCCACTGCACGTCCGGCGCCGGCCGCTCATCGCCCAGCATCTCCGCAGCCAGGAACACCTTGGCGAACTGGATCTCAGCCTGCGGGAGTGTTGCGTCGGAGGCTTCGATATCATCAAACAGACGCAAGAGCCGGCGTCCTGCCTCGTAGCGGCGCAGCCGGTTGTGGAGGTCGCCGCCAACTTCGTTTGAGGCCGATGCGGGTGCATCGTCGGCGGCAACCGTCGGAGCCGGCCCCGTCTTCGCGGACCGCAACAGCGCGTTGCTGAGCTGCAGGAGGCCGGGGTAACTCAGCCGGCCGGCGGCGTCGGTCAACGGAATGGGGCGCACCATGGGAAACACGAACGGAGGCCGGGCGTCATCGAGGAGGCCGGAGATGAGGCGGATGCGGCGGGCGGCGCGACGGGCCTGGGTCGTCAACCACTCGCTGCGGACGGCGTCCTTGGACCACAGGACGATCAGCTGCGCCGCGTCAGGACTTTCCGGCTCCGTCGCCTCGTCCCCCGAACTTGCCGCGGCGGCGGCGGTCGGGTCGACCGACCAGCCGCGCTCACGGAGCGAGGCGATCAGCCGGCGCGCGATCGCAGCATCCTGTTCGGCGTAACAGACGACGACATCCGCCATTTGAGCCGTGTGGCGCATTCCGGCGCCCGCTGGCAAGGACAAAACGACCGCTGCGGGTGTTTCCGATGCTGTCCGTCATCACGAAGAGCGGCAGCGACAAGGTATCCGAAAATTGGCGCACGAATGACTTCCGAGAGCCTGCCGAACTCAAGGAACCTTGCGAAGCTGCAGGTACTGGCTCTCGTTGGCGAAGTTGAAGCCGACAAAGATGCCGTTGGCGTAGATGTCGGCGGCGCTGCGGGGCGTCGGCCACAGTGGCGCGTCGGGATCGTCGGCGAGCAGGTTGAAAGCCTGGTAGCGGACGCCGGAGCCTGCGTCCAGCGGAACCGCACCGGGAATTGCGAAGGTTTCGGGCGGGATCACTGCGTCGCGGAGATTGACGAACACCAGGACCACCTGGTCATCGACCCACCGCGCCGTCGAGAAGATGGCTTCGTTGAACCCGCCGCCTGCCTGTCGGGTGAGGAACCAGCGGTTGGTCGAGCGGAGCGCCGGGCTCGCATCCCGGGCCGCGTTGATGCGCCGGTACATCGTGAACGCGGCCGGATTGGCGTTGTCCCAGAAGCTCTTGATGTCTTGCCAGGAGTTTTGGAAGTCGACCTTGTAGGGAACGCCGAGCGGCTGGCCCATGTAGACCATGGGGACACCGTAGCTCGCCGCCGCGACGGCATAGCGGGCCGCCATCAACCACACGTTGCCGTTGCCGTCTTCGTCATGGCTGGTGCCGTTGTGGAGCACCGCGGCGTTGTAGCCGTAGAGCCCGGTCTCACCCTCAAGGCTTCCCTGAAGCTGCCCCATGGTGACGTCGTTGTTGCGGTAGAGATAGTGGTCGACGGTGGTGACGATGTCGAAGTGACGGTTTGCCCGGTAGCGGACTTGATCGGGATCGAGTACCTCGGCGAGGAACACGAAGTCCCATTTTTTCTGGCGGGTCTTGTTAATGATGTATTCCCAGGCGCGCGGCGGTAATCCCTGCGCGAAATCTGCGCGGATGCCGTCCAGCTTGTTGTCGGTGCGCTCCAGCCAGTACGGCAGGACATTCGCAAAGTAGTCCCAAACGGCTTTGACCTCGCTATCGTGGCCGCCGACCGGGTCGAGATCGGTGTAGTAGAGATCGCGTTCGTCGAGAGCGCCGCCCTGGGAGGTGTCGCCGAAGCCGGGCTTCGGGCCGAGCGACGAATAGTTGCCGAAATACCAATCCAGCCCTGCGTCATACCACTGATGTTCGCCGAGCCTGTCCTTCGGGGCGAACACCGCCCACTGGAACAAGTCGTGCGCGTGGTCGCGGTAGTCGGCGTTGTTGGTCGCCCACGCGGGCCGGCGGAGGCGGATCTCGGTGTTGACGTCCGCCGGCGGCACCAGCCCGAGATCGACCGCGCCCTGACCGAAAACGGTGTCGCGACCGGAGTGATTGAAGGCGACGTCGATGAACACATCGAGCCCGAGGGTCTCGGCGCGGTCGACCAGGTATTCGAACTCGTTCAAAGCCGCCGCCTCGTCGCCGGTGTCGTCGAAGAGGCCGTTCACCGCATAATAATTCCTGGTCGAGTACGGGCTTCCCGGGGCGTTGTTGGCGACGTCGTGGCCGACGCCGGGGTCGTAGCGGAGGTTGGTGATCGGGAACACCGGCATCAGCCACACCCCGTGGAAACCGAGGGTGTTGCGGATGTGGGCGAGGTTGAATGGGTCGTGCCCGTCGGCGTCGTGGTCGGTGAAGTCCTCGAGGGTGCTGCGCTGGCCTGACCCGCCGCCGGGGAACGCTTCGACGACCAGGGTATTGACCTCGTAAAGCGTGAGGCCCAGCACCTTCTTCGGCGACACCACCACGGCGCAGTCGCGCTGCTTGGCGCCGTCGAGGTCGAAGTCGTTGAGCCACAGCCAGGGGCCGCCGCCGTCGCGGAAGCGGGCTGTGATGCGATAGGCTCCGGTCCGCATCACGTCGAGGTTGGCGCGATAAAGGTGGTTGTTGCCGCTCGGCCCGGCATAGGCCATCGGCACCGTCATCCAGTAGCTGTCGCTCAAGCCCGCGGCGCCGGGGGTCTCGAACGGCTTGGCGAACTGACGGCGATTGAGGTTGGTGAACAGTTGCACTTCGAGGCCGGCCGGCGGCTGGCCGTCGTTGTAAACCTCCACCGTCACCTGAACCGGGATGGAGTCGCCGGCGTCTTCGTCCACGAAATACTTGACGGTGCCGTAATTGCCGGCGCGTCCGCCCGGCCAAACCGCCGCGTCCCGCACAACGAGATTGCCCATCCACGGCGCCGCCACCGCCGTGCTGTACGGAAATTCAAACGCGAAGAGCAGCGCGCCAAGTACGACCGCATACAGAAACCGCCCCATGGTCGCCTCCCCTGCGGGCAGCAGGCTTCTTCTGAACGCCTACCAAAGTTGCTGGCCGCGACCCTTTCCCCTATTCTACATGAAACGGCACAAGCGGGGAAGTACGCCACATAGGAAGCAGTTGCAACATGTGATAGTGGTGCCTGCTGAAACAACGCACCTTGACTCTGGCGCTGGGACTCTTGTCCTCGCGAAAAAAAAGCCGGCCCGAAGGCCGGCTTCCGTGTCAGTTGGCTGTTGCGGCGCCGGTGTCAGGCGGCGGCGCTCCAGACTTCCGGCGCCTTCTTGGCGCGTTCGGCGAGGTCCTGGCGCTCCTGCTCCAACTCGGGCGGCAGGAAGTCGAACTGGGCGAAGTAGTCCTTGAGGGCTTCCGCCTCCGCGACCGCGCCTTCACGCTCGATATCCGTGATGCCGCGATATTTCTCGCGCGAGAAGTCGATCCCGGCCCAGGTGATGTCCTCGTACCGCGGCATCATCCCGAACGGACTGTCGACGGCGTCGGCCTTGCCGTTCACCCGGTCGATGCACCACTTGAGGACACGCATGTTCTGGCCGAAGCCGGGCCAAGCGAACTTGCCGTTCTCGTCCTTGCGGAACCAGTTGACCCGGAAGATCTTGGGGAGTTGGAGGTTCGACTTTTTCCCCATGTTGATCCAGTGGGTCCAGTACTTGGACATGTCGTAGCCGATGAACGGCAGCATCGCCATCGGGTCGCGGCGGATGGCGGCCTGGCCGATGGCGGCCGCGGTCGCTTCCGAGCCCATGGATGCGGCCATGAACACGCCGTGGTTCCAATCCCGTGCCTCGTAGACCAGTGGGAAGGTCTTGGAGAGGCGGCCGCCGAACAGGAAGGCCTTGATTGGCACGCCGGCGGGATCTTCCCAGGCGGGATCGATGGTCGGGCACTGACTGGCCGGCGCCGTGAAGCGCGCGTTCGGATGCGCACCGGGGGTGCCCGACTCCGGCGTCCACTCGTTGCCCTTCCAGTCGATGCCATGCTTGGGCGGAGGCCCGTCCATGCCCTCCCACCAGATGTCGCCGTCGTCGGTGAGCAAGCAGTTGGTGTATATGCAGTTGCCCGGCTTCAGCGTTTCCATGGCCATCGGGTTGGAATTGTACGAGGTGCCCGGGGCGACGCCGAAGAACCCGTACTCGGGGTTGATTGCGCGAAGCTCGCCGTTTGGCCCCGGCTTGATCCAGGCGATGTCGTCGCCGACGGTGTAGGCCTTCCAGCCTTCGAAGCCCTCCGGCGGCATGATCATGGCGAGATTGGTCTTGCCGCAGGCGCTCGGGAATGCGGCGCCGAGGTAGGTCTTCTCGCCCTCCGGCGACTCCAGGCCGAGGATCAGCATGTGCTCGGCGAGCCAGCCCTCGTCGCGGGCCATGGCCGAGGCGATGCGCAGCGCCAGGCACTTCTTGCCGAGCAGCGCGTTGCCGCCGTAACCGGAGCCGTAGGACATGATCTCGCGGGTCTCGGGGAAGTGAACGATGTACTTGCGGCTGATGTCGCCCTCGCACGGCCAAGGCACGTCCTTCTGGCCGGGCTCCAACGGCGCGCCGACCGAATGCACGCACGGGATGTAGAACCCGTCATCGCCGATGGCATCCAATGCCTTCTGGCCCATGCGCGTCATGATGCGCTGATTGACGACCACGTATGCGGAGTCCGTCAGTTGCACCGCCGGATAGGCAATCGGCGAGCCGATCGGGCCCATGCTGAACGGGATCACATACATGGTGCGGCCCCGCATGCACCCGTCATACTGCTCGTAGAGCGTCTTCCGCATCTCGTCCGGGTCCATCCAGTTGTTGGTTGGACCGGCGTCTTCCTTGTTCTTGGAGCAGATGTAGGTGCGTTCTTCGACCCGCGCGACGTCGCTGGGATGGGAGCGGGCAAGATAGCTGTTCGGGCGCTTTTCCGGGTTCAGGCGAATGAAAGTGCCGCCTTGCACCATCTCTTCGCTCAGACGATCGGCTTCCTCTTGGGAGCCGTCGCACCAATGAACGCGATCCGGTTTGCATCGCTGCGCCCATTCGTCGACCCAGGCGATCAGCTTGGCGTTGTTGGTAGGAGCTGTCATGTTGTTCCCTCGCAAGATCGTTGTCCGATGGGTCCGCTCCATGGTCCTCTTGGAAGGCATGCAATGGCGGCTGATACCACGCCAGATTCTTGAGCGGTCCCGCTTTCTGGAATTCGTCCAGTGTAGGGAGTTCGTTGCAGTGCATCAAGCGAATCCGGCGACCACCGACCGTACGCGCCGCGCCTAACGCTCTGCGCGCGTTTCGGGTATTCTCCTCCAACCGGTCGTTAATATCGGCGAGACTCTACCTGACCAAGCGGCCCCGCGCTGCTGCCGCAAGCTCCATTAGCGCAGCCCGCAACGAAGACGCATCGGCGACCGGCTTCTCGAAATCTAGGCGGGCATGATGGTGCCCGGCCATCAGGTCGCAGCCTTCCGGATCGATCGCCGCCAAACGCCAGTCGTCGCCGCTGCGCCCGAGGAGCCGGCTGGCATAGAGCCGGACGACGTCAACGTGATCGGCGTTCATATGGTCGATGGCGGATGCCTCGCAGGCGGCGATGCCAGCCGAGGCGGCGGCGTCCAGCAGCACATCCCGTCCCTCGATCCACTGCGCCCGCGCGAAGCCGCCGACGAAGTGGGCGCGCTCCACAGCCATCGCATACAGGCGGAAGTCGGCGAACCCGGCGTAGAGCTCCGCCGTCGGATGGCGTGCGAGAAATCGCCGGCGGAGGCGCGGATCGTCATCCCTGCCGATGCGGCCGAGCACGGTGATCCGCGGGCCGGTCTGCGGGTTGGCGCGGCCCGAAGCGTTCTCGAACAGCAGAGACGCCCGGGCGTCCGCCTGCAGGTTCCGGGTATGATCGGCGAGGTCGGAGAGCAGCAGGATCGGGCGCGCGTCCACGTCCGTGGCGACCGTCACCAGCGATACGTAGGGGTGGGCGTCGGCGCCGGTCATCAATGTGGCCAGCGCGGCGGAGCGCGCGCGGCGCATGACCGTGCGCGCCTCGGCCTCAGGCGCAGCCGCTGCAGTCATCGTAGCTGCTGCGCTGTCGATCCGGCCTCGCGCAGCACCATGTCGCGCAGCGTGACGATGCCGACCGGGACCCGCGAATGATCGACGACCAGCGCCCGCGACAAGTCGAACGTGACGAGCAGACGCACCGCGTACTTGGTCTGCATGTCGGTGGGCACGGTGAGCACCGGCTTGGTCATGACTTCGTAGACGTTGATCCGCTCCGGCGGGCGCTCGCGGGCGATCACGTCGCGGGCGATGCCGGCGACCGTGACGAGGCCGTACTCGTCGGCGGGATCGCGGCGCTCCACCACGAGGGAGCTGACCCCGGCGTCCCGCATCGCCTCGATGGCTTGGGCGACCGTGTCCATGCGCCCGATCATGCGGATGGACGGCGTCATCACGTCGCGGACGCGGATCAGGGCGCCGTTCATATGCGGTCCTCGATTTCCTTGATCAGAGCCGGCTCCTGGGTCCGCAGGCCGACGGCGTCCTCGATGGCGAGCTGAAAAGCGATGCCGGCGCCAGGCTCGTCGTCGAGCTGCGCGGCCGCCGCGATCGTCTCCAGGATCTCCCGCGCCTTGGGCTCGGCCACCAGGAACATCAGCGCGTCACGCTGGCCGGTCAGCTCGAGGCCCAGAAACGTGCGCTCCTTCTTCAGCCCTTCGCCGCGCACGTTGGTGACCACCGTCGCGCCGGTGGCGCCGGCGTCGCGCGCAGCCTTGAGAACGGCTTCGGTCTTTTCGTCCGCAACCAGCGCCATGATCAGCTTCAGGTTCATTGCGCGGCCTCCCGCCTGCGCGCCCGCCTTCGTTGCAGCCGTTCCGCCGTCCAGGCATAGCTTAGCACGGCCATAATGGGGCAAAGACTGGCGAATGCAATCAGTCCGAACCCGTCGATCATCGTGCTTCGCCCGGGGATGGTTGACGCCAGCCCGAGACCGAGGGCGGTGACGACAGGCACCGTGACGGTCGAAGTCGTTACGCCGCCGGAATCGTAGGCCAGCGGAATGATGATCTTCGGTGCGGTAAGGGTCTGCAGCATGACGATCACGTAGCCGGCGATGATGTAGTACGGCAGCGGCGCGCCGACGACAATGCGGTGCGCCCCGATGGCGACGCCCGCCGCCACCCCGCACGCGACCGCCATGCGGAGCGGCACCGCCCGGATGGCGCCGCCCGATACCTGCTGCGCCTTGAGAGACACCGCAATCAGCGCCGGCTCGGCAACCGTCGTCGAAAAGCCGATCGCCGCGGCGAATGCATAAACCCAGCCGTAATGCTGCCAGGCGGCCGGGCCGCCCGACGCCATCTCGCGCACGAAGTCGTCGGACGACAGTTGATCGGCCATGGTTCTGCCGATCGGGAACAGCGCCTCGTCGAGCCCGACCAGAAACAGCGCGAGGCCGAGGACCACGTAAACGACGCCGAGGGCGATACGCCGGAGATTGGGAGGGCGGCGGCGAAGCACGACGAACTGAAAGAACACCAGGATCGCCACGATCGGCGCCACGTCCCGCACCGTCGCCAGCAACGTGGCCAATAATTGTAGGAGGAGCTCCATTCACCCGCCGTGGGTCATGATCCCGTAGGCGAGGACGAGCATCATCGGTGTCAGGCTCGAAAAGGCGATCAGCCCGAACCCGTCGATCACCGGATTGCGTCCGCGGATCGACGACGCCAGGCCCACTCCGAGAGCGGCAACCAGCGGCACCGTCACCGTCGACGTGGTCACCCCGCCGGAATCGTAGGCAAGGCCGATGATCTCGTCCGGGGCAAGCGCCGTCAGCGCCACTACCGCCACATAGCCGCCGATGATCAGGTAGTGGATCGGCCATCCCTTGAGGATGCGCACGACGCCGATGACCAGTGCCAAACCCACTGCGAGCGCCACGGTCAGCCGGATCTCCATGGCGTACGCAGCCTTGGCGTGATCGCTGGACGCAATGGCGCCGAAATCGGCGGCGGCGTCCGCTCCTTCACCCGCCACGGCGATGAGCGCCGGCTCGGCTATCGTGGTCCCGAAGCCGAGCGCGAACGCGAACGCCAGCAAGGCGGTCAAGCTGCCCTTGCGGGCGAAAGCATCGGCCATGGCCTCGCCGAGCGGAAACAGCCCCATCTCCAGGCCGCGGACGAACAGCGTCAGTCCCATCGCGACGAAAACGACGCCGGCGATCACCTGCTCCAGATTTGGGAAGGGCTGCCGGAGGACGACCAACTGGAAGAACGCGATCACAACCGCCATCGGCAGGAGATCCCGAAACGCCGAAGCCAGTAGGCGGATGAAGCGGCGGATGTACGGCCCCATGTGCGGTCGACCCCTCTCCCACCGCCGCGCCGCACCCTGGAGCGCGCGGCGCTTGTTGCACCAGCGCTACGCGCGGCATTGTGGATCACGCCGGCGCCGGAATCCACGCCGTCAGAACGTGGCGGTGGCGCGCAGCCCGAGAATGAAGCCGGAGGGGCCGGTGTCGGCTTTGATGTTGTCGTTCAGGTACTGGGCATCCGCGGTCAGGCCCAGGTGCTCAGTAACGGCGAAGCGGTAGTACACCTCCGCGACATGAGCGGCGCTGAGGTCCCCGTTGCCGCCGTCGAGGAAGGCGTAGCCGATGCCGATGTTGTCGTCCGGGCGTCCCCATGGCGTGCCTATGATATCGATGCCGCCGGAGTAAGCGGATTAGGGGTTAGCGCATCTGACCTGCGAAAATCACATGGCGGCGCGTCGCTCGATCATTGTTCGTTCTCACGAGGTTGATCGCCTAACCTGAAAAGAGTTTACTTCCAGAGTCTGCGGCTCCACTCTGATTTGGCCACAATCGGACGATACGTTGGCTCTAATCGCTGCGCGCACTCATGCGCGGGCGTGACTGACTGCTGATGTGGAGGGGTTCAATACGTGTCGCACACCATCGCTCTCGTCGATGACGACCGCAACATACTGACGTCCGTTACCATGGGGCTGGAGGCCGAAGGGTTCGAGGTCCAGTCCTACACGGACGGCGCGGAGGCTCTCGACGGAGTTTTGCGCCAACCGGTGGACCTCGCCATCCTCGACATCAAGATGCCGCGGCTGGACGGCATGGAACTCCTCAACCGCCTCCGTCAACACAGCAATCTCCCGGTCATCTTCCTTACTTCCAAGGACGACGAATTGGATGAAATGATCGGACTGCGCATGGGGGCGGACGACTACATCACCAAGCCTTTCTCGCAGCGCCTCCTGATCGAGCGCATCCGTGCCGTCTTGCGGCGGCGGGTGCCGGACCTTGCCGAGGGTCAGGAGGAGAGTAGCGTCATCTGCCGAGGCGCGCTGGTTCTTGATCCCGATCGTCACCTGTGCCGATGGAACGGGGCGGAGCTGAACCTGACGGTGACCGAGTTCCTGCTGTTGCAGGCCCTGGCGCGCCGGCCGGGTCATGTGAAGAGCCGCGATCAGTTGATCGACGCCGCTTATGGGAAGCACATCTACGTGGATGACCGCACCATCGACAGCCATATCAAGCGTCTTCGCAAGAAATTCAAGGAAGCCGACCCGGAGTTTGCACACATCGAAACGCTGTATGGGGTCGGGTATCGCTATCGCGCGTCGTGAAGGCGTTTAAGCCACCGTGTTCCTCGGATTTCTGGGCAAAGATCCCGAACTGCCGTCCGATCGGCGCTCGATATCGCCGATCACGCGTCGCATCCTTACGGTCAACGTTCTCGCCCTGGTGATCCTCGTCGCCGGGATGCTGTACTTGGCGGATTACCGGCGCGGCCTCATCGACGCCGAGCTTGCGGCGTTGAAGACCCAGGCGGAGTTGTTCGCCGCTGCCCTCGGCGAGGGTGCATGGTCGCTAGACCCCACGAGCGCATCGAGCGACGAGGTTCTCAACCCGGCGATTGCCCAACAGATCACACGACGCTTGGCTGAAGCATCCGACACTCGCGCCCGCCTGTTCGGCGTCGAAGGCGCGCTGCTCGCCGACAGCCGCATCCTGGAAGGGCCGGGCGGCAATGTGCTGATCCAGGAGTTGCCGCCGCCTCGCCGGGGTGAAGAGCGCCTGAGCACGTTCCTCAACCTGTTCGACGACATCATCCAGCGCTTCAAGGGCGACAAGGCCACCTCGGTCTACCGCGAGAAGTCGGTACAGACTGCTGCGGATTATGACGAGGTGCTCGAAGCCCTGCTCGGCGAACAAGGCGAAAGCGTCCGCATCCTCCCCGACGGCTCGACCCTCCTGAGCGTTGCCGCTCCCGTGCAGCGCTACAAGCACGTACTGGGCGCGCTCATGCTCTCCAAGACGGCGCGCGATATCGACGGAGCGCTCTTCAAGGTTCGGCTCGATATTCTCAAGGTGTTCGCGGTGACATTGCTGGTGACCGTTCTGGTCAGCATCTATCTGTCCGGCACCATCGCACGGCCGATCTTGCGCCTCGCCAGAGCTGCCGAGCGGGTGCGCAAGGATCGGTCGCGCGAACACGTGATCCCCGACTTCGGCCACCGCCGGGACGAAATCGGTCAGCTTTCGGTAGCACTCCGCGAAATGACCGAGGCGTTGCGCTCGCGTATCGACGCCATAGAGCGTTTCGCCGCCGATGTCGCCCACGAGATCAAGAACCCGCTAACGTCCCTCAAGAGCGCGGTGGAGACGGCGGCCCGGGTCAAGGATCCGGAGCAGCGCAACAAGCTTCTCGCCATCGTCGAAGACGACGTCCATCGGCTAGATCGCCTGATCAGCGACATCTCCGACGCATCGCGCCTCGATGCGGAATTGTCCCGCGCCGAGGCGACGCCGATCGACGTGGGCAAGATGCTTGAGACGCTTGCGGAAGTCACCGAAATGTCAGCAGCGGCCCATGGCCTCAAGTTCCGGTTGCGGCTCAGGGACCAAAAGGACCTTGTTGTTCACGGTATGGAGGGGAGGCTGGTTCAGGTTTTCCGCAACCTCATAGCCAATGCGATCTCCTTCAGTCCCGCCGGCGGCGAAATCGTGCTCATGGCAAGGCGGGAGAACGGTATGGTGGTCACTGAAGTGCGAGACCAGGGGCCCGGGCTGCCAGCCGGCAAGGAAGCGGCGATCTTCAACCGCTTCTATTCGGAGCGACCGGAGGGAGAGAAGTTCGGAACCCATTCCGGCCTCGGGCTCAGCATCTCCAAACAGATCGTCGAAGCGCACGCTGGCAGAATCTTCGGAGAGAACCTCCTGAGCGGCGACGGCCGGGTGCTTGGCGCGCGGTTCGTGCTGCGGCTGCCGGCGACGCGCCACAAGGCCAACCGCAGAGCGCACCCTAAACTGAGCGCTAGTTGACAGCCGCTTCGCGGCCTTCCTACTGTTCCGGAGATGCAACACATTCGTGGCACATGCGTCGCGGTCGACGGGCACGGCGTGCTCATCCGCGGCCCGTCCGGTTCCGGTAAATCCGACCTCGCGCTTCGCTTGATCGATGACGGCGCCGGGCTGGTTGCCGATGACTACACCGCCCTAACCATCAACGACGGCGGGCTGACGGCGACGGCGCCGGAGCCGATCCGCGGCCTGATCGAAGTGCGCGGGCTCGGCATCCTCCGCTTCGCCGCGCACGCGCCAGTGCGCGTGGTCGTCGTCGTCGAGCTCGGATCATCGTCGTCGGTGGAACGGCTGCCGGCGCCCGCCGCCACCGACATCGCCGGTGTCTCCCTGCCGCTCGTGCGATTGGCAGCATTCGAAGCATCGGCAGCGGCCAAGGTTCGGCTTGCGGTGCGGATTGCCACTGGCGGTATAATGCCGGTTCAATGAACACCAGACGTGAATCCCCGCCGGCCGCAGGTGGAGACGTGCCGGAGCTTTCAGAGTTGCGCGCGCGCCCAACCGCCCGTGTCGTGTTCGTGACCGGCATGTCGGGCGCCGGCAAGACTTCGGCGCTCAAGGCGTTTCAGGATCTCGGTTATGAGACCGTGGACCATGCTCCGCTGTCGCTGCTGGATCGACTGGTCGTTCCCACAGGAGCCGACGGCGCGTTGCCGGCCCGATCTCTCGCGATCGGCATCGACATTCGCACCCGCGCCTTCGATGCCGACGTTTTCCTGCAGGAATTTGGCCGCGTCGCCGAGGAAAGCGGTCGGCACGTCGAATTGTTGTTTCTGGACTGTGATGATCAGGAACTGAGCCGGCGCTACACCGTCACGCGTCACCGACATCCGCTTGCCGTCGACCGTCCGCTCAGCGACGGGATCGCCATCGAGCGGCGGACGATACACCCGTTGCGCACGCGGGCCGACCAAGTCATCGACACGACCGGCCTCAACCTCGGCGACCTCAAGCGCATACTGGAAGCGCAATTCGGGAACACGAGCGAGCCGGGCCTGACCATCTTCGTCACGTCTTTTTCGTTCCGCCTCGGTCTGCCGCGGGAGGCGGACCTCGTGTTTGATGTTCGCTTTCTCGCCAACCCGTACTATGAACCCGAACTGAAAGCGCTGACCGGCAAAAACCAGGAGGTCGCCGCTTACATTCGCAACGATGCTGCCTGGGCCGAGTTCATCGACACCCTGCAGGCACTGATGCGGCTTCTGGTGCCGCGCTATGCGGCGGAGGGGAAGAGCTATCTCACCATCGCCATCGGCTGCACCGGCGGCCGCCACCGTTCAGTGTTCGTCGCCGAACAGGTCGCAGCGTGGTTGGCGCAAACGGCACACCGCGTCCGTCTCTTCCATCGCGATGTCGACAGAAGCGACTGACGGCGCGGAACAACAAGGGGCAATGTCGATCCCATGATCGGAATGGTTCTGGTAACCCATGGTCGCTTGGCCGAAGAGATGATCCTCGCCCTCGAACACGTTGTCGGCGCACAGGTCAACATTGTGGCGATCTGCATCGGTCCGGACGACGACATGGAGCTGCGCCGCTCCCAGATCCTCGATAGCGTCGCGCGCGCCGAGGAGGGCAACGGGGTGATCCTGTTGACCGACATGTTCGGCGGCACGCCGTCCAACCTGGCAATCTCCATCATGCACCAGGCCAACGTGGAGGTGATCGCCGGCGTCAACCTTCCGATGCTGATCAAGCTTGCCAGCGTGCGGCAGACCGAGTCACTGCAGGACGCCGCCCAGTCCGCGCAGGAGGCGGGGCGCAAGTACATCAACATCGCGTCCCGTCTGCTCACGCAGGAGGAAACGTGAGCGTCGACGATGGCCCTGCAGAACAGCGGAGCGATGTCCTACGCACAACCGTCGTGATCTCCAACCAGCGAGGATTGCATGCCAGGGCCGCCGCCAAGTTCGTCAAGCTGGCGGCCGGTTTCGATTGTGACGTTACGGTCACCAAGAAGGGCCAGTCGGTGTCCGGCCGGTCGATTCTCGGTCTGATGATGCTGGCGGCAGGCTGCGGTACGGAGCTGGAGCTGGCCGTCACAGGCCGCGAGGCGGAGGAAGCCATTCGGGTGCTCAGCAACATTATCGAAGCGAAGTTCGAGGAGGACTGAGACATTTACGCAGGCCGTCAATGGGCAACGCATGATCGCAGGTGGTGAGATTGGAACCGGAGAGCGACGCACTTCCTGACGCCCTCGTGCCAGAGGACGTCCCGCCGGAGTTGATCTTCGACGGTTTCGGCGTGTCGCCCGGTGTCGGCCTCGGCACCGCCTACGTTCGGGAGTCGAGTCTCGGCGAGGTACCGGAGTACCGCATTGCGGCCGGCCAGGTGATCGCCGAGCAGAAGCGGCTCAAGGCCGCAGCGATCCGTGCGCGACGCCAGATCCAGCGCCTGCAGGCCAAGGTGCGCGGCAAGGCCCACGCCATCTCCGGCATCGCCGCGGAGGAGATCGGCCTCCTCCTCGATGTCTATTTCCACATGCTGAAGGACTCGCGGCTGGTGCGGGGCGCCAACGACCGCATCGCCAGTGACCGCATCAACGCCGAGGCCGCTGTCCAGGCGCAGATCGTGTCGATCACCGACGGCTTCCAGGCAATGCAGGATCCCTACCTTTCCGCTCGTGGCGACGACATCCGGGAGGTCGGGCGTCGCCTGATCCGGCATCTCGTCCAGCAGACGCCGGGCACCACCCTCTCGACCCTGCCCAAGGACAGCGTCATCGTCGCCGATGAGCTGACACCGGCCGATGCCGCGCAGCTCGACCCGACGCGCGTCGTCGGTCTCGCCACCGTCGCCGGCGGGCGCCAGAGCCACACGGCGATCATGGCGCGCGCCCTCGGACTGCCGGCGGTGCTCGGCATCCCCGGCATTACGGGGGAGATCAAGCCCGGCGAGCGGGTGCTGGTCGATGGCGATCTGGGGCGCGTCTATGTCAACCCGACCCCGAACACGCTGACTGAATACCGCCGTCGGCGCAGCGACCGGTTGCGCGAGAAGCGGCGCCTGACGCGGCTCGCCAAGCGACCGGCGATCACCCGCGACGGTGTCGAGATCAGCCTGCAGGCCAACGTCGAGCTGCCGATCGAAATGGACATGGTCAACGAAGTCGGAGCCTCCGGCGTTGGCCTCCTGCGCAGCGAGTTCCTGTTCATCAATCGCCCGAACCCGCCCAACGAGGAAGAGCAGTACGAGACCCTGCACGAACTGGTCGAACGCGCCGGCGGCCACACGGTGACAATCCGCACCCCCGACTTCGGCGGTGAGCTTGCCACCGAGACGATGGCGGCTGAGTTCGGGCAAAGCGGCGCGTCGTTGCTCGGGATGCGCGGCATCCGCTTGTCGCTGGCGCGCCCCGACATGCTCGAAATGCAGTTCCGCGCCATTCTGCGAGCCGGCGCCCATGGCCCGGTGCGGATTCTGCTGCCCATGGTCTCCACTCTCGCCGAAGTCCGGGCCGCCCGCGAAATCCTCGCCAGGGCGGCCCGCAAACTGCACCGCCGGGGCGCCGCGATCCCCATGGCGCTGCCGCCGCTCGGCACCATGATCGAGTTGCCGGCCGCTGCCCTGGCCGCGGACTCGTTGGCGCTGGTCAGCGACTTCTTCGCGATCGGGTCCAATGACCTCACCATGTACACGTTGGCCATCGATCGCGGCGACCAGTGGGTCGCCCATCTCTACGATCCGCTGCACCCGTCGGTGCTGCGACTGATCCAGTTCGCTGCGGCCGCCGCGCTGCGCTCGCGCATCCCGGCTAGCGTCTGCGGCGAGATCGCCGGGGATCCGCGCATGACCGCCCTGCTGCTCGGCCTCGGCTTCCGCGAACTGTCGATGACGGCGACCAGCTTGCCTGCAGTCAAACGTCAGATCCTGGACCTCGACTTGGTCGCCGCCACTCATCGCGCCCAACAGATCATGGAGCAAACCGATCCGGTCCGCATTCAGGCGCTGCTCGAGGAATTCATGACGGGGGGCTGAGGTGCCGGATCTCACCATGGAACGCGCGCTGGGCGGCCTTGTTGCCGGCATCGATGAAGCCGGCCGCGGGCCCCTGGCCGGTCCTGTCGTGGCTGCCGCTGTGATCCTCGACCTCGATTGCCTGAGCGACGCGCTGCTGCACGGGCTGGATGATTCAAAGCGCCTCAGCCGGCCCACGCGTGAGTCGCTGTTCGAGATGTTGGCGACCTGCAGCCGGGTGGGCGTGGGGCACGCGGATGTTGTTGAGATCGATCATGTGAACATCCTGCAGGCGACGCTGCTGGCGATGGCCCGCGCCGTCGCGGCGCTGGGGGTTGAGCCGGATGCGGTGCTGGTCGATGGCAATCGCGCTCCTGCGCTATCCTGCGTCGCCCACTGTGTGGTCGGCGGCGACGGACGCTGCCTCTCCGTGGCCGCGGCCTCCGTCGTCGCCAAGGTCACCCGCGACCGCTGGATGGAGGAGATTGCCCGCCTCTATCCCGGCTACGGTTGGGAGCGGAATGCCGGCTACGGCACCGCAGAGCATCGTATGGCGATCGCACGCCTCGGCGTAACGCCACATCATCGCCGGAGTTTCGCGCCGGTATACAGCATGCTGTGCGAGTAACTGCCAGAGGTTCAGCATCTAGGGCTCGACGAATTCCAAATCCTGAATGGCGCGCCGCGCCTGCACCGGGTCGATGGTTTCGAGTTGGCCGTGGCCGAACACCAACCCGACGCCGACCGAGCATTTCACGAACTTGGTCTCGCCGGCGGCGATGGAGAACGTGAACCTGCGTTCAGTGGTGGTTACGGCGACGGCCTCGAACCGCCCTGGCCAGACATCGCGGTAGAAGACTTCGTTCGGCACACATTCCCCGATCCGGTAGCCGTTGAGATAGACGTCCGGCTGAACCGCTGCCCCGAGCAATCCCGTTCTGTAGAAGTAAACGCGGGCCATCCCCGGCGGAAGGGCGGCGAGCTTCCTTTCGACATTGCCAAACCTCGGTCCGCTCGCGCAGTTGGCGACGGTTACGCAGCAGACCAGCAACGCAAGCATTCCCGGCAATTTCACCGGCTCCTCCTTTTCCATGTCCCGCCGGCGGCGTGCACCGCTTCGACTTGGCGCCCGCTGTCGCCGGTGATCCCCCCGCCAATATGCCGCGTACCTCCATCCATCGGAGCCGCCGGCATCGGCGGCGCGCAGAGAGGATAGCAGAATGCTCAAGTTCGCGATCGCCTATGCCGCCGCCGCCGCCGTGTTTTTGGTGGCCGACGGCTTCTGGCTCGGACTGGTGGCCAAGTCCTTCTACCGCAACGCCATCGGTCCGATGATGGCGGAGCAGGTGAACGTTGCGGCGGCGGCGGTGTTCTACCTTCTTTATATCGTCGGCGTCGTCGTGTTCGCGGTGTCGCCGGCGTTCGAGACTGGATCGTGGCGCACCGCGTTGGTGTTCGGCGCCCTGTTCGGTCTATTCGCCTACGCGACGTATGATCTGACCAATCTCGCCACCTTGCGCGACTGGCCGCTCCGCTTTGCAGTAGTCGACCTCGCTTGGGGCACGTTCGTGACCGCACTGGCGGCGGTGGCCGGTTACTCCGCGGCGTGCTTATTCCACCCGCTATAGGCCCGGGCATGCGCCGCGGCAACGCCCGAAGCAACGGCGGCGTAACAGTGGCGGGCAAGGCTCTTGCGGTCGGCGAAAGACGCCGGATGCACCGGCGGATGGAATTGAACCTCGGCCTCGGCCCCTGGCCGCCCCAGCATTTGCCAAAGGTGCGGCGCCAGGGTCTTGTCGCCGTACCAGGCGTAGTGCTGCGCTCGCGCGCCGGTCAGGGGCGATCCATCGCGGGCGCGGGGGTAGGTAACGGAGACCGGTTGCACGACGCAGTTGGCCGGCGCCGCGCTGTCGACGGCGACGTCCATCAACGCCGACTTGAAGGGCGCGACCGCGGTTCCGTCCGTGCTGGTTCCTTCCGCGAACAGCAACAGGTTCTCGCCGCCCGCCAACCGGCGGCGAATTTCCGCGCGCTGACCGCGGGCCTTGCTGCTCAGCCGATCGACGAAAACAGTCCCCGTCAGCCGGGCGATCAGGCCGAACAATGGCCAATCGGCCACTTCGCTCTTGGCGACGAACGTCGCCTCGATCAGCCGGGAGAGGACGGGGATGTCAAGGTAGGAGACGTGGTTGCTGACGAACAGCGTGGCGCCGCCGTCGTGGCGCGTACCGGAGACACGGACGGTCAGCCCGCAAAGGACACACACGAGCCGGCACCAGAAGACTTGGATCGGGCGCCTGGTGCGGAGGAACGGGCCCAGGCTGAGCGCGTATATCGGCAACAACACCGCCGTGAGCAGGATGAAGCCTGTCAGCCGCACTGCCGACCGCAAGCGGGACACGGGCATGCTCAACTGCCGGGGGGGTCGCCGGTGCCGCGCTTGTAGTGGCGGTCGTATTTCTTGGTGACCTGGTCCGTCTTGACGATCATGCAGACATCGGTGGTGTTGAACTGGCGGTCGATGACGGCGCCGTCGCCGACGAACCCGCCGACCCGCAGGTAGCCCTTGATGAGCGGCGGCAAATCCCCGAGCGCCGACTGCACGTCGATCTCCGACGGCGGCAGAAGGTTCATGCCCACATAGCGCTGATCGAGGGCGCGGGGCCGCAGCCCCTGCGGCGCCATGTGAAAGTGGTTGAGGTACGAAAGGGGCGCGCGCATGGCGTCGGGCTCGGTGCCGGGGAAGCTGGCGCACCCGAACAACAGGTCGATGTCATAATGCGCGACGTAATTCGCCAGTGCCCGCCACAACAGCTTTAGGACGCCGCGGGAGCGGTAGTTCAGGTCGACGCACGAGCGGCCGAGCTCGACGATCTCGCCGGGAAAGCTGAGCAGGTCGGCGACGTCGTATTCCTTCTCGGAGTAGAATCCCCAGTGCCGCGTCGCCACCGAGCGCCGCAGCAGCCGGTAGGTTCCGGCGACGACGAAGCCGCCGTGTTCGGGATCCATGTCGATGGCCAGCAAGTGATCGCAAATGTCGTCGAAGTCGTCGAAGTCCCGATGGCGGGCCTTCATTTCCGGAGTCGGCTCCGCCGTCAACTCCTCGTAAAAGATGCGATAGCGGAGGGCCTGCGCCGCGTCGACCTCGTCAGCGTTGCGTGCCAGGCGGAGCGCAAAATTGTTGACGATCAACGGCTGAATTTCGCTGTTCCGCCCCGTGTCGAGCATTGCCATCTGAGCAACCAGTTCGAGGGGCTCCGTTATGAACGACGGCCAGCGAATGACACAGGTATGGCAAACGCCTTCGGCGGCATCAAGTGGATTCGACTGCTTCTGCAACCCGTCCCGGCGCCCGGTCAGCGGGTCGGCGTCGGCTCAGGCCCCGAGTAGTCATAAAAGCCGCGCCCCGTCTTGCGCCCCAGCCAGCCGGCCTCGACGTATTTGACGAGCAGCGGGCACGGCCGGTACTTGGTGTCGGCGAGACCTTCGTGCAGGTTGTGCATGGCGACCAGGCAGGTGTCGAGGCCGATGAAGTCCGCCAACTCCAGCGGACCCATGGGATGGTGTGTGCCGAGCTTCATCGCGGTGTCGATGCTGACCACCGTGCCGACGCCCTCGTAGAGCACGTAGATCGCCTCGTTGATCATCGGCATCAGCACCCGGTGCACCACGAAGGCGGGGAAGTCCTCGGCCGGCACCGGCGTCTTGCCGAGCGAGGTCACGAACTCGCGGATGGTCCGGAAGGTGTCCTCGTCGGTGGTGATGGCGCGGATCAGTTCGACCAGCTCCAGTTTCTGGACCGGGTTCATGAAGTGGGTGCCCATGAACCGACCCGGCCGATCCGTGCGCGCGGCGAGACGGGTCACCGACAGCGTCGAGGTGTTGGTGGTGATGATGGCGTCCGGACGCAGCGCCGGACACAACTCGCGGAAGATACGGGTCTTGATCTCCTCGTTTTCGTCGGCGGCTTCGATCGCCAGTTCCACGTCGCCGACGCCCGCATAGTCCAGGCCGCAGGTGATGCGGGCGAGGGCTTGGCGTGCGTTGGCCTCGGTCATGCGGCCGCGCTCGACGATGTGCTCGAGGCTTTCATTGATGGCGTCGGTGGCGGCCGCAAGGCGGGCTTCGGAGACGTCCATGAGGTAGACATCGTAGCCGGCGACGCTGCACACTTCGGCGATACCGGTCCCCATTTGCCCGGCACCGATGATGGCGACCTTGGCAATGGCCATCGGCGGCGTTCTCCCGAGGCGCCCGGATTCTGGTCCGGAGCTTCTACTTGTCCAGCTCTGCAGACAGCTCCGGCAAGGCCTTGAACAGGTCGGCGACGAGGCCGTAGTCCGCGACCTGGAAGATCGGCGCCTCTTCGTCCTTGTTGATGGCGACGATGACCTTGCTGTCCTTCATGCCGGCGAGATGCTGGATGGCGCCCGAAATTCCAACGGCAATGTAGAGCTGCGGCGCCACCACCTTGCCGGTCTGGCCCACCTGATAGTCGTTGGGGACAAATCCGGCATCGACCGCGGCGCGGGATGCGCCGACAGCGGCACCGAGCTTGTCGGCCAACTCTTCGATCAGCTTGAAGTTCTCGCCGCTGCCCATGCCGCGGCCGCCGGAAATGACGATGCCGGCCGTGGTCAGTTCCGGGCGTTCGCTCTTGGTCAGTTCCTGGCCGATGAACCGCGACAGGCCGGGGTCCTCTGCGATTTGGATCTCTTCAATTGCCGCACTGCTCCCTTCGGCGTCCGGTTTTTCGAAGGACGTGGCGCGCACGGTGACGACCTTGACAGGATCGGCGCTCTTGACCGTCGCCAGCGCGTTTCCTGCGTAGATCGGGCGGACGAAGGTGTCGGCGTCTTCTATGGCGCTGACATCCGACAGCATCGCCACGTCGAGAAGCGCTGCCACGCGCGGCAAGACGTTCTTGCCGGTGGTCATCGCCGGCGCAAGGATATGTGAATAATCCGCCGCCAGCTTGACGATGAGCGGGGCCAATGCCTCCGCCAGCGGATGCGCGTAAGCCTCGGCATCGGCCAAAAGCACCTTGCTGACGCCTTGCACCTTGGCCGCCGCCTCGGCGACGGCGCGGCAGTCGCTGCCCACCACCAGCACCGCGACGTCACCCAGTTGACCCCCGGCGGCAATGGTGCTGAGGGTGGCGGCCTTAAGTGCTTTGTTGTCGTGATCGGCAATGACGAGGACGCTCATCAGATGACCTTCGCTTCGTTCCGGAGTTTGTCCATGAGTTCGGCGACGCTCTCGACCCGGACGCCTGCCTCCCGCTTCGGCGGCTCTGCGACCTTGATCGTTTTCAGCCGCGGCGCGATGTCGGCGCCGAGCTCTTCGGCCTTGATCGTTTCGATAGGCTTTTTCTTGGCCTTCATGATGTTGGGAAGCGACGCGTAGCGGGGCGTGTTGAGGCGGAGGTCGGCGGTGAGCACCGCCGGCAGTTTGATGGCGACGGTCTCGAGGCCGCCGTCGATCTCGCGGACCACCTCTGCCTCGCCGTCCTTCAACGTAAGCTTGGAAAGGAAGGTCCCCTGGGCCCAGCCGAGCAGGGCCGCCAACATCTGTCCGGTCTGATTGGAGTCGTCGTCGATGGCCTGCTTGCCGAGCACCACCAGGTCCGGCGTCTCGCGCTCGACCAAGGCCTTGAACAGCTTGGCGACGGCCAGCGGCTGCAACTCGGCGTCGCTCTCGACCAAGATGCCGCGGTCGGCGCCCATGGCCAGCGCGGTACGGATGGTTTCCTGACACTGCTTCGCGCCCATCGACACCGCGACGATCTCAGTTGCGGTGCCCGCCTCCTTCAGGCGCACCGCCTCCTCAACGGCGATTTCGTCGAAGGGATTCATCGACATCTTGACGTTCGCGGTCTCCACACCGGAGCCATCGCCCTTGACGCGGATCTTGACGTTGTAATCAATGACGCGCTTGACGCCGACGAGAAGTTTCATTGTTGCCGCCATCTCCCGTAAAGTTTCTCTTGACCCGCCGCCCGGCGCGCAAAAACCTCAGGCAACCCTCACAACTTAAATGGATTTCTGCAACTCCGCGCGGCGCATCGTTCGCTCATGCACACTAGGCGCAAGGGGGGACCGAGGTCAAGCGCAGCGGCGGGACCGTGTTGAGACGATTACAGGCGGCCTTCCTCTCCCGTCGCGGACCCACAGGGCGCCCGGCCGTCCGGTACAGGCAAAGGCTCACATCGAACATGGCCGTCCTTGAGCATCATCGCGACCGATACGCGGAACGCGGCGAGCCTTGTGTCTGCGAAGCCGTCGCAATAGTATGCAGAATCGTCGCCCACCCGCCCGCCATTCGACGTGCGGCCGCACCTGATTCTCAAGCGATCAGAGGTAGGTTCCATGGCAATCGAGGCCAGTTCCGCAAGCCACGACGACAGCACGGCCGAAGCGTCAACGAGCGCCGGGCTGAGTTCGGAGCAGCTCCTGGAGCTCTACGGCCAGATGCTGCTGATCCGCCGGTTCGAGGAGAAGGCGGGGCAGCTCTACGGGATGGGGCTAATCGGCGGCTTCTGCCATCTCTACATTGGCCAGGAAGCGGTGGTGGTCGGCATTCATTCCCTTTCGGAAGCCGTCGATTCGGTGATCACCACCTACCGGGATCACGGTCACATGCTGGCCTGCGGCATGGATGCCAAAGGTGTGATGGCGGAACTCACCGGGCGCAGCGGCGGCTATTCCAAGGGCAAGGGCGGCTCGATGCACATGTTCAGCCGCGAGAAGAATTTCTATGGCGGCCACGGCATCGTGGGCGCCTCGGTGCCGCTCGGGACCGGCCTCGCCTTCGCCCACAAATACCGCGGCGACGGCGGTATCAACTTCTGCTATTTCGGCGACGGCGCTGCCAACCAGGGGCAGGTCTACGAATCCTTCAACATGGCGTCGCTGTGGAAGCTGCCGGTGATCTACGTGATCGAGAACAACCGCTACGGCATGGGCACATCGGTCGAACGCGCGTCCGCGACCACCGACCTCTACCGTCGCGGCGAGGCGTTCGGCATCCCCGGACTCCAGGTCAACGGCATGAACGTGCTCGACGTGCGCGCCGCCGCGGCCGACGTCGTCGCCCACGTGCGGGCCGGTAACGGGCCTTATGTGATGGAGCTGCGGACTTATCGCTATCGCGGGCACTCCATGTCGGATCCGGCCAAGTACCGCACCAAGGACGAGGTCAAGAAGGTCCGCACCGAGAGCGACCCCATCGAGGCGCTCCGCGTTCACCTGCTTGACAGCGGCGCCATCGACGAGGCGGCGCTGAAGGCCATCGATCGCGACGTCAAGGAGGTGGTCAACGAGGCTGCCGAGTTCTCGCAGGAGTCGCCGGAGCCCGATCCGTCCGAACTCTATACCGACATCCTCCTCGAAGCCTGAACGCCTTCCGGAGATCCCCCATGCCGATCCAAGTGCTGATGCCGGCGCTGTCGCCGACTATGACCGAAGGCACCCTCGCCCGCTGGGTGAAGCAGGAGGGCGATGCGGTGGCATCCGGCGACGTGCTGGCCGAAATCGAGACCGACAAGGCGACGATGGAGGTGGAGGCCGTCGACGAGGGCATTCTCGGCCGGATTCTGGTGCCGGAGGGCACCGAAGGTGTGGCCGTCAACAGCCCGATCGCGATGATCCTGGAAGAAGGCGAGGATACGTCCGCGCTCGATGCCCTTCCGCTCAGCAAGGAAGGTCCGCAGCCGGTGTCGATGGAGCCTGGCGCCGCCAAGGCTACGACGCCGGTGCCGGCCGAGCCGATCCAGGCGTCGACGCCGCCGCCCGCCGCCGAGTACTCGGGGCCGACGGCGATGATGAGCGTGCGCGAGGCGCTGCGCGACGCCATGGCCGAGGAGATGCGGCGCAATCCGGAGGTGTTCCTGATGGGTGAGGAGGTCGCCCAGTACCAGGGCGCCTACAAGGTCAGCCAGGGCCTGCTCGACGAATTCGGGCCGAAGCGGGTGATCGACACGCCGATCACCGAGCAGGGCTTCGCCGGGCTCGGGGTCGGCGCGGCGTTCGCCGGGATGCGGCCGATCGTCGAGTTCATGACCTTCAACTTTGCCATGCAGGCCATCGACCAGATCCTCAACTCGGCCGCCAAGACCCTCTACATGTCCGGCGGCCAGATGGGCTCGCCGATCGTGTTCCGCGGTCCCAACGGCGCCGCCGCCCGCGTCGCCGCCCAGCACTCTCAATGCTATGCGTCGTGGTACGCCCACTGTCCCGGCCTCAAGGTAGTGTCGCCGTGGTCGGCGGCGGACGCCAAGGGTTTGCTCAAGGCCGCCATCCGCGATCCCAACCCGGTGCTGGTGCTTGAAAACGAGATCATGTACGGCCAGAGCTTCGAGGCGCCGACCGATCCGGACTTCGTGCTGCCCATCGGCCGCGCCCATGTGGAGCGCCCCGGCAGAGACGTAACCATCACCGCGTTCTCGCGCATGGTCGGCATGGCGCTCGAAGCGGCGGAGCTGTTGGCCGCCGACGGCATCGACGCCGAGGTCATCAACCTGCGCTCGCTGCGCCCGATCGACGTGGATACCATCGCCGCATCGGTCCGCAAGACCAACCGCATCGTCACCGTCGAGGAGGGTTGGCCGGCGGCCGGGATCGGCTCCGAGATCGCGGCCCTGATGATGGAGCACGCGTTCGACCATCTGGACGCACCGGTGACGCGGGTGACGGGCGCCGACGTGCCGATGCCTTACGCCGCCAACCTCGAGCGCCTCGCTCTGCCGCGGCCCGACGGCATCGCCGCCGCCGCCCGCGCCGTCTGCTACCGTTAGACGAGCCAAAGCCATGCCCATCCCCATCCTGATGCCGGCGCTGTCGCCGACGATGACCGAGGGCCGGCTCGCCCGCTGGCTCAAGTCGGAGGGGGACGATGTGGCCGCCGGCGACGTGGTCGCCGAGATCGAGACCGACAAGGCCACCATGGAGGTCGAGGCCGTCGATGAAGGGGTGCTGGGGCGCATCCTGGTGCCGGCAGAGACCGACGGCGTCGCCGTCAACACGCCGATCGCGCTGATCCTGGAAGAGGGCGAGGACCCAGCGGCGCTGGACGCCGCGCCGGCTCCGCGTCAGGAGCCAGGACCCACGGCCCAGGAGCCGGAAACAGCGGAACCTGAGGCAATGCCGGCTGCGAAAGCAGTCCCTGCAGAGGCGCCGACTCCGCAGGCGGGTCGGGGATCACGCATTTTTGCGAGCCCATTGGCGCGGCGAATGGTCGCTGAGGCGGGTTTGGATCTGGCGCGCATCGGTGGGTCGGGACCCAACGGTCGGGTGATCAAGCGCGATGTGGAGGCGGCGATCACCGCCGGCACCGCCAAGCCCGCCGCCGAAGCGGCGCCCGAGCCTGGAGCCGCGCGCCAAGCCGCCGGCGAAGCTCTGGGTGCGCCTGCGACACCTGGGAAGGCGGCACCCGCGAAGCCGGCGCCTCAGCTGCCCGAGACCGGCCGCCCCTACCGAGACGTGCCGCACACGACCATGCGCAAGGTCATCGCCGAACGCTTGACGGCGTCAAAGCGGGACATCCCGCACTACTACCTGACCATAGACTGCAACGTCGACGCGCTGATCGAATTGCGCGACCAACTCAACAGCTCGTCGTCCACCGGCGAGGGCGCGTACAAGCTTTCGCTCAACGATTTCATCATCAGAGCGGCGGCGACGGCGCTTCGCCGTCATCCCGCATGCAATTCGGCATGGGGCGACAACGCGCTCCGGCTCTACGAGGCCGTCGATATTTCGGTCGCCGTCGCCACCCCCAACGGGCTGATCACCCCGATCGTCCGCGATGCCGACCGCAAGGGCCTGGCGGGAATCTCATCGGAGGTGCGAGCTTTGGCGGTGAAGGCGCGCGACGGCAAGCTGGCTCCGGAGGAGTACCAGGGCGGCGGCTTCACCATCTCCAACCTCGGCATGTACGGCATCCGGGAGTTCGCGGCAATCATCAATCCGCCGCAGACCTGCCTGCTCGCGGTCGGCGTCGCCGAGCCGCGGCCGGTGGTCAAGGACGGGGCGCTTACCATTGCTACTATAATGACCTGCACTCTCTCCGCCGATCATCGCGCCGTCGACGGCGCCGTGGGCGCAGAGTTTCTCGCCGCTCTCAAGAAACTCCTGGAACAGCCGCTGACCATGCTGCTGTAGGGCGGCCGCGGGGGACGGCCGAGGGCGACATGACGCCGTCGACCTCAGCGCTGCGCGCCTAGACCGATTCCGCTTCTTTAAGGGCCGCGACGTAAGGCTTGATGCGCATGTCTTCGCACATGAAGTGGACCAGGAGCCAGTCGGTGACGAAGTCGTAGAAATCCGGCCGGTCGAAAGTCTCGGGGCTCCATTCATAGGCGCTTTTGAACATGCGGAGGCGTTCCTCCAACTCATGATGGAGGGACCGGTGAGCTTCGCGGTTCGGATAGCCGCTTCGCCGCATCAGCCCTTCCTCGCGCTCGAAATGGTACTGCACGTAGTGCAGCAGGTCGTCGAGCGTGCCATGGATCGCTGCGGCCTCGTCGCCGGCAAGCATCATGTAGTGCAGGCGGTTCATCAGATTGATGAGATGCTTATGATCGGCGTCCAGCGCCTCGTGGCCGAGGCTCATGTTCTGCCGCCAGTGAAGTAACGGCATCCCGTTCTCCCGTCCAGCGTCCGTCCCAGCGCCGCTCCATGGCGCATTTTGCAGCGCGATATACAACGGTAGCGCGCCGGACGCCAAATTGCAATCCCTTCTCCGCCATTCTCAGCGGCGCGCCGAGCCCGTCGCCTGCACCGCAATGTCGGCCCCAGCTACCGCCCGGGTTGGGGGATATTGATGGCTACTATGGGCGAGCGCACGACCGGGGATAACGGGTTTCGCGAGGCCGCAACCAAGAGTCAGCTCCTGGCCTTGTTGCATGTGCGCACGCCGGCGCTACCCGCGGTCCGGTCCGCTCCATCATCAGTCTCGCCCGCGATTGCGGCGTAGCCGTCGCGGCCGAGTCTGTCGAATCCCAGACGCAGCTCGCGTTTCTCAAGGCCGAAGGCTGCGACCTGGCTCAAGGCTTCCTGCTCGGCAGGCCGGTCCCACCGGCGGACTTTCCCCTCATACCGGCGGCGGCCTGAACACCCGGCTGCGCCGGTCAGGGCGCCGCGGCCATGGTGGTGGCGCTCTTGAGGCGTTTCACCAGGCTCCGCCACTCTTGAAGCTGCCGGCGGCGGTTCTCGGCAAACAGCGCGGCGTGGTCGGCGTCGCGGCGAACTACGGAACCGCTCGCGCCGCCGGCGGTCAGGATCGACCGCTGCCGCGGCGCCGCGGCGGTCCTGGCGGCGCTGATGCGGGCCATTCGCTCATGATCGATGGGCGCCGCCAAATCCGGGGGCGATGTCGCCACTGTCGTTGCTGGCGGCGCCGGCGGGTCAAACGCCGGCGGATCGTTTCGAACCCGCGCCCACAGCGTCATCACCCGCTCACGATAGGGGATGGCGTGTTCGGGCGTCGCCGAGTGGTAGCGCGCTACCGCCCGCTCCCAAGACCCGGTTTCCCTGAACAACGCTGCAAGGAAGGTTGCCGCGTAGGCGGCGTTGGCGGCAGGATCGAACGCTTGGTCCAGGCTTGCGAACGCGTCCGGATGATAGCGGAGATTGATCTGCATACAGCCGACGTCGATGTTGCGCACCCCCTCAGCCTGGAGGCGGCGGACGGTAGCGACGGCCTCCGCCTTGCTCGGCAAAAAGCGCCCCTTGCCCTCGGCCATCACCGTCCATGGCCAGGCAAAACTTTCCTTGCGGGAGGCATCCCAGCGTCCCGACTCCGCCAAAGCGATCGCGGCGAGCAGGTGCTGCGGAATGTTGTGGGTGCGCTCCTGGTGGCGGATCTCCCGCGCGCAGAGCGTGCGGCCGGGATCGCCGGCTCGCGGCAGCGCCCCATGCGCGGCGTGCATCGCCTGCATGAAGGCGAGCGCCATCAAAAGCATCAGCATCGACATGGAAACGACTTGGCGTTGAAGCATGGCGGTTCCCCTTCCTTGGGAATTGCCATGCACGTTCGAGGCCAGCGCTAACGGAACCGGAGGGCGTGGTCCTTCTCCGCATCATTCTTCGCACTGGGCCCGGTGGCGGAGCCAGTGGTCGGCGAGGACCAGCGCCAGCATCGCTTCCGCCACCGGCACGGCGCGGATGCCGACGCACGGGTCGTGGCGGCCGCGGGTAACAACCTCCGTCTCCTCGCCGCCGACGGTGACGGTTTGTTGCGGGGTGGCGACCGAACTGGTCGGCTTGATGGCGACGCGGACGACGATGTCCCCGCCCGATGAGATGCCGCCGAGCACGCCGCCGGCGTGGTTGGTGAGGAACACCGGCTGGCCGTCCTGCATCCGCATCGCGTCATTGTGCTCCGGCCCGGTCATCGCGACGGCGGCGAAGCCGCTGCCGAACTCCACGCCCTTGGCGGCGGGAATGCTGATCATCGCCTTGGCGATGTCGGCGTCGAGGCGGTCGAAGGTGGGGGCGCCTAGACCGACGGGCACGCCCGACGCCACGACTTCGACGATGGCGCCAGTCGATCCGCCGGATTTGCGCACCGCATCAAGATGCTGTTCCCACACCATGGCGGCGCCGGCGTCGGGGCTCCAGAATGGATTGCGTTCCACCTCCTGCCAGTCCCAGTCGCTGCGGTTGATTGCGTGGGGTCCGATCTGCACCAGGGCGCCGCGGATCCCCACACGCTCGCCCAGCACCTTGCGGGCGATCGCGCCGGCGGCGACGCGCATGGCGGTTTCGCGGGCGCTGGAGCGACCGCCGCCGCGGTAGTCTCGCACCCCGTATTTCTGGTGATAGGTAAAATCGGCGTGGCCGGGGCGAAACAGGTCCTTGATGTCCGAATAGTCCTTGGAGCGCGCATCGACATTGTCGATGACGCAACCGATCGGTGCGCCGGTGGTGACGCCCTCGAACACGCCGGACAAGATCCGGACCCGGTCCGGCTCGCGCCGCTGGCTGGTGTGACGGCTCTGCCCCGGCCGCCGCCGGTCGAGCCACACCTGGATGTCCGCCTCGCTCAGGGGAATGCGGGGCGGTGCGCCGTCGACGATGCAGCCGATGGCGGCGCCGTGGCTCTCGCCGAACGAGGTGACGCGAAAGAGATGGCCGAAGGTGTTGCCGGACACGACCCGCTACTCGGACTTGAAGCCTTCCAGCATCGCGCGGACCTGCGGCGCCGCGTCCGGCGCCAGCATGCCGATGGCGTGATAGCCGCAGTCGACGTGGTGGACTTCGCCGCTGACCCCGGACGCGAGATCGCTCAGCAGATAGAGCGCGGCGCCGCCCACCTCGTCCAGGGTGACATTGCGGCGGAGCGGGGAATTGTACTGGTTCCAGCGCAAGATATACCGGAAGTCGCCGATACCCGAAGCGGCCAGCGTCTTCATCGGCCCCGCGGAGATGGCATTGACCCGGATCCGTTGACGGCCGAGATCCTCGGCCAGATAGCGGACGCTGGCTTCCAGCGCCGCCTTGGCGACTCCCATGACGTTGTAGTGCGGCATCACCCGCTCGGCGCCCAGGTACGTAAGGGTCAACAGGCTGCCGCCGTTCGGCATCAGCCGTTCCGCGTGTCGGCAGACCGCGGTGAAAGAGTAGCAGGAGATCAGCAACGACTCGCTGAAGTTGTCCGCGGTGGTGTCGACGTAGCGCCCCTTGAGTTGCTCCTTGTCCGAAAAGGCAATGGCGTGGACGACAAAGTCAATCGACCCCATGCCGTCCGCGATCACGTCGAAGGTCGTGGCCAGTTGCGCTTCGTCGCCCACATCGCACGACACCAACAGGTCGGAGTCGAGGGACTGGGCCAGCGGCCGCACCCGTTTCTCGAGCGCTTCGCCCTGGTAGGTGAACGCCAGCTCTGCGCCATGTGCGTGCAGCGACCGCGCGATACCCCACGCCATCGACCGCTCGTTCGCCACACCCATGATCAGCCCCTTCTTGCCGGCCATGAGCGGTGCAGTCCTGGTCATCGGAATTCTCCTCTATTGCATCGGGAGTCCACATCGACGCCGTCGCAGATCGGCGGCGACATGGGCCGCTTGGAGGTCGAGGAAACCCGCCAACGTCGAACCGCCGAGACGACGATGATCAAATTCCGCTCTGGCGTTTCCCCAGCGTCTCATGGCCTTATATGATGACAGCGTTCGCGTCAATTGCGGGAGGCGGGTGCGGTGATGGGACTCGCAACGGCCAAGATCGGTTGGGAGAACCTGAAGACGTTCGCGGTGCTGGTGTGGCACCGCTTCGATAAGGACCGCGGCCTCATGGTGGCTGCGTCGCTGAGCTATACGTCCTTGCTGGCGCTGGTGCCGTTGATGGCGATCGGCTTCGCGGTGCTGGCCGCATTCCCGGTGTTCGACAACATACAGGTCCAGATAAGGGCGTTCATCTTCTCCAATTTTCTGCCCGAGGCCGTCGATGCGGCGCAAGAGTACCTCGATCAGTTTCTGGGCGCCGCGCGTGGCGTGACCGCCATCGGCGTGATCGGTCTGGCGGTGGTCGCGTTGCTGCTGTTCTCGACCGTCGAAGCGGCGATGAACGACATCTTCCGGGTGTCGAAACCGCGTCCGATCGCCACCCGCTTGCTGGTGTTCTGGGCGATCCTGACGCTGGGCCCGCTGCTGTTGGGGGCAAGTTTCTCTCTCGCCACCGTGTTCCACGCCTATACCCGATCGCTCGGCGGCGAACAGATCCAGGGCGGGTTGGCGTTCGCCGGCGCCATCGTTCCGGCGGCGCTGGCGATCGCGGCATTCACCATGTTCTACATGATCCTGCCGAGCCGGCCGGTCAAATTCCGGCATGCGTTGCTCGGCGCTGTCGTCGCCGGCTTCGCCTTCGTCTTGCTGCGTGTCGGATTCACCCTGTATATCGCCAACTTCCCTACCTACCAGACCCTGTACGGGGCGCTGGCGATTCTCCCCATCTTTCTGTTCTACATGTATCTGTCTTGGGCTGTGATCCTGCTCGGCGCGATCATCACGTCGGCGCTGCCGGAATGGGGGCGGAGACGGAGGTTTGGCCCGAACGCGCTCACCCCGGCAGAGCGCCTTAAGCTGGCTTTGACGCTCCTTGCGCAACTTTATCGCTGTACGGAGACCGGCGGCGGGCTCAAGCGGCGCGCGTTGCTGCAGTCGGTCGCCTCGGTGACCGACGCCACGGTCGACGCCATGCTGGAGACGCTGCGCGAAGAGCGCTTCGTCGATATCACCAAGCACGGTCGGTGGCTGCCCGCCCGCAACCCAGAATCGACCACCCTCTACCACCTCCTGGCGGCGCTCGATCTCGATGTGCCGCCCGAGACGCTGGACGCGGGCGGACCGGACGAGGATGGCTGGCTGCTACGTCTGGAGAAGTTGCTGCGCCGGGACGGGGAGCGGCGGCGGGAGGCGCTCGGGGTTAGTCTCCGCTCGTTGCTGCTGGAGGAGGATCGGAGTTCAGCGGCGGGGACCATGCCGAGCCCCGTGCTAATCCGCACTCCGCGCTAGGTGTTGGCGGAATTCGGCGCGCATCGGCGCGGGCAGCTTCTCGACCGCCTCCTCGACCGTCCGCAAAATCTGGCGAGCCGCATATAATTGGTCGAGCAGCGTCAGCACCAGATCGAGAGCGTCGTCATCCACCGCGAAATCCCGGTGCAGTTCCCGTATGAGATCGAGGCGCGCCCGGTCCACGTCGTCGAACGTCAAGCCAGCCGGCGTTTCCTGCGGACGCACCCACCGCCGCCGGATCCACGTCGTCAGCTGGACCCGGTCGATGTGATAGATCTGGATGATGTCCTCGAATGTCGCCATTCCCGGTGCCTCACCCTATGAGCCGCGAACGTTGTACGGGTGGCGCGTGCTCCACTCCTCCACCAGCTTGGTGAGCTCCGCATCCGGCTGATCGGGTAGCACCACCTTCAGTGTCACGTAGTGATTGCCACGGCCGCCGCCGCCGGCGCGCGGCACGCCCTTGCCGCGCAACCGCAATCGGCTACCGGTATTGGAGCCTTTGGGGATGGTGAGGGTGACCCGACCGTCGATGGTCGGCACCTCCACGCGGGCGCCGAGCACCGCCTCGGCGAGGGTGACCGGAAGTTCAGCGTGGATGTCGTCGCCCTTGCGCTCGAACTGCGGATGGGGGTGGACCTTGAGCTCGATCAGGATGTCGCCGGTCTCGCCGCCGCCGGTTCCCGCCATGCCTTGGCCCTTGAGGCGCAGCACCTGGCCATCCGCCGATCCCGGCGGAATGGTCACTTTCAGCCGCTTTCCGTTCGAGAGGATGATTTCGCGGCTCGCGCCGACAACGGCGTCGACGAAGTCCACGTCGAGCGTCGCCCTGGTGTCGGCGCCGCGCGCCGCGGCCGTGCGGGCGCCGCGGCCGAACAAGTCGCTGAAAATGTCCGTGCCCTCGAAGTCGCGGAAGAACTCGCGCGGATCATGGTAGCGGGCGCCGGAGTCGCCTTCGGCATAGTTGCGGTAGAAGGTCCGTTCCGCCTTCGGCGCACCGCTGGGGTCGATCTCGCCGCGGTCGTACCGCCCCTTTTTCTCGGCATCCGACAGCAAGTCGTAGGCCGCCGCGACCTCTTTGAAGCGGTCTTCCGCCTTGCTGTCCCCCGGATGCAGATCGGGATGCAAATCGCGGGCAAGCTTGCGGTAGGCCTTCTTGACCTCCTTCGCGTCTGCGCCCCTCTTGATTCCCAGAACCTGATAAGGATCGCGCACGTGTGCTTCGCCAGTTGTCATTCGTCCGCCGCGCGGCCCCGCTGTCGCGGTATCACGGGTGTCGCCACGGGCTGCCGGCCACATCGCATGCCCAGGTCGCCATCCGACATCGCATCCGAAGTCGCACCATGCTTGTATATGGAGGATGTGGGCGGGACGCAACGCCACCCTTGGAGGAGCAGGGACAGGATGACGCGGCACTCCGACGAAGACCCCTTCGCGCGGTTCGAGGCGTGGCTGGCTGAAGCCGAAAGCTCGGAGCCGAGCGACGCGAACGCCATGACGCTGGCCACGGTGGGCGTCGACGGGGCGCCATCGGCGCGTATGGTCCTGTTGAAGGGCGTCGATGACCGCGGCTTTGTGTTCTACACCAATCTCGGCAGCCGCAAGGCGCAGGAACTCGCCGCCAATCCCCGCGCGGCGCTGTGCTTTCACTGGAAGAGCCGCAAGCGTCAGGTGCGCATCGAGGGTACCGTGGTGCCGGTGTCCGATGCCGAGGCCGACGCCTACTTCGCGACCCGGCCGCGCATCAGCCAGCTGGGTGCCTGGGCCTCCAAGCAGTCGCAGCCGCTGCAGGGGCGGTTCGAATTGGAAGCGCGCCTCGCCCGCGTGACCGCCCGTCATCCGGTGGGCACGGTGCCGCGGCCGCCGTTCTGGTCCGGGTTCCGGTTGATCCCGCAGGTCATCGAGTTTTGGGAGGAAGGCACGTTCCGCCTGCACATGCGGTTCGTTTATCGGCGGACGGAGGGCCGGTGGGAGATCAGGGAGCTGTATCCATGAGCGATGTGTCGGCCACCAGTGAACACGGCAACCGTCTCAAGCGCCGGGCGGCGGTGGCCGCCGTCGCCGTCGCCGGCGTGTTGATTGTCGCCAAGGCCGTCGCGTGGTTCATGACCGGCTCGATGAGCATCCTGTCGACTCTCATCGACTCGATGCTCGATCTGGCGGCCTCGGTCGTCAATCTGGTCGCGGTGCGGCAGGCGATCCAGCCAGCCGACCGCGAACACCGGTTCGGGCACGGCAAGGCGGAGCCGCTCGCGGGGCTCGCTCAGGCGGCCTTCATCAGCGGCTCGGTGCTGTTCCTGTTGTTCGAGGCCGGCAGCCGCCTGTTCCACCCGCGCCCGATCGAACGCAGCGAGGTCGGGCTCGCGGTGATGGCGCTGTCCATCGTGCTCACCGTCGCGCTGGTGCTCTACCAACGCCATGTGGTGCGCCGCACCCGTTCTGTGGCCATAAGCGCCGATTCGCTGCACTACGCGACCGATGTGCTCACCAACGGCGCGGTCGTCCTCGCCCTCGTGCTGTCAAGCCAGTTCGGCTGGACCCTTGCCGACCCGCTGTTCGCCATCGCGGTCGGCTTGATCGTTCTGCGCGGCGTGTGGGAGATCCTCAACGGCAGTCTCAACCAGCTTATGGACCGGGAGTTGCCGCAGGAAGACCGCGACCGCATCCGCGCCATCGCCCAGGCGCATCCCGGGGTGATCGGCATGCACGACCTCCGTACTCGAGCCGCCGGCAGCCACGCCTTCATCCAGCTTCACCTGGAGATGGAAGGAAGCCTCACCCTCCTTGAGGCACACTCGATCGCCGAGGCCGTCATGGCTGAGATCGAAGCGGCCTACCCCACCGCCGAAGTGCTGATCCACGAGGACCCGCACGGCGTCCCCGAACCTCGCGCGGTGTTCAACTAGTGCACGGACCGGCCCGAATGATCCTGTCGAATGGACGGGTCATCGTGCGCACGAGAATCAGCAGGTTACGTGCAGCAATGCAGTGTTCCTCGAATACGCCGCTGAATTAGCGGTGGCCGATCACATGACGAGGGCAGTGCGCAGGTTCTCTGCGTGGGCGTTCATGTATTTTTGCTGGAAGACGATGGCGGCTGGGTTGGCGCCCGGCCCGTAGTACGCCTCGTTCAGGTCCGTGCGACGGACCAGGGCGGCGCCTTCGAGGGACAAGCCGGCGTAGACGCCGGTGCCGTGTGAGAAGCCGACGATGTCGGGGCCGACATTGGTGGTCGTCGAGCCTTCCAGGCCGCCGCCAATGGTGCCAACCGTCACCCCCATGTCAGCCCCCAGCTTGCCCTGGTTGTAGACCACCGCCTGAACCGCCCGATCGCTGCGCAGCACCAAGATGATTTCGGACGCGACGGCGCCGATCTGGAAGCCGAAGCTGCCGGCGCCCATCGTGTAGAACGCCGGGTAACCCCACTGGCCGTTCTCGTCCTTCACGATCAGAATGCCGTCGCCACCCTCGGCGCCGAGCACGAAGGCGCCCTTGAAGGCCGACGGGAAAATCATCAAGCCCTGAGCATGAGCGAGTTCGTTGCGGAACTTCTGATCGGGTTCTTCAGGTCCCTTCTTGAAGGCCTCCAGGCTCAGACGCGACCTTTCCACCAGGACCTCGGCGTCCGCACGCGGTGGCAAGCTTGAAACGCAAGCGCCTATGAGGAGCATGAAGACGGTAGTCGTGACGATCGCGAGCGGGGTGCGCATGGAGAGCCTCTCCTTGTCCCTGCAGATTAATCGCTGCAGACGAATCTTGGCAGACAGTAGCCCGGAGGATGGTACGCGGCGCCCGATGATCGCGTCAGCAACCGGTGTGAACATTCTGCGCTGCAACGGCTTTTTCTGCGACGGGCGCGTCTTCAAGAAGTGGCACGGGCGAATCAGGCGTTTCGATCGACGGAATGGAGGATGAACCACGACGACAACCCCTGCCGTTGTTGTCCCTGCGGCAGATGACTACAAATTGCTGGTTAGGCACGAATGGTACGCATGGGAGAGCGCTGCGATGTCCGCGACTGCCGAAGCTTCGTATCAGCGTCACAAGCTGAGTGTGAGCGACTTCCACCGGATGGAGGGCGCAGGGGTGTTCGCCCCCGAGGAGCGCGTCGAATTGGTGGAGGGAGAAATCATCGACATGAGCCCGATCGGCAGCGCCCATGCCGGCGTCGTTGATTTTCTCGCCGAACGACTGTTTGCGGCGGTCACCAATCATGCGCGGGTCCGTGTTCAGAATCCGGTGCTAATAGACGAGCGCACGGAGGTGCATCCGGATCTGACGCTCGTCGCCCGACGTGACGATTTTTTCCGCGAGAGGCATCCGCAGCCGGATGACGCGTACCTGGTGATCGAAGTGTCGGACACCAGTCTCCGCTACGACCGGGACGTCAAGCTGCCGCTCTATGCCCGAGCCGGCATTGTGGAGGTGTGGATCGTCGATCTGGAGACGCGCGCGCTGACGGTGCACCGCCGCCCCGAGGGCCACACCTACACCGACAGGCGTGAGCTTCGGGAACCGGCAGCCCTCACTGTGGCGGCTCTACCCGGGATCACCATCGACCTCAGCGGCCTGTTCGGGCAAAGTTGAAGCACCCCCTCATTTTCCGCCGCCCAAATCCCACCGGCATGGTGCGTTGACGCCCTGGACCAGCCAGACGCCCCCGCGGCCACGCAACAGGCCGTCCTCCACGAACGAGAAGCGGGTGACCGAGAGGGTGTCGATCACCACCGCCATCGCCGCTTCCGGCGCGAGCGCCAGCGCCGCCGCCACTGCCGCCCGAATGGTGCCGCCGTGGCTGATGCTGACGACGCGGCGGCCTGCGAACTCGGTGGTGCGGCGGTTGATGGCGCCGGCGACCCGCGTCATCTGCGCCGCGAAGCTCTCCCCGCCCGGCGGCGGATTGCGGGTCGGGTCTTGCCAGAACGCGTCATAGGCGGCCGGATCCCGTTCTTGCATCTCCTCCCAGTTCAACCCTTGCCAGCGGCCGAAGCTCTGCTCGACGAAGTCCGGCTCGACGATCGGCTCCGGCACATGTTTCCCCATGGCGGCGATCGCCGCGGCAGTGTCGCGGGTGCGGCGAAGCGACGTCACCAGCCACACCGCGTCGTCCGGCAGCGCCCGGGCAAGGGCGGCGAGACAGTCCCGGTCCGAGAGATCGCAGGCGACATCATGTTGACCGTGGATGCAGCCCGCGGGCCCAATGACGGGCGCGTGCCGCACCCACCACCACTCGGTCGGCCGCATTGGCGCGGTCATGCCGGGCGTCTCTCCTTTTTGACCGCGGCTTCCACTGTCAAGAACATGCTCGCTATGCCGGCAGTGGGGAACCGGCGCCGCCCGTCCGGCGCACAGACCCGTTCGATGGTTCAGTCGAATGGGTGGTAGTGTTCACGAGAATCAAGAGTTACGTGCAGCAATGGCGCATTCTCTAAATGAACCGCTGCGCTACGTGGTGATCACCTTGCCGGGGTTCAGGATGCCCTTGGGGTCGATGGCGCGCTTGAGGGTCCGCATCAGGTCGAGTTCGACCTCCGACTTATAGCGCTGCATGTCGACGCACTTGAGGCGGCCGATGCCGTGCTCGGCGGAAAAGCTGCCGCCGAGGCCGATGGCGATGTCGGAGACGATGCGGTCGAAGCGGTCCCATTCGGCGAGGAACGCGGCCGCATCCATGCCTTCCGGCTGCGTGAGGTTGAAGTGGACGTTGCCGTCGCCGAGGTGGCCGAACGGCACGACCCGGATGCCGGGCAGCGCCGCCTCCACCGCCTCCGTCGCCTGATCGAGAAACGTCGCTACCTTCGAGACGGGGACGGACACGTCGTTCTTGATGCTGCCGCCTTCCGGCTTCTGGCCCTCGGGTATGGCTTCGCGAATGCGCCACAGCTCCCGCGCCTGCGTCTCGCTGGCGGCGACGACGGCGTCGCTCACCAGGTCGCTTTCATACGCTGCCGCCAGCACGTCTTCCAGCGCCGTTGCGAGCGCCGCGTCCGCCCGCGGCGTGGCGAGCGCGATCAAAACATAGAACGGATGCGGCTCCGCCAACGGATCGATGATGCCGTCCACATGCCGGATGGCGAAGTCTATACCGCGGCGGCCCATGAATTCGAAGGCGCTCAGGCTGTCGCCGATGGCGTCCTGTACCCGGCTGAGGAGATCGACCGCGGCATTCACCGTGGGTACCGCGGCAAGCGCCGTGGCGCTCGAGCGCGGCTTGGGAAACAGCTTGAGGACCGCAGCGGTGATGATGCCGAGGGTGCCCTCGGCGCCGAGGAACAGCGCCTTCAGGTCGTAGCCGGTGTTGTCCTTCCGCAGCTCCCGGAGCCCGTTCCAGACGCGTCCGTCCGGCAACACCACTTCCAGCCCCAGCACCAAGTCGCGGGCATTGCCGTAGCGAACCACATTGGTCCCGCCGGCGTTGGTGGCGAGGTTGCCGCCAACGCAGCAGCTCCCCTCGGCGCCAAGGCTGAGCGGGAACAGGAGGCCGGCCTCGTCCGCCGCCGCCTGCACGTCGGCGAGGACCACCCCGGCATCTACGACCATGGTGCGGTTGTCGCGATCGATGCGGCGGATGCGTTTCAGGCGCGTGGTCGACAGAACGATGCCGCCGTCCGGCACGCCGCCGCCGCAGAGACCGGTGTTGCCGCCCTGGGGGACGATCGAAATGCCGGCGTCCGAGCAGAGGCGCACCACCTCTGCCGCTTCCGCCGTATCGGCGGGGCGGACAACGGCGTCGCAGCGTCCGCGGAACAGGCCGCGCTCCTCGACCAGATAAGGCTCCACATCGTCCGCCGCGTCTATCCAGCCCTTGGGCCCGACCACATGGCGGATCGCCTGCAGCGCCTCCTGGTGAATCGCCTCGACGGCAGTTTCGGCAAGGTTTTTCATGATTTCTACTTAAGCGTCTCGCGGCGGCGCCGCAACGACGGCGCATGGTCATCGCTCATGAGGTGCGACCGGCGGGCGAGGGCGATCCGCTGTTACCCGTCGTCCCTGTCGCCCGTCCCCGGCAGCACGCAGGGGGCAGCCGGACCGCGCTCGGCATCCCAAACGTCGCCCGTTCCCTCACCGGCCGGCGGGCGAGGCGCGGCGGCACGGCGGAGGCGGTCATTGATGGCGCGGCCGAGGCCGGCGCAGGGGATCGGCATCACGGCGATGGCGGTGTAGGCTTCGGGACGATCCAGTTGCCGCAGCATGGCGAACAGGTTGGCGGCAGCCTCCTGGAGATCGCCGCGCGGACTGAGATTGAGGGTCGCGTTCACCGCCTCCGGACCGAACCCGAGCAGCGCCTCGCCGGGGTGGACGGCAAAGGCATTGGGACGAACCGGCACCGCCGGCGCGTAGTGGCGGGCGAGCATGCCGGGCGCGCGGGGGCGATCGCCGCCGCCGGCCGGCGCGATCGGACCGATGCGCCGCTCCAACGACTCCACCGCCAGACCACCCGGGCGCAACAGGACGGGCTTGGGACCGGTAAGGTCGAGCACCGTCGACTCGACGCCGACCGGGCAGGGTCCGCCATCGAGAATCATGGCTGCCGCGGTTCCGAGCGTGTCCGCCACGTGGGCCGCCGTGGTCGGGCTGACCCGCCCGGAGGGATTGGCACTCGGCGCCGCCACCGGTCGACCGCACTTTGCCAGTAACGCCTGCGCGATGGCGTGGCTCGGCACCCGCACCGCCACCGTGTTCAGGCCGGCGCTGACCAGATAGGAGAGGCCGGCGTCCGCCCGCCGCGGCAGCACCAGGGTCAGCGGACCGGGCCAGTGCCACGCCGCTACGGCTTCCGCCTTTGCATCGAACTTGGCGATGCGCTCTGCCGCCTTGAAGTCGACGACGTGGACGATCAGGGGATTGAAGCGCGGCCGCTGCTTGGCCTTGAACACCGCCGCCACGGCGAGATCGTTGGTGGCATCGGCGCCGAGGCCATAGACGGTCTCGGTCGGAAACGCCACCAACTCGCCCGCGGCAAGGCGCGCTGCCGCCTCGGCGATGGTCTCGGCGGTCGCCGCTCGGACGTTGTGCGAGCCGCCGGTCACTCAACCGTGCCGGTCATGCCAGCCGTGCCGGTCATGACGCGGGCGGCGCGCCGCGCACCACGAAGTGCGGGTTCTCGAAGCCCGGCTTTGCGTAGAGGAACTCGCTGCCGTCGAGGTTCGAAACACTGCCGCCGGCGAAGCGCACCACCGCGTGGCCGGCGGCAGTGTCCCACTCCATTGTCCGCCCCAGGCGCGGATAGAGGTCGGCGCGGCCGTCGGCGACCATGCAGAACTTGATGGAGCTGCCCGAACTGATGGCCTCCGCCACGTCGAATTTGTTCAGGAAATCGTCCGTCTCGGGGGTGCGATGAGAGCGGCTGGCGACGGCGATGATGCCCCGCTCCGGGAACGTCCGGCAGTGGATGGCTTGCGCCTCTCCGCCGTCGTTGCGGCGAAAGGCGCCGTGGCGGCTGCCCCAGTACGTCGTGTCGACCGCCGGCGCGTGCACCACGCCCAACTGCGGCCGGCGGTTCTCGATCAGGGCGATGTTGACGGTAAACTCGCCCTGACGGTTGATGAACTGCTTGGTGCCGTCGAGCGGGTCCACCAGCCAGAACGGCCCGTCACCCACTTCGGGCACCCGACCGGCCTCCACTTCCTCCTCGGCGACGATGGGCAGGTCGGATCCGATCTCGGTGCGGAGCGCCTCGATGATCATCTGCTCGGCGCGGCGGTCCGCTTCGGTCACCGGCGAAGCGTCACCCTTCCTCTCGACGTCGAAGTCGGTACGGTAGACGCGGAGGATCTCTTCGCCAGCGCTCTCGGCGATCGATCGCACCTGATCGACCAGCCGTTCTGTGATGGTCCACATTTAGGTGTTGCTCCAGTTCAAAGGGTTGGAGGAGAAGCGGCGGCGCGGATGGCGCGCCAGATCTTCTCCGGCGTCGCGGGCATGTCAAGGTGCTTGACCCCCAATGGGGCCAACGCATCAAGGATGGCGTTGATCACCGCGGGACAGGCGCCGATGGTTCCCGCCTCGCCGGCGCCTTTGATGCCGAGCGGATTGGTGGTGCAGGGCACGACGTTGAAGGCCAAGCCGAACGGCGGCACGTCCCCGGCGCGGGGCAACGGGTAGTCGGCGAACGAGCCGGAAAGGAGCTGACCGCTGTCCGGCTCGTAGAGGGCCTGCTCGAACAGCGCCTGGCCGATGCCCTGGACGACACCGCCGTGCACCTGCCCGGCCAGCAGCTTCGGATTGACGATGGTGCCGAAGTCGTCGGTGACATGGTATGCGACAACCTCGACCGCCCCGGTTTCCGGGTCCACCTCCACCTCGCAGATGTGGCAGCCGTTGGGGAAGGTCGACGCCTCGATGGCGAAATCGCCGTCGGCATCGAGTCCAGCTTCCGCTTCGCCCGGCGGCAGGTTCTCGGCATGCCGCGCCGCCGCCGCCAGTTCGATGATGCCGATGCCGCGCTCGGACCCTTCAACCACGAAACGCCCATCCGCAAACCGGACGCTCGCCGCCTCCGCTTGCAGCAGATGAGACGCCAGCGTCCGGCCGCGCGCGATCACGGCGTCGACAGCGTTGCGGATGGCGGGGCCGCCGACCGGCAGCGAACGTGAGCCACCGGTGCCCTCGCCGGTGGCGATGCGGTCTGTGTCGCCCTGCACCACTCGGACCGCCTCGATGGGGATGCCCAGCCAGTCCGCGACGATCTGCGCATAGGCGGTCTCGTGGCCCTGTCCGGTGGACTGGGTGCCGATCAGCACGTCCACCGCACCGTCGTTCGCGAAGCGAATGCTGGCGCGCTCGGCGTCGAAGCCGCAGATCTCGATGTAGGTTGACATGCCGATGCCGCGAAGCCGCCCGCGCGCCCCTGCCTCGTTCCGCCGCGCCGCCATGCCGGCCCAGTCGGCGGCCGCCATGGCGTCCTCCATGTTGCGGCGGAAATCGCCCGAATCATAGGTGGCGCCGGAGGCGGTCGTGAACGGCATCTGCTCGGGACGGATGAAATTGCGGCGGCGAATTTCGTCCGGGGCGATGGCCAACTGGCGCGCCGCCATGTCCATCAGCCGCTCGATCAGGTACGTCGCCTCCGGCCGCCCGGCGCCGCGATAGGCGTCAATTGGCAGGGTGTTGGTGTAGACGCACCGGCAGGTGGCGTGAATGGCCGGTATGGCGTAGACGCCGGACAGCATGCGCCCGGTCATCTGCGACGGAATCACCGGCGCGAAGCAGTTGAGATAGGCGCCCAAATTGGCAGTGGTGGCGACGCGCAGCGCGGTGATGCGGCCGTCGGCGTCAAGCGCCAGTTCGGCGCGGTTCCGCTGGTCGCGGCCATGGGTGTCGCCGATGAACGCCTCACCGCGCTCGCCGACCCACTTGACCGGCCGCTTCAGCTTGCGCGCCGCCCACAGCACCAGCGCATTTTCCGGGTAATGGAAGATCTTGGAGCCGAAGCCGCCGCCCACGTCCTGGACCACCACCCGGATGGCGTCCGCCTGCGCCTTCAGGGTGTGCTCGGCCAGCATCTGCTTGATGAGATGGGCGCCCTGATTGCCGGTGTAGAGGGTGTAGCGCCCGGCGGCTTCGTCGTAGACACCAACGTCGCCGCGCGGCTCCATCGCGCAGGGGACGACGCGCTGGTTGACGATCTCGGCCCGCACCACGTGCGCCGCCCGCTCCATCGCCGCGTCGACGGCGTCCGGGTCACCGGCTTGCCAGAAATGGGCGACGTTGCTCCGGGCTTCCGGCCAGAGCACAGGAGCATCCGCCGCCAGCGCATCGTTCATCGTCACCAACGCAGGCAGGGGATGATAGTCGACCGCGATCTGCTCAACCGCATCGCGGGCCGCGGCGAGGCTGTCGGCGACGACCATGGCGATCGGCTCGCCGACGAAGCGCACGCGGTCGCGGGCCAGGAGCCGGCGACCTGGGCGCGGCAGCGCTCGGCCGGCGGCGTCCTTGACGGAAACCATGCACGGGATGTCGCCGAGGCCATCTGCGGCGATATCGGCGCCAGTGTACACCGCGAGCACACCGGGCGCCGCGGCAGCGTCGCGGGTGTCGATGCCGTTGATGTCGGCGTGGGCATGGGGCGAGCGCAGCAGCAAGGCCACCGCTTGTCCCGGCAGCGACACGTCGGCCACGTAGCGCCCTCGCCCGGTGAGCAGGCGCGGATCTTCCGTGCGCGGTACTGGCTGGCCGAGCCCGAACTTTCCCATCATGAACCCTTTGCTAAGACCACAGCGCCGCCGGGTCTGGGAGCGCATCGGACGAGATGGAGCGGGCGGTAAACCGCCACGCCTGAACATCGCCGGACCAGTGATCGATGGCAAGCCCCGCCTTCTGTTTCAGGTGGGCGAGGAACTGCCGCGGCTGCGGCAGGGTCTCCCACACCTGCGGCAGGAACAGCGCTCGGTGGTCGCCGCTCTGGATGATCAGGCCGTCGATGCCGGGCCGGAGCTGCGCGAGGAGGTCGGCCTCGCCGCCGATCGTCATCGCCTCCGGCGGGCTCAGCACCGAGACCGAAAGCACGAGATCGGCCCGCTCGTCCGGTTTCAGCTTCTGAAAGCGGCTGTCGCGGAAGGCGGCTGCGAAGGCGTTGGCAGAGACGTCCTCGATCAGAGGACGGTACGCTTCCGGCGTGCCCACACAACCGCGCAGGTCGCCGTTCCGCTTCAGGGTGACGAAACAGGCTCCGGGCGTGTTCAATGCCGCCGCATAGTCGCCGCCATGGACGGTGAGCGGCCGGCCATGGGCGAGACCGTGTTCGATCGACGCTGCCGCCACATGCAGCAGCGTCTCGCCGTGCCGCTCCAGCAGCGCGCCCATGTCGCCTGCTGCCGCCGCCGGTTCGGTGAACATCCATGCGCCGTAGCCCACGACCCGGCGTTTGTCGCCGGCGGTGTCGCCGGAATTGCGGAGGTCGAGGGTGGTGACGTGCAAGCCGCGGCGGCGCGCCACCGTCAAGAGGCCGGCGATGGGGATGCGCCCACAGGCTTGGTCGTAATCTATGGCCGACCCATCCAGCGCCTCGATGGCGCGGCAGGTGGCGGAGTCGCTTTTGCGGGCGGCGTCATAGTCGAGATAGTGGCTGAGGTCGCTTGAGATGACGATCAGCGTCTCCGGTCCGCCCCACAGCGCTTCCAGCACCTCCGCGACCTCGATCGCCGTCGCTTGACCGACAACCAGCGGCACGACCCGGAAGTCGCCCAGCACCGCCTGCAGGAACGGCAGGTGCACCTCCAGGGAGTGCTCGTCTCGATGGGTGGCTTCGAACACCTGGACTTGCGGCAGGGTACGGATCTGCTCCAGCGCTTCCGTATGCACAGGTACGGCGCCGAGCGGCGTCTCGAACGCGTCGGCCCCGCTCACTGCCAGCCCACGCACCGCCACCCGGTGACAGGGCCCGAGCAGAACCACGCACTCCACCTTGCCGGCCAGCGGCTTCAGGCGCACATAGGCCGACGCCGCCACCGCGCCGGAGTAGACGTAGCCGGCGTGGGGCGCGATGATGGCCTTGGGGGACACCTCGTCGGGCGCGACCTCCGCTTGAGCCTCGCTGAGGTAGTGACGGACGACGGAATCCAGTTCGCGTGGATGGTTCGGATAGAACATACCCGCGACGGCAGCATGCCTGACATGAGTCATCTTCGGGGCTCCATTGTGATAGACTGATTCTAGCGCAGGAACCGGCGATGAACGAGACGCGATTCACCGACGCCCACCCTGGCCGCTATTGGCACGCACTTGCCGACGGGCGCATCCAATGCGACGTCTGCCCGCGCTACTGCAAGCTGCACGAGGGCCAGCGCGGCCTCTGCTTCGTCCGCGCCCGTCAGGATGATGGCGTGGTGCTGACCACCTATGGCCGCTCCAGCGGCTTCTGCATCGACCCCATCGAGAAGAAGCCGCTCAACCATTTCCTGCCGGGAACGCCCATCCTGAGCTTCGGCACCGCCGGCTGCAACCTCACGTGCCGGTTCTGCCAGAACTGGGATATCTCCAAGTCGCGGGAGTTCGACACCTTGACCGCGAAGGCGACGCCGGAGGCGATAGCCGACGCCGCGGTCGAGAGCGGCTGCCGTTCGGTGGCATTCACCTACAACGATCCGGTGATCTTTCTCGAGTACGCCGTCGACGTGGCGAAAGCTTGCCGCGCGCGTGGCCTCAAGACGGTGGCGGTCACCGCCGGCTACATCTGCGACGCGCCGCGCGTCGAGTTCTTCCGGCACATGGATGCCGCCAACGTCGACCTCAAGGGCTTCAGCGAGGACTTCTACCAGCGCCTCTGCAGCGGCCATCTGCAGCCGGTGCTCGACACCCTCCTCTACCTGAAACACGAGACCAACGTGTGGTTCGAGATCACGACCCTCCTGATCCCCGGCGACAACGACTCGGACGATGAGCTGGAAAGCCTGTCGCGGTGGGTGGTCGAAAATCTCGGTCCGGACGTGCCGCTGCACTTCTCGGCGTTCCACCCCGACTGGAAGATGACGGACGTGCCGCCGACGCCGCCGGCGACGCTGACGCGGGCCCGCCGCATCGCGATGGATGCCGGCGCCCGCTACGTCTACACCGGCAACGTTCATGACCTGGACGGGGACGCGACCCGCTGCCCCCAGTGCAGCGCCCCGGTCATCGGCCGCGATTGGTACGAACTCATCGCCTGGAATGTCGCCGCCGACGGCCGCTGCGGTCGCTGCGGCGCCGCCATTGCCGGTGTCTTCGAACCCCGCCCCGGCGCCTGGGGCCGCCAGCGCCGCCCGCTGCGGGTCGGGCAGCGGCTTCGGGCTTAAGTGGCAGATCGGTGTGGCAGGTAGGGTGGCGCGCCATTTTGCGAAAGCGCGTGCGCGGTTACTCGTGCCGCGGCACGGCCATCTACGGCGCGTCCGTCCGCAGCAGCAGGCCGGGAGGCAGCGAGTCGCCGAACAGGCTGGTGCCTTCGGTGCGTCCCAGCGGGGTGAACTGCTTCAAGGCGGCGGTCTTGGCGGGGGCGACGCCGGCGCGTTCGAGTTTGTTAGCAATGCGGTGGCGGAGCGCCTTGGGGGCGTCGAGAGTTCGGTTGTCGACGACCCGAGCGGCGCGGAGGAACAGTGTCTGCAGCTCCGCTAATTCGCGCGCGGACCAGTCGAGGTCCTTGAAGGCGTCGTAGCAGTCCTCGACCAGATCGGGGGAGACCACCGTCTCCGGGCCGGCGTAGACGGGGGTGCGGTTGAGCAGCATGCCCAACGCAGCGAGGATCGGGGTGCAGTGTTTGCTCTCGCGGGCGATCGGCTCGGCGATGGCGATGAAGCGCCGGATCAACTCGGCCTTCAACTCTGGACCGAGGCGCTCCAGGGCGCCGGCGAGCAGGATTAGCTCCGCCGGAAGGTTGTTGTTGTGGCGGATGACATCGAGGTCGCCGGCCAACACCTGCTCCTGGCGGTCGCGTGCGAGCCCGCCGGCGACGCGGCGCCAGAGGATGTGCTCCTGGAGCTTGATGCGCTTGCCGGGGAAGTACCGGCCGGCGTCGCGCACCCGCCACAACTCCTCGATGCGCGCCGCATCGAGGGCGACGCCGAAGCCGGGGCGGAGCAGGTAGCCGGCGAGGATGAACCAGGTTTCCTCGTGTTCGACCGACTGGCGGCGGCAGGGCATGGAGCGCTGGATGGCGGGCCACAGGGAGCGGACCAGCACCCCGTTCCACTCGCCCTTGGGAAGGCCGAGGATAACTTCGAGGCTTTTGAGCAGGCGCGCGGCACTGAGCTTGTCGGTAGCGCCGCAGCGGCTGGTTGAATAGTGTCTCGATGCGAGCGTTGGCGGCGGCCACCGCCTCCGCCGACGCGTTGGCTTGCGGCAGCGACTCCGGCACCGCGTCCGCCCTGCCGTGCTCGTGTGGGCGAAGGTTGAATTCCAGAGGCCAGACCTGCCGGATCTCGGCATCCGCGCTGACGCAAGCAACCTTGAGGAGGCCGAGTTCGTTGAGCCGCGCCGTCAGCGTCACCGGTACCGTGCGCCGCTCTGCCGGATCGTCCAGCCGGGCGACGGTTTCCAAGGGCGGTAGCGGCTGGAAATCACGCTCCGCCCAATCGACGATGGCGCCGGCCGGGACCTTGCCGTGGCGGGTCGACGCGTAGGTCTGGAAGCGCACCGGGTGGTCGGTGCGGATCTCCAGCGGATGGTCGGCGATCTCGAACGTCTGATCGGACGAGGCGCCGCGCGGCACGATACAGATCAGCGACGGCGGAGCCTTGGCGCCTCCGTCCGCGGCGGGACCGGCGGCGTGTGCGGCGATAAAGATGGCGCGGGCGGCGCCGGCCTCGATGCGCTCCTGCTTCAAGTGCAGGAGCTTGCCGAACCAGGCGGCGCCGCAGGCGACGGCCAGGTCCGGCTGCGGGTTGGCAAGCACCACCGGCGGCGGGCCGCCCTGCCACTTGCCGATTTCGGCCTGAAGGCGGTCGCGCAGAGCGGCCGGATAGAGCGTGCCGCCGTTGAACAAGACGGCGTCGACCCGCGGGCGGTCCCTCAGGAAGTCCGCCAGATGCTTTGTCACGGCGCTGTCGGAGGCGTACGGCAGGCCCAGTTCCTTGAGCGCCGCGCGGGTGCGGATCGGCCTCTCATCAGAGTCGCAGGCTGGAAAGAAGCCGTCGAGCAGGACCGCGTCGATCTCGTCCCGCGTCACGTGTGCGGAGAGCGAGCCGGCAATCAGACCGGAGCCGCGCGCCGGGATGGAGAGTGGAAAACGGTCCTGAGGCGTGCCGTCGGTGGCGAGGACGTGCTCCTTGAGGTCGCGGCACCGGGCCACGAGGTGGTCCCACTGGCCGCGGGAGAGGCTGGCGCCGCCGCCGGCGAGCCGTGGCTCCAGGAGGTGGGCAAGCGCCAGGTCGATGTTGTCGCCGCCGAGCAGGATATGGTCGCTGACGGCGATCCGGCGGATGGCGGGGATGGCGCCGCCTGAACGCTGGGTGAGTGCGAACAGGCTGAAATCCGAGGTGCCGCCGCCGACATCGACGACCAGGACATGGTGGGTCGGCGCGTCCGGATTAGGGACGTGGCGGCGGAGGCCGTCCGTCGCGTCGTTCTGCTCCAGCCAGCGGTAGAAGGCGGCCTGCGGCTCTTCGAGGAGGCGCACCGTCTCAGGAAAGCCGGCGTCGCGGGCGGCTTCGAGCGTCAGGCGCTGGGCGGCGGCGTCGAACGAAGCGGGAACGGTGACGGTGATCTCCTGGGCATTGAAGCAGAAGTCGTCGCCGGAGGCTTCGAAGCGATTGTCCCAAGCGCCGCGCAGGTAATTGAGGATGAGGGCCGAGGCGCGGACCGGAGAAATCTTCCGGTCGGGCGCCACGTCGTCGGATGCCCACGGCAGGAACGGCGTGGACCGGTCGACGGTGTGGTGGCAGAGCCACGACTTGGCGGAGTGGGCGACGCGGCCGGGGGTGTCGCCGGCGCGTCTGCGGGCCAAGCTGCCGACGACCCACGTGGCGCGCCCCGAAGCACCGGCCTCGTCACGGCCCGGGAGCTGCGCCGCCACCGCCTCCTCGGGGAGATAGAGGAACGACGGCAAGGTCGGGGCAGCGGCCAGTTCCGTTACCGAACGCCATTGCGGGACAGGGAAGACTTCAGAAGGCGCGTTGCCAGCCAGCGGCACGAAGGCCATCGCGCTGTTCGTGGTGCCGAGGTCGATGCCGATGCTGAAACGGGCCATGACGCCAGGGTATCACAGCAAGACCGGCAACCTACTCCGTCCGCACCTGGAACTCGACCTTCCAGCGGCGGTCCGAATTGACGTGCTTCATCCACAATTCCAGGGTGCCGAGCTCGGTGATCACCGAATTGATCTGAACAGGGATTGCCTGCCCTTCCGGCAGGTCGTCGACCGCCGGCAGCGTCACCTCGAGCAGGTGCGTCTCATCCAGGTGCCGTTCGGCGTCTGCGAGGATCTGTCCCGGCGCGTCGCCGCTGCGCACTTCGGAGGAAAAGAAACGGAAGTCGGCGGGCTGACCGGTGACGAGGCCGAAAGTCTGGCCTTCGATTACCAGCTCGGAGCCCTCCTCCATGCCCTGGGGCACCACGCACAGCGCCTTGACCTTGGGCTTGAGGCCCGGCACCGCCGGCATCGACGACTCGAGGCCGATGTAGTACGAGCGCGCGGCGCCGGCGCGGATGCGCATGCCACGGCCGGTGACGCGGGTGCGTCCGTAGATTGCGGCGCCTTTCGCGACGGCGAGATCCGGCTGGAAGCCCGCCAACTCGCGAACCGGCTCCCCCTCTGCCCAGGCGCGCAGCAGCGCCAGCACCCGCTCGCGGATCGGCTTCGCGCTGAACACGCCGCCGTTGAACAGCACCGCCGATGGCGCGAGGAAGGACGCGGCCTTGGCGCGGTCGCCGACGAGCGCCGCCAGCGCGTCGCTCGCCTTGACGTTGGCGAGGCTGCGGGTGAGGAAACGGGCGAGATGCTTGCTGATGACCGGATCGGCGGCGTAAGGTAGGCCGAACTCCTGCAGCCCCGCGCTCCGCGCCTCCTTCGGAAGCTCGGTGACCGGCGTCATCGGGAAGAACCCCTCCAGTACCACCTGGTCCAGGGTCGCCCGCTCCAGCATCGTCGAGACGGTGCCGGCGAACAGGCCGGAGCCGCGGGACGGGACGGCGATAGGCGCGGATTTCAGGGTCGGATCGCCGAACAACGCGACCTTGGCGCGGGACGCGGCATGGACGAGCGCCAGGAACTGCCAGTCGTCGATGGTCTTGCCATCATCTTCCAGCTTGGCCTGCAGGGCGAAGGCGAGGGCAAGATCCATGTTGTCGCCGCCGAGCAGGAGATGCTCGCCGACGCTGATGCGCTCCAGCTCCAGGTCGCCTTCGCGCTCGTTGACGGCGATCAGGCTGAAGTCGGCGGTGCCGCCGCCGAGGTCGCAGACCAGCACCACGTCCCCGGGAGCGACCCGGCTGCGCCAGTCCTTGCCGGCCTCCGCCATCCACGCATAGAACGCCGCCTGCGGCTCCTCGAGCAGGGTGACCCGGCCGAGCCCGGCGGCCTCCGCGGCCTCGGCGGTGAGGTTGCGCGCCACCTCGTCGAACGACGCCGGCACGGTGAGCACGATGTGGCCGTGCGCGATGTCCCAGTCGCGGCCCTGCAGACGCTCGGCATGCAGGAAGCCGTCCCGCAGGTGCGCGAGGTAGCGGCGCGAGCACTCGAATGCTGAGAGTTTTTGCTCCGCGATTTCGGACCGCCACGGCAGTGACCGCTGGCGCGGATCGATGTGCGGATTGGAGAGCCACGACTTGGCGGACGTCACCAGTCGGTCCGGAACCAGGGCGCCGTGATCACGGGCGAACTGGCCGATGATGGCCTCGTCCGTGGTTGCGGTCGTCCGGTCAACCCACGGGAGCGGAAAGGAGTCGGCCGGGAACTCGTCCGGGTGCGGGATGTAGAGCGCCGACGGCATTGTCGGCTGCTCGCCGACTTGGTTGGGCCCGAGGATCTGGGTGACGCCGACGATCTCGGTACGGTCGCCGGCGAGGTCGGTGACGGCGATCGCGTTGTTGCTGGTGCCGAGGTCGATGCCAAGGCTGAACTGGGTATCCGTCATGAAGCCATATGGGATTTGCGGTTGATGCCGTGGCTGTTGATGGCTGGGATGCCTACTTCAGCTCGACTTCGGCAGGGGCGATGGTGGGAAGCCGGTCGCCGCCGGTCTTCAGCACCCGCGGCAGCTTGACCGGCCCGGTGCGCCAGCCGCGATGCACGAGAACGCCGGTGAACGGCGCCTCGCCCGAGATCCTGCCGACCAGGCGGTACTCGTCGGCGCCGTAGCCGGCCGGCACGGTGACCTTGGTGCCTTCCGCCTCGTCGCGGACCGGAGTGATCGTGAAGTGCTCCTGCACCACCCGTTTGCAGCCATCGTGGACAATGCGTGCGGCGGCGCCAACCTGGGCGTCGTTGTAGGCGGAAATGTCGTCCATCAGGAAATCTACGAAGCGACCCTTGTCCTGCAGGATGGCGAGGAAGCTCACCACCTCCGCCGCCGCCTGATGGGGCGCCGCCTGGTGGGATGCGGCCGCCTGCGGGGCCGGCTTGACCGCCTCGGCCTTGACCGCGGGAGATCTCGCCCGGCCGCCCCGGTCTGCGAGCAACAAGACGACGACGCCGGCGCCGACGACGAGCGCGGCAACCGTCAGGTGGAACCGGTAGGGGCCGGCGTCGGGGACCAGAGTGAGCGCGACCAGTGCGAGCACTACGACGGCGGCTAGGATGGCGGCAGTTCTCATGATGACCGGAGGTGTTGTTTGAACTTCGGCGTCCACGCAGCCGCTTTCGGCCGGCAATGGCCATACTTTCGATGATTTGGCAAGTCGCAATCGCGAGCCCGAGACGGAGATAAGCCACGCAGAACGCCTCGGCAAGGACGCAACGCCAACACCCGGTTGGTATGGCTTTGGCGCCTCGGGTGCTTTATCCCTGGGTCATGTGCACCATCGTAATTCTCCGCCGGCCCGGCCATGCTTGGCCGGTCCTGATCGCCGCCAACCGGGACGAGATGGCCGATCGGGCGTGGCACCCGCCGGGGCGGCACTGGCCGGAGCATCCGGCTGTGGTTGCCGGCCGCGACGACCTCGCCGGCGGCACCTGGCTCGGCCTCAACGACCACGGCGTGGTCGCAGCGGTGCTCAACCGCATCAACACGCTCGGCCCGGCGCCGGGCTTTCGCTCGCGCGGCGAACTGCCGCTGATGGCGCTCGATTACGCCGACGCCCGCAGCGCCGTCGCGGCGCTCGGGCGCCTGCACCCTGCGGACTATCGCCCCTTCAACATGATCGTCGTCGACCGCGACGACGGCTACTGGCTGAGGGTCGATCACGATCGCTCCGGCTCCGGCTCCGACGACGCCGGCACGATGACCGTAGACCGCCTGCCGGCCGGACTGTCGATGATCACCGCCTATGACCTCAACGATCTCCGGTCGCCGCGCATCCGCTGCTACCTGCCGCAGTTCGAAGCGGCGCCGGTCCCGGATCCCGCTTCCGGCGACTGGAAAAGCTGGCGGCAGTTGCTGGGCGAGCGCGCCGGCGAGGCGGACGCCGGACCGGGAGGCGCCATGACCGTCGCCACCTTGACCGGCTTCGGCACCGTCTGCTCCACCCTGATCGCGCTCCCCGGCGCCGCCGGCGCCGAGCGCACGACGTGCTGGTTGTTCGCAGCGGGACCGCCCGATCGCGTTCCGTTCACGCCGATCGCTCCTTGACTCAAGCGTCGCCGTTGTGCTGGACGTCGGGAGTTGCTATATCAGCCTCGCGCGGGGGCAGATGGGCGTCCGCCAGCAATTATTTTGTTGTAGGCACAAAATCATGGCCCGTCGCAGGCAGATCTTCGAAGGCAGGGCAAAGATCCTGTTCGAAGGACCGGAACCGGGTACATTGGTTCAATATTTCAAGGACGAGTCGTCGTCGTCTTCCTCTCCCAAGCGCAACGTCATCACCGGCAAGGGCGTCATCAATAATCGCATCTCCGAGTACCTGATGAGCCGGCTCGGCGAAATCGGCGTTCCCACCCACTTCGTCCGCCGCCTCAACATGCGCGAACAACTGGTGCGGGAAGTGGAGATGGTGCCGATCAAGGTGGTGGTCCGCAACATAGCTGCGGGCGAGTTCGCCACCCGCTTCGGCCTCGCGGAAGGCACGGCGCTGCCGCGCTCGATCGTCGAGTATCACCACAAGTCGGAGGAGTTGGGCGACCCGCTGGTCTCCGAGGAGCATGTCACCGCCTTTGGTTGGGCGGTGCCGCAGGATCTTGACGAGATCATGTCGCTGTCGTTGCGGGTCAACGACTTCCTCAGCGGCCTGTTCCTCGGCATCGGCATGCGGCTGGTGGATCTCTCGCTGGAGTTCGGGCGGCTGTGGGAGGACGAGCAGGTACGCATCGTCCTCGCCGACGAAATCAGCCCGGACTCGTGCCGGCTATGGGACATGCGCAACTCGGACCGCTTGGTGCGCGACCAGACCATCGCGGAGGTCGAGAAGGCGCCGGCCGCCTATCAGGAAGTGGCCAAGCGCCTCGGCATCCTGCCCGAAAGCGGCCCCGCGGACCTCAAGGGCCCCGAGATCATGCAATAGCATGAACTCCAATGACCAGGACAGGCAGGCGGTGAAGGCTAAGATCCACGTTACGCTGAAGTCGGGCGTACTCGACCCGCAGGGCAAAGCCGTTGAGCATGCTTTGGCGGCGATCGGCTTCGGCGGCGTCGAGCGGGTCCGCCAGGGCAAATACATCGAGCTGGACCTGGCGGAGTCGGATCCCGAAAGAGCGCACGCCAAGGTCGACGCCATGTGCCGGCAGTTGCTCGCCAACACGGTGATCGAGAACTATACATTCCGGCTGGGGGACTGACGGGCGGCCGCTCGACCCTGCGCCAACGCGTCCAACACTTCGAAAATCCACCAGGCGTGTTCTCCCGATGAAGGCTGCAGTCATCGTCTTTCCCGGCTCCAACTGCGACCGGGACGCCGCCGTGGCCCTGGAGCGGATCAGCGGGTCGCCGCCGTTGATGCTGTGGCACAAGGACACGGTGGTGCCGCGGCTCGACCTCATCGTCGTTCCTGGCGGGTTCTCTTTCGGCGACTACTTGCGCGCCGGCGCCATGGCGGCGCGCTCACCGATCATGCGCGGCGTGGCGGAGCAGGCGCGGGCGGGAACGCCGGTGCTCGGCATCTGCAACGGCTTCCAGGTGCTGTGCGAGGCGGGGCTACTGCCGGGGGTGCTGATGCACAACGCCGGCATCAGGTTCGTCTGCCGCGAGGTGCACTTGCGCGTCGACAACAACCTAACTTTGTTCACGAGGCGCTACGCCGCGGGTGACGTTCTGCGCGTGCCCATCGCCCACAACGAAGGCAACTTCTTCGCGGACGACGCTACCGTTCACGAACTGGAAGGGGAGGGACGGGTGGTGTTCCGCTACTGCCGACCAGACGGTATGCTTGACGATGACGCCAATCCCAATGGGTCGGTGGCCGCCATTGCCGGCATTATAAACAAGCAGGGCAACGTGCTCGGCATGATGCCGCATCCGGAACGGGCGTGGGAGCCGCGGCTCGGCGGCACCGACGGCCGCGCCTTGTTCGAGAGCGTGGTGACGGCACTCGCATGAACGACGCCTCCCCGCCCGTCACCGCCGATGTGGTCGCCCAACACGGGCTGTCAGCGGATGAGTACCGGCGCATCCTCGACATCCTCGGCCGAGCCCCCAACTTGACCGAACTCGGCGTGTTCTCGGTGATGTGGAGCGAGCACTGCTCCTACAAGTCGTCACGGCGATGGCTGAAGACGCTGCCGACCACCGCGCCGTGGGTGATGTGTGGCCCGGGCGAGAACGCCGGCGTGGTCGACATCGGCGACGGCCAGGCGGTGATCTTCAAGATGGAGAGCCACAACCACCCCTCCTTCATCGAGCCCTACCAGGGCGCGGCGACCGGGGTCGGCGGCATCCTGCGCGACGTCTTCACCATGGGCGCGCGGCCGATCGCCAACCTCAACGCGCTGCGCTTCGGCGATCCCGACCACCCCAAGACCCGGCACCTGGTCGCCGGCGTCGTCGCCGGCATCGGCGGCTACGGCAACTGCGTCGGCGTGCCGACGGTCGGCGGCGAATGCACCTTCCACCCCGCCTACAACGGCAACATCCTGGTCAACGCCATGGCGGTCGGGATCGCGGATACCGACCGCATCTTTTACTCTGCCGCCGCGGTGGTCGGCAACCCGGTGGTCTACGTCGGCGCCAAGACCGGCCGCGACGGCATCCACGGCGCGACCATGGCCTCGGCCGAGTTCAGCGCCGACAGGCGAGGAGAAGCGCCCGACCGTGCAGGTCGGCGATCCGTTCACCGAGAAGCTGCTGATCGAGGCCTGCCTCGAGCTGATGGCGACCGACTGCATCATCGCCATCCAGGACATGGGCGCCGCCGGCCTCACGTCGTCGTCGTTCGAGATGGCGGGCAAGGGCGGCGTCGGGATCGAGCTGGATCTGGACCTCGTGCCGATGCGCGAGACCGGCATGACCGCGTACGAGATGATGCTGTCCGAGAGCCAGGAGCGGATGCTGATGATCCTCAAGCCGGGGCGCGAACCGGAGGCCGAAGCGATCTTCCGCAAGTGGGACCTGGATTTCGCCATTGTCGGCCGCACCACCGACTCCGGCCGTATGGTGGTCCGCCGGCATGCCGCCGTCGTCGCCGACCTGCCCATCGACCCGCTCGCCAAGTCTGCGCCGGTATATGAGCGCCCGTGGGCAGAGACGCCGTCACCGCAGCCGTTCGACCCGTCGACGCTGCCGCGTCGCGACGATCCGATCGCTGCGCTGAAGCGCCTGCTCGCCTGCCCCGACCTCGCCAGCAAGCGCTGGATCTGGGAACAGTACGACCACATGGTGATGGGCGACACGGTCCAGCGCCCGGGAGGCGACGCCGCCGTCATCCGCGTCCACGGCGCTGCCAAGGGCCTCGCGCTCGCCACCGACTGCACGCCGCGATACTGCTACGCCGATCCGGTGGAGGGAGGCAAGCAGGCCGTGGCGGAGTGCTGGCGGAACCTGACCGCGGTCGGCGCGCTGCCGCTCGCGATCACCGACAACATGAACTTCGGCAATCCCGAGCGGCCGGAGATCATGGGCCAGTTCGTCGGCTGCATCGAGGGCATGCGCGAGGCCTGCCGGGCGCTCGACTTCCCCGTCGTCTCCGGCAACGTCTCGCTCTACAACGAGACCAACGGCGTCGGCATCCCGCCGACGCCGGCAATCGGCGGCGTGGGCCTGATCCGCGATCTCGATCGCACTGCGTCGCTCGCCATCAAGACCGGCGGCGCCAAGCTGCTGCTCGTCGGTGACGCCGCGGGCGCGGGATGGCTGGGCCAATCCCTCTATCTCCGTGAGATCGAGGAGCGGGAAGAAGGGGCGCCTCCGCCGGTCGACCTGGAGCAGGAGCGGCGCACCGGCGATTTCGTCCGTGGTCTGATAGGCGGGCGGGTCGGCGCGTGCCACGACCTATCCGACGGCGGCTTGCTGGTGGCGGTGGCCGAGATGGCGCTCTCCGGCGGGATTGGCGCCGCCATGGAAATGGATGACGTCCAGGAGCCGTGGCACGGGTGGCTGTTCGGCGAGGGCCAGGGGCGCTACGTGATCGCCGTGGCCGAAGATGCGGTCAATGCGGTGGCGGTTCAAGCGGGCGCGGCCGGGGTGGCGGTGCGGCTTATCGGCACGACCGGCGGCGAGATGTTGACCCTTGCGGGCGGCCACGCCATATCCCTCCAGAGCCTTCGCGTCGCGCACGAGAGATGGCTTCCGAACTACGCGGCGGGCGTCGGGGCGAGATCCACAACGGGCGGGACCGGTTAGTGTCATGGCCATGGAGGCATCACAGATCGAGCGGCTGATCCGGGAGGCGATCCCGGATGCGGAAGTCACCATCGAGGACCTGCGCGGCGACGGCGACCACTATGCGGCGCTGGTGGTTTCGGCGGCGTTTGCGGGCAAGTCGCGGGTGCAGCAGCACCAGATGGTCTACCGCGCCCTGCAGGGCCGCATGGGCGGCGAATTGCACGCGCTCGCGCTCCAGACCGGCGTGCCGGCGCCTTGACGTAAAGACTTGCGAGATGCGCCGCACTTGATGCACAGGCGCACGATGAACGACAGATGAAAGCGAGGCATAGATCATGGTTGAAAACCCGGTGTTCGAGCGCATTCGACAGGAAGTTTCGAGCAATCCCGTGGTGCTGTTCATGAAGGGCACGCCGATGTTCCCACAGTGCGGGTTCTCGGCGGCGGTGGTGCAGGCTCTCAGCCAGTTAGAGGTCAAGTTCAAGGGCATCGACGTGCTAACCGACCCGTCGCTGCGCGAGGGAATCAAGCAGTTCAGCAACTGGCCGACCATCCCGCAGCTTTACGTCAACGGCGAATTCATCGGCGGCTGCGACATTGTCCGCGAGATGTACGATACCGGCGAACTGCAGCAACTGCTCGAACCGGTCCGCGCGCAATGATTGCAGCGAGCGTCTAAAGTCACTTCCTCAACGGGCTGACCGGGGCGCCGATGAAGGCCGCTGATGTGGCCGGTCGCGCATGTTGCGACGGAAGGTCGCTGGACAGACCCGACGGAGCCTGACCGCTGACCCCGGCGCCGCGGCCGGGTATACTGGCCGGATGACAACATCCCCCCGACCCGCCGCCGCACCGCCCGTCCGGCTGCCGGAAGCGCCCGCGCTCGCGGTGGGATTGACCGCGGCGGTGTGGCTGGAGCCAACCGGCGAAGTGGCCACCATCGACGCGCGGGAGGCGGTGGCGCGCATCGGCCGCGGCAGCCGGCCGTTCGTGTGCCATGCCAAGGCGGTCGCCCGGCGCCTGAACACCACGCCGTTCCCTGCCCTCGATGTCCTTGAGCTGTATGCTTTCGTGCGTCCGGGGCGGTTCTGCATCCCGTCGCTGCGCGGACTTGCAAAGGCGCTGTTGCTGACGCCTCCGGAGACGCTGGAGGGCGAGGCGGAAGCGCTGTTTGCCGTCGCCCGCGCGCTGCTCGCCGAACTTCGCGCGTCGCCCGGCGACCACGCCGGCAACCTCGCCTGGGTCATGGCGCGGGGCGGCTGGCCATGGGGTGCGCCGGTGATGGGCGCCGTCGGCGCCCGCGAGCCGCAGTCGGCGGACGAGCCGACCGCCGGGCTCCGCGTCTGGACCCGCCTCAAGGACTGGGAGGAAACGGCGCCGCGGGCGCAGCCGGAAGCCTGGCCGGTGGAGCCGGTGGAGGCGCGGGCGCGCCTCGTGCAAGTGCTTGGCGCCGACGCCGAGCACCGTCCGCAACAGATGCAATACGCGTCCGAGGTCGTCGCAGCCTTCGCGCCCCGCGACCGGGCCGGGGAGCCGCACGTGGTGCTGGCGGAAGCCGGGACGGGCGTCGGCAAGACGCTGGGGTATATCGCCCCGGCCAGCGTCTGGACCCGCAAGAACCGCGGCGCGGTCTGGATCAGCACCTACACCCGCAACCTGCAGCGCCAGATCGACCAGGAACTGGATCGGCTGTATACGGACCTCGGCCGGAAGAGCCGCCGCGTGGTGGTGCGCAAAGGCCGGGAGAACATGTTCTGCCTCCTCAACATGGACGAGGCGGTGGCGTCGTTGCCGACGCGCGGTAGCGGCGCCGCCGTCGCCCTCGGTCTGGTGGCGCGGTGGGCGAGCGCGACGCGCGACGGCGACATGATCGGCGGAGACTTCCCCGGCTGGCTTGCCGACCTGCTTGGCCCGACCCTGACCGTCGACCTGACGGACACCCGCGGCGAATGCATCTATGGGGCCTGCCGGCACTACAGGAAGTGCTTCGTGGAACGCGCCATTCGTCGCGCCCGCCGCGCCGAGATCGTCGTCGCCAACCACGCCCTGGTCATGGTCCAGGCGGCGCTCGGCGGCCCGGAGGACGCCAGCCTCGCCACCCGTTATGTGTTCGACGAAGGCCACCACCTGTTTGAAGCCGCCGACTCTGCGTTTTCCGCTCACCTTACCGGGCGGGATACGGCAGATCTGCGCCGATGGCTGATCGGCGCGGAGGAGCGGAGGTGGTCGCGGAGCCGCGGCCTCCGCGAGCGTCTCGCCGACCTGCTCAGCGCGCAACTTGCCGATGACGATGCGGCGGCGTCGGCCGTCGAGGATGCAAGACAGGCGGCGCGCACCTTGCCCGGCCCCGGCTGGCGGCGGCGGCTGGCCGAAGGCGCGCCGATCGGCGCGACGGAATCCCTGCTGTCGCTGGTTCGCCATCAGGTGCTCGCGCGCTCCGCCGAGTCTCGCGGAACGGATCCCGGCTACGCGCTGGAGTGCGACCTGAGGCCGCCGGTCGGTGGACTGGTCGAGGCGGCGGGGCGACTCGAGGGCCAACTGGCGCGTCTCGCGGAGCCGCTGACCGTGCTGGTGCGGAGCCTCGCGACGCTGCTCGATGCCAAGGCCGAAACACTGGATACGGCCGCGCGCCAGCGCGTCGAGGCGGCGATGCGCTCCATCGAGCGGCGGGCGCTGGGACAAGTCGCCGCATGGCGCTCGATGCTCCGCGCCGTCGACGGCGAGACCCCGCCCGAGTTCGTGGACTGGCTCGGCATCGACCGCGCCTTCGGCACTCTGATGGATGCCGGCCTGCACCGCCACTGGCGCGATCCCATGCGCCCATTCATCGCCACCATGAGCGAGGTGGCGCACGGCATGCTGATCACGTCAGCCACTTTACGAGATAATGCCGCCTTCAACGGGGGCGCCGGCGACGCCGCGACGGACTGGGCCGCCGCCGAGGCGCGCACCGGCGCCCGTCACCTCGGCCGCCCGGCAGCGCGCTCGGAGGTGCCGTCCCCGTTCGACTACGCCACCAGCACTCGCATCGTGGTGGTTACGGACGTCAACCGTGATGACGAGGCGCAGGTGGCCGCGGCGTATAGGGAGCTGTTCCTTGCCGCCGGCGGCGGCGCGTTGGGTGTGTTCACTGCCATCGGCCGCCTGCGCGCGACTTGGCGGCAGATCGCCCAGCCTCTCGACCAAGCCGGACTCAAGCTGTTGGCGCAGCACGTCGACGCGCTCGATACCGGCACTCTGATCGACATCTTCCGCGCCGAGCCGGACACCTGCCTCCTCGGAACGGATGCGGTGCGCGACGGCATCGACGTGCCGGGGCAGGCGCTCCGCCTGATCGTGTTCGACAGGGTGCCGTGGCCACGGCCGGACATCCTGCACCGCGCCCGCCGCGAGGTCTTCGGCGGCCGCGCCTACGACGAGATGCTGACGCGCCTCAAGCTCAAGCAGGCCTACGGTCGCCTGATCCGCCGCGCCGACGACCGCGGCGTGTTCGTCATGCTGGATCGCGCCCTGCCGTCCCGCCTCTGCGGCGCCTTCCCCGAGGGCGTCCCGGTCCAACGCGCGGGACTCGCCGACACCATCGGGTTGATCCGGTGCTTTTTCGGCGGAGTGCGGACAGGCGAGGCGTAAGCCGCCGCTTGCGGCGCTGAACGGAACCGGCTGCTGCTAGTGTTCCGTGGCGCGGCGCAGCACGGTGATGACCTCGTCGAGCATTTGGCGCTGGCGCTCCGTGATGGCTTCGCTGGTTTCCACCTTGAACAGGCGGAGCTTGATCAACGCATCATCGAGGGTCGCCGCCGGCGTCGCGCAGATCTGATCCTCCACCCTGAGAATTTGATCGAACACGTTGTCGGCCTCTCGTCCACATCCGTTGGCGGCCAACTTCTGTACCCTGAGGTGCAAACTGACGAGTTCCGAATACAGCTCGGCAAGCATAATTCCGCCCTCCCGTTCGAAGTCTGCACGAAGGCAACGGAGCTTTTCCGGTTCGCGATCGTCATGCCGTGCTTATGGGGCGATGTTACGCCCCGCCGCCTTGGCGGTAAATCCGTAATGATCCGTAACATGGCGTGAAGCGGGCGGCGGCGCCGCGAACAGACACCGCTCGCAACTCCCGGGTCGCGCATAATCCGCGCCATCGTTTTTCTTCTTGTTCATCTGTTTTCCCTGTCTCCTGTTGTCGCGGCAGCGACGGCTCAGCTGCCGTCCCAGCGCTCGATAAGGTCATGTTCTATGCCGATCTGGTCCATGGCTCGGCCGACTGAGTGGCGGACAAGGTCATCGATAGTCTCGGGTTTCTGATAATAGGCCGGCAGCGGCGGCATGATGATGGCGCCCATTTCGCAAGCTGCGATCATCAGCCGGAGGTGGCCGAGGTGCAACGGCGTTTCCCGGACCATCAGCACCAGCGGCCGGCGCTCCTTGAGCATGACGTCGGCGGCGCGAATGATGAGATTGTGGTTATTGCTGGTGGCGATCCCGGACAACGTCTTGATCGAACACGGTGCGATGATCATGCCGAGCGAGCGGAACGAGCCGCTCGCCACCGCCGCCGACAAATCCTTGACGCTGTATGTGACATCGGCCAGCGCCTTGACGTCGCCGAAGCTGAGGTGGCTTTCGATCGCCAGCGTCTGGATGCCCATCTCGCTGACGATGAGGTGGCGCGGAATGCCGAGCCGCTGCAGCGCCTTCAACAGCTCGAGCCCATAGACGACGCCCGTGGCTCCGGTGATCGCCACGACCAGTGGCAACGTCATATCAGGCCTCCGCTGTGGGTGACCCCCGCAACATGGAGGTTCCGCAAGACACTGGCAAGCGCGCGCCGGCGCAGTGCCAACGGCGCTTCTTGCGGCGGCGTGTCCGCTAAGGTTGTATGCTTGCACGAGAGGTGACCATCTCAGCGACGCAAAGGCCAGCAAACATGACCCTGATCGGCGACATCCCACAGCCGCATCCGCTCCGCGCCATCGTCCAGGTCGCGACGCGCGCCGACGAGACCCTGACGGTGCAGGCGCTGCTCGCCGAGGCCGATTTGGGCGGCCCCATGCGGGAGCGCATCACGGTGCGTGCCGCCGCTTTTGTCGAGCGCATGCGATCCGAGGCGGCCAGTCGCGGCGGGCTCGACGCGTTCATGCGCGAGTACGACCTCTCCAGCGAGGAAGGGGTGCTGCTGATGTGCCTGGCGGAGGCGCTGCTGCGTGTCCCCGATGCCGAGACGGCCGACCGTCTGATCGCCGACAAGATCGGCGACGCGCACTGGCAAAAGCACCTCGGGCACAGCCAGTCGCTGTTCGTCAACGCCTCGACGTGGGCGCTGATGCTGACCGGGCGCGTCGTGCGTCTCGAGGAGTCCCAGGTGCGCGACGCCTGGTCTTTCCTCCGGCGCATGGTGGCGCGGAGCGGCGAGCCGGTGATCCGCCAGGCGATGATCCGGGCGATGCGCATCATGGGGCGCCAGTTCGTGATGGGCCGCACCATCAGCGAGGCGCTGGAGCGCGCCCGTGGCGATGAGGCCCGCGGCTATCTGCACTCCTACGACATGCTCGGCGAGGCGGCGCTGACCGCGGCCGACGCGGAGCGCTATTACGGGTCCTATCGGGACGCCATCGCTGCGGTCGGCCGCGCCAGCGCCGGCCGCGGGCCCATCGACGGTCCCGGCATCTCCATCAAGCTGTCGGCGCTCCATCCCCGCTTCGAGTACGCCCAGCGCGAGCGGCTGATGGCAGAACTGGCGCCGCGGGTGCGGGATCTTGCGCGCCGCGCCAGGGAGGCCGGCATCGGCCTCTGCGTCGACACCGAGGAAGCGGACCGTCTCGATGTCACCCTCGACGTCTTCGAAGCGGTGTTCACCGATCCGGCTCTCAGCGGCTGGGAAGGCTTTGGGCTCGCCATCCAGGCCTATCAGAAGCGGACGGCGCCCCTGATCTCCTGGCTTGCCGACCTCGCCCGCGCGCAGCGGCGGCGTATGTCGGTCCGCCTCGTCAAGGGCGCCTATTGGGACACAGAGATCAAGGCCGCCCAGGAACAGGGGCTCGACGGCTACCCAGTGTTCACCCGCAAGGTCAACACCGACGTCTCCTACATCGTCTGCGCACGCCGCATTCTCGCCGCCCCGGACGCGTTCTACCCGCAGTTCGCGACACACAACGCCCACACGCTGGCCACCGTTCTGGAACTCGCCGGCGACCGCGGCGATTTCGAGTGCCAGCGCCTGCACGGCATGGGCGAGGACCTGTTCGACCAGATCGTCCGCCAGCGCGGCCAGACCGGGAAGGTGACCGGGAATGACGGGGGTGTGCGCTGCCGCATCTACGCCCCGGTCGGCAGTCATGAGGACCTGCTCGCCTATCTGGTGCGCCGCTTGTTGGAGAACGGCGCCAACTCATCATTCGTCAACCGCCTTGCCGACGAACGCCTGCCGATCGAAGCCATCGTCGCCGATCCGGCGGTCGAGGCGGACCGTCTCCGGGTCAAGACCCATCCCCGCATCCCGAAGCCCCGCGATCTGTTTCTGCCGGAACGCCTCGTCGCCCGTGGCGTGGACCTGGCGGATCCCGCTGACCTGCGCTCGCTGTCGCGCTCTCTCGACGCCGTGGAAGGACCGTGGCGGGCGACGCCGGTTGTTGGCGGAACCGACAGCGGCGGCCGGCCGGCGCGGCCGGTCACGGATCCGGCCGACCGACGGCGCGTCGTCGGCGAGGTGGTCGAGGCCGTCCCGGGCTCGGTCGAGAGGGCGATCGAGATCGCTGCCGCGGCGGCGCCGGGATGGAACGGCACGCCGGCGGCAGAGCGCGCCGCGTGCCTGGAGCGGGCGGCGACGCTTCTGGAAGACGCCATGTCGGAACTGATGATGCTGGCGGTGCGTGAAGCCGGGAAGACGCTTCCCGACGCGTTGGCCGAGGTGCGCGAGGCGGTCGACTTCCTCCGCTACTACGCCGCCCGCGCCCGCGCCGACTTCGCGGAGCCGCTGGTCCTGCCGGGACCGACGGGCGAAAGCAATCACCTCGCTCTCCACGGCCGCGGCGTGTTTGCCTGCATCAGCCCGTGGAACTTCCCGCTGGCGATCTTCTGCGGCCAAGTGTCCGCGGCGCTGGCGGCCGGCAACGCGGTGGTCGCCAAACCGGCCGAACAGACACCGCTGATCGCCGCCCGCGCCGTCGCTTTCTTGCACGAGGCCGGCATCCCCGCCGAGGTTCTTCACCTGGTCCCCGGCGACGGCGCCATTGGCGCGGCGCTGGTTGAGGACGGTCGGATCAACGGCGTCGCCTTCACCGGTTCGGTCGAGACGGCGCACGCCATCAACCGCAGCCTCGCCCGCCGCGACGGGCCGATCGTCCCGTTAATCGCCGAGACCGGCGGCCAGAACGCGATGCTGGTGGACTCGACGGCGCTGCCGGAGCAAGTGGTGACGGATGCCGTCACCTCGGCATTCCGTTCGGCCGGCCAGCGCTGTTCGGCGTTGCGCGTGTTGTTCGTGCAGCGCGACATCGCACCCAGGATCATGGCGATGCTGGCGGGGGCGATGGCGGAGCTGCGTGTCGGTGATCCCGGCCGGCTCGCCACCGATGTCGGGCCGGTGATCGACGACGACGCCCTGCAAGCCCTCGCCGGCCATGCGCAACGGATGGGTCGGGAAGGACGCCTGATCAACCTGACGCCGCTCACCGACGACTGTGGGCACGGGAGCTTCTTCGCGCCCAGGGCCTATGAAATCGACCGCATCGATCGCCTGGAGCGAGAAGTGTTCGGACCGATCCTGCACGTCATACCGTACGCCGCCAGCCACTTGGACCAGGTCCTGGACGCGATCAACGGCACGGGCTACGGCCTGACGCTCGGCATCCACACACGGGTGGACGACTTCGCGGACACCGTGCACCGGCACCTCAGGGTCGGCAACACCTACGTCAACTGCAAGATGATCGGCGCGGTGGTGGGCGTGCAGCCGTTCGGCGGCGAGGGGTTGTCGGGTACGGGTCCCAAGGCCGGCGGTCCCCGTTATCTGCACCGCTTCGCCTGCGAGCGGACCTTGACCGTCAACACCGCCGCCACCGGCGGCAACGCCGTCCTGCTGTCGCTGGGCGACGACGACGGGTGACGAGCGAGGCGGAAAGACCCGCACCCGTCGGCCGGCGCGCTTCATGGGCCTCGGCAACCGCCATATTCCCGCCTTAGTTGTCGCACCGACTTGCTTCAGTCCGTTATTGGTGTGCTTTCTATGCCACAACCCCATCGGAATTGCCTTCCCAAGTGCGACTGTAGCTTTCGGGCAACGCCGAGAGCACGTGGAATTTATCCGTCAGGATCAGAAGGTTATGCTAGAAGCCGCACGTACGACCACGATGCGGCAGCGGCGGGAGCGGGAGCGTCACCCGAAAACTAGATTGACTTCAATGGGCGATGCGCGCATTTGGCAGGGAACGGTCGAGGCGCCCCACGCACCTCGACCGTCCGTTTCCACCAACGACAAACTGCCCAAGAACGACAAGCTGCACTGTCAAAGGAGTGTCGAAATTGGCTAACTCTATGTATCCCACCGCTACCGATGCTGTCGATACGGTATTTTACCCAGTCGTGCCGGATTCTTTCATGCGCCGCGACCCGGGGAAGGTGTCGATGGTTCCTGTTAACCGCCTTCACGACTCCCGTGAGTGGCCTGAGGAAGTGGACCGCCCCCTCGTGTCCCACGGAGACCGCTGGAGCTTCTAGTGGGTGTGTTTCACTAAGTCTATGATCTGTTGGTTCAATTCAGCCGACGGTCGAGATCGATCCGTCAGCATCGAACCACAGGTGCACTGACCCATTCGCACGTTTCATTCGGATGGGTGAGTTGAGCGCTGCAGACAGACGATTGCGTGCAGCGACCATGAATTCTCCGATCGCACCGCTGCACTAACTACAGAGCCGGGGCGCCCCCGCGCCCCGGCACCTTTCCCTTTCAAGATTGCCTCCGCTCTCCCCCTCGTTCATGGGATGCGCTAGATTGTGCGCTGCAGCATGGGCATGGAGGGGACGTCGACCGATGAGCGTTCGCAATCTGGACTATCTGCTGAAACCAACATCCGTCGCCCTAATCGGCGCCAGCAAGGAGCCGCGGTCGATCGGCGCCGTTCTCGCCCGCAACCTTTTCAACTTCGGCTTCGACGGCCCGATCATGCCGGTCAACCCGAATCATCGGGCCATCGAGGGCGTGCTCACCTACGCTGATGCGGCCGACCTGCCGGAAAAACCGGATCTGGTGGTCATAGCCACGCCGCCGCCGACGGTGCCGGGGCTGATCGCCGAGTTTGCGGAGCGTGGCGCGCGGGCGGCCATTGTCATCACTGCCGGGTTCGGAGAGGGTGGCGACGACAAGGGTCGGGAACTGCGCCAAGCCATGTTGGACGCGGCGCGGCCCCACACTCTGCGCATCCTTGGGCCGAACTGCCTCGGGCTCATCGTCCCCGGCGTCGGCCTCAACGCCAGCTTCGCCCATACCGGCCCCGCGGCCGGTCATCTGGCGTTCGTCGCTCAGTCCGGCGCCATGGTCACAACGGTGCTGGACTGGGCGGCATCGCGCAACATCGGCTTTTCCCACTTCGTCTCGCTCGGCGACATGGCCGACGTCGATTTCGGCGACATGCTGGACCACTTGGCCAGCGAGCCCGAAACGCGGGGAATACTCCTTTACATCGAGTCGGTCACCTACGCCCGCAAGTTCATGTCGGCGGCCCGCGCCGCGGCGCGCATCAAGCCGGTGATCGTCATCAAGGCCGGCCGCAGCGACGCCGGCGCCCGCGCCGCGTCGTCGCATACCGGCGCGCTGGCGGGCCTCGACGCGGTCTACGACGCCGCGTTCCGCCGCGCCGGCATGCTCAGGGTCGACGATATCGGAGGCCTGTTCGGGGCCATCGAAACCCTTGCCATGGGCGGCCGGGCCAAAGGCGATCGCCTCGGCATCCTCAGCAACGGCGGCGGCGTGGCGGTGATGGCCACCGATGCTTTGGCCGACCACGGCGGACGCCTCGCCGAGTTGTCCGCGGACACAATTGCCGCGCTTGGCAACGTGTTGCCGCCGACCTGGTCGCGCACCAATCCCGTCGACATCATCGGGGACGCGCCCCCGAGCCGCTACGCCAAGGCGCTTGAGATCGTGCTCAAGGATCCCGGCGCGGACGCCGTGCTGGTGCTCAACTGCCCGCTCGCGATCGCCTCATCGACCGAGGCGGCGCAGGCGGTCATCGACACCGTCGCCGACAGCAGAGCGTGCGTGCTGACCAGCTGGCTCGGCGAGAACGCGGCGCACGAAGCGCGGCGCCGCTTCGCCGAAAACCGTATCCCCAGCTACTACACGCCGGAGCGGGCGGTGCGCGCCTTCATGGATATGGTCAAGTATCAGCGCAACCAGGAGACGCTGATGGAGACGCCGGCGTCGGTGCCGGAGGAGTTCGAGACCGACAGCGGCGCGGTGCGCGCCATCATCGACGCGGCGCTCGCCGAGGATCGCGGCTGGCTCACCGAACTCGAGGCCAAGGCGGTGTTGGCGGCTTACGCCATTCCCGTGGTCGAGACCAGGATCGCCGCAGATCCCCGTGCCGCCGCCGAGGCTGCCGCCGAGTTCGGCGGCCCGGTCGTGCTGAAAATCCTGTCCACCGACATCACCCACAAATCCGATTGGGGCGGCGTCGCCCTCGATCTGCGGTCATCCCAGGCGGTTCGTGATGCTGCGGAGGACATGCTGCGGAGAATCGGCGACAAGTCCACGAGCGCCCGCATCGCCGGCTTTACGGTTCAGCCGATGGTGTCGCGGTCGGGCGCTTATGAGTTGATCATCGGCATGATCGAAGACCGGCAGTTCGGCCCGGTGATTTTGTTCGGGCATGGCGGAACGGCGACGGAGATCATCGGCGACACCGCTCTCGCGCTGCCGCCCCTCAACATGCGTCTCGCTCGCGACCTCATCGCCGCGACCCGCGTCTATGACATGCTCAAGGGGTTTCGCGGACGTCCGGGCGCGGATCTGCAGGAAATCGCGCTCACCTTGATTAAGGTCTCGCAGCTGATCATCGACTTCGGGGAAATCGCCGAGCTCGACGTCAACCCGCTCCTCGCCGACGCGTCCGGCGTCGTCGGTTTGGATGCGCGGGTGCGGGTGCGGCGCGCAGACGGGCCGGCAGCGGCGCGGCTGGCCATCCGTCCCTATCCCAAGACCCTCGAAGAGGTCATTTCCGTTGCCGACGGTCGCACCCTGTTGCTGCGGCCAGTGCGGCCGGAAGACGAACCGGCGTTTCACGAGCTGTTCGCGCGCATGTCGCCGGAGGATATCCGGATGCGGTTCTTCGCGTCGAAACGGGTTTTGTCGCACGCCACCGCGGCGCGCATGACCCAGATCGACTACGACCGCGAGATGGCGCTGGTGCTGGCCGAACCCGGGACGCCGGGCCAAGTCGCCGTCTATGGCGTCGTCCACATCACCGCCGATCCCGATGGCGAGAAGGCCGAATACGCGATCATGGTGCGAAGCGACATGGTGGGGCGGGGGCTCGGTCCGCTGTTGATGCAGCGCATCATCGACTATGCCCGCTCACGTGGCATAAAGGAGATCTTCGGCGACGTTCTGCGCCAGAACAAGCCGATGCTGCGGGTGTGCGACCGCTTCAACTTCTCGAGCCACCGCCACCCCGACGATCCCAGCGTCATCGACGTCCGACTCAAGCTGGACGACGCGGCCAACGACGTTACGTGAGATCTTGGCCTGAATAGCGCGCCCGCCATGACGGATGCCGCACCAGGAGGCGGGATCTCTCTCATCCCATGTGATGCATCGGAAGTGTCAGGAGCAACCAGTCTTGCGATGAACCCTTTCAAGAAGGTCCGATTAGGCCATGTCAGCATGAGGTGCTTGTGTTATTGAAACCGGTACCCCACCCTGAGCTTGTCGAAAGATGAGCGCAGACGGCACCGCATCCGGGAGAGGGAGTTGACTATGCGCTTGCGGCAGATCCTCGCAATCCTGACGATGGTAATGATGTCGGCAACGTCGGCCAACGCGGCGGAACCGATCCTCATCCGCTTCTCGCATGTGGTCGCGGAGGACACGCCGAAGGGCGTCGGCGCGCGGATGTTCAAGGATTTGGCGGAGAAGAAATTCCCGGGGCGGGTGACCGTAGAGGTCTACCCCGCCAGTCAAAGGTTCGACGACGACCAGGTCCTGGACGCGCTACTGTTGGGCGACGTGGAGATGGCGGCGCCGTCTCTTGCCAAGTTCAACCGGTGGGCAAAGCCGCTACAGGTGTTCGATTTGCCGTTCCTGTTCCGCGATGTCGACCATCTGCACCGCTTTCAGGAGGGTGTCGTCGGCACGCAATTGCTGCAGACGATGCTGCCCATGGGCCTGCAGGGCATCGCCTACTGGGACGGCGGTTTTCGCGTCCTTTCGGCAAACGTCCCGCTCAGCACGCCGGCCGACGCTGAAGCGCTTGTGTTCCGCATCGAACCGTCGGACGTATTCCAGGAGCAGTACTCGAGGATCAACGCGGTCGGCATTCCAATGGCCTTCGGTCGGGTCGCCGATGCGGTTCGGCAGGGCGTCGTCAACGCGCAGGAGAACTCCTGGTCGAATATCTACGCCGAAGGCATCCACAAGCTGCACAGCAACTACACGGAGCTCAACCACAGCTACCTCGGCTACATGGTGGTCACCAGCAGTGATTTCTGGCAAGGCCTGCCCGAAGATATTCGCACCGGACTGGAGGAGGTGCTGCTGCAGGTGCGGGCCGAGGTCAACCGGCTGGCGGCCGAACGCGCCGAGGAGCGACGGGACCGCGTCGTCGCTGAAGGCGGGGTTGCGATAATGAGGCCGGACGCCAAGAAGCTGCAGGCTTGGAAGGACGCCTGGTTGCCGGTGTGGGAGAATTTCGAGACCGAGATCGGCCCGGAAGTCATCGAGGCTGCAATCGCCGCCGGCAGCGAGCAATAGGGGATCGCCCGGGGCGGCGGAGATGTCGTTGATGCGCCCCCCTTCAGCAATGTGAGACAGGGTTCATGTACAAGCGAATTCTATTTCCGGTTGATATTTCCGAGGAGTCGTCATGGCGGACGGCGGCGCCCGTGGTTGTCGGGCTCTGCCAGGCCTTCGGTGCTGAGTTGCATCTGTTGACCATCATCCCCGACCTGCCGGTCGGCGCCTATCGCCTCCACCTTCCGGAAGATACCGAGGACCTGCTCGCCCACGCCGCGGCTGCGGGTCTCGATGAATTTGCCGCCACGCACATCCCTGGCGACATTGTCCTCAGCAAGCACTTTGCGCGCGGGCCGGTCTACCAGGCGGTGCTGCAGACGGCCGGGACGATCGATGCCGACCTCATCGCCATGGCTTCTCATCGACCGGAGATGGCCGACTACCTCATCGGCCCGAACGCCGCTCGCGTCGTCCGCCACGCCCAGCGCTCCGTCCTGGTCATCCGGTAGATGACGGTCAGCGCGCAACCGCTGAAATTGGCTCCGCATCCCACCGGGAATCAGGGGCGCGGTGCTTTGCGGTGCAGCCACCAGTGCGAGCGGTTGAGGGAATAGATGGGCCGATAGTGCGGGACTTGGTCGGCCTCCATGACGTTTTCGAAGCTGCTGTCGAGCACCAGCACCTTTGCGTCGTAGAAGGCGACCAGGATGGCGTGGTCGTCGCCGTTCTTGCGGTCGTTGACGGCGACGAAGCGCAACGCGTCGTCCGGCCAGCCGAGGGCATGCAAGGACAGATACTTGGCGATTACGAAGTCCTCGCAGTCGCCCGCGGCCCGTCCGAGAAATTCCGCGGGCGACGCCCAGTGATCCTGGACCCCCCAGTTGCGGCGATCGCTTTCATAGCGGATGGCGTTGACGAAGCGATTGACGGCGATAAGTTGGCGCCGCGGGTCGTGGTCGGCGATTCTTTCCAGAAATGCGAGCCACTCCTGATAGCGGCGCGGTTGTGACGCGGCGCTCTCTGCAACGTGGCGGGACAAGGCCGCATGCCACGCGACGAAGCGGGAGGTATCGTCGGAGCGAATTTCCCGGGAGTGCAAAAAGCTGGGCCGCATGGGGGCCGCGGTCGCGGCGTCGGGGCGGATGCTCAACAGGGGAACAGACAGGAGCATGACAGCGCAGAGTGCGCGCGGGAGGAACTGGCGGAGGATCGGCATCCGCATGGCAAATCACCGTCGTCAGCTAAGGCGTGGAAGGGCGAAACGACTGTGACGCGAGCCGTTCTGCGGTTCTGGCGGAGATGACCGCGAGGTTCAGCCCGGCGTCACCAACGGACTATGCCGCGTAATTGTGGCGCAAATGTGGCTAGCTACCCCGTATGGGGTATATGCACCTGCGCACTCCCACCACCAGCACCTCACCCTTGGCCTGTCTGCGGGTTAGGGTGAGCTTGTCGTTCGCAGAGTCGGCGTCACGAGGCGTCGAAGGCTCGATCGCTTTTCAGCGTTCGGTCAAAGGCCGCGGCCTTTGCGGTGCAGCCACCAGGACTTGGTGTTGATGGAATAGACCGGCTGATAATGTGAGACGTCGTCGGCCCGCAGGATCGCGTCGGACTGGTTGTCGAGCACCAGCGCTTGGCCCTCGAGGAAAGCGACGACAATGGCGTGGCCGATGCCTTTCCGCAGATCCTTGACCGCAACGATCCTGAGTTCGTCGTCGCTCCAACCGAGAGTCTTCAGCGAAATGAACTTGGCGATCGCGTAGTCTTCGCAGTCGCCCGCCGATCTGCCGAGAAATTCTGCTGGTGTCGCCCAGTAATCGTTGATCCCCCAGTTGTTGTCGTCGGTGATATAGCGCCGGCGGTTCATGTAGTCATTGATCTCGGACAGCTGCTGCGACTTGCCGACGGAGCGGATGCTCTCGAGGAAGGCATGCCACTGACCGATCCGGTCGGTGTCGTCATGTCCGTTCTCGGCTTCGTAGCGCTGAAGTGCGCCATTCCACTTCTTGAACCGCGAGATGTCGGTGGAGCGGACTTCTCGGCTGTTGAAAAAGCTCGGCTGCGCCGTGTCCGCGGCGCCGATCGACGGCAATGCCAGCGGAGCGAGGACGGCGGCGGCGACGATGACGGTGCGGAGGAGGCGGCGGGAAGAGGACACGATCTGCGAAAGGAGGGACATTGCTCTTTATCCGGGTAGTAACATCTCATCAACTCGTCTTGTGGTAGCAATACTACCGTCGATCGATGTCTGTCAATATATACAGCTTTAGGTAGAAAATGGCCGGCTTGGAAATGAATCGTGGTGGCGCCTTCACGGCGCACGTGGATCGCACCATCGCTGCGATCACAGTGGCGCTCGGCATCGCCATCGTGTTGGCGGCAGTGTCCGGATTGGCGCGGCTGGGTGAATTGGGGCCGGGCGGAATCAATGCTCCGTCGCTAGACCACGACCTAAAGGTCGTCAGGCTGATCGCGACCTAAAGGTCGTCAGGCTGATCGCGACCTAAAGGTCGTCAGGCTGATCGCGACCTAAAGGTCGTCAGGCTGATCACGACCTCACGGTCGTCAGGCTGATCGCGACCTAAAGGTCGTCAGGCTGATCACGACCTCACGGTCGTCCGCTCGATCACGACCTGACGGTCGCGACACTAAGGCTCGGAAGCGGGCTAGGCTGGAGCCGAACGGGCATGCCTCAGCAAGCCCTAGCCACCGTCATCGGGCGATAGGGAAGAAGACGCGACAAACCCCGTCAGATTGCGGGAGATGGCGCCGGATTCCGCTATCAGATCCGGCTGAACGGCTTACCTCCCGTGGGGCGCAGCGCGAGAGTACGGACGAAGCGCTCGGGAGACTCGGCCCTCAGCAACGCCACGGCGCACTCCAGCTCAGGATCCTGGTCATCGGGCTTGGCCGTGCGGTCTGGCGGGCACGTCGTGACGTCGATCCTGGTCGTCGCCCGATAGCCGACTTCCCCGACCGCGGGCAGTGCATGCGGAAGATCGAATTCCCGTGACGTCGACGGCGGAATCGACCCGCCCTTGAGTTCGATGTCGGGCAGTACGCCGCGCGCCTGGATGGCCTGACCGGACGGCGCATAATAAAGCGCCGTCGTCAGCTTCAGCGCGCCTTCCACCGGCAGCCGCATGACCGTCTGCACGCTGCCCTTGCCGAACGACTGCGTGCCCATGATCACCGCCCGCCCGTGATCCTGCAAGGCGCTGGCGACGATCTCCGACGCCGACGCCGACCCGCCGTTGATGAGCACCACCATCGGCAGGCCATTCGCCAGGTCGCCGGCGCTGGCGTGGAACTCTCGTATCCGCCGGTTCTCGCGGCCCCGCATGGTGACGATGACGCCGTCGTCGAGAAAGGCGTCGGCCACGTGCAGCGACTGGTCGAACAACCCGCCCGGGTTGTTGCGGAGGTCCAGCACAACCCCGCGCGGCGCCGTGGCTTGCTGGCGGCGAATGTCGTCGAATGCGTCGGCAAGAGCGTCGCTGGTCTTCTCGTTGAAGTTGGCCACCCGGACGTAGATAACGTCGTCCTCGATCCTCCAGCGCACCGGACGCACGGCGATGACGGCGCGGGTGATCACCACATCGAATGCCGTCCCGCCCTCGCGCCGGACCGCCAGCCGGATGCGGGTGCCCGGTTCGCCGCGCATCGCCCTCACCGCCTCCACCAGCTTCATGTCGGCGACCGGCTTGCCGTCGACGTGTGTGATGAGATCGCCGGGCTTGAGGCCGGCGCGTTCCGCCGGGGTGTCTTCAATGGGCGAGATGATCCTGATGGCGTCCGCCTCACGGGTGACTTGAATCCCCAACCCGCCGAACTCGCCGGTGGTCGCCAACTCCGCCTCCCTGAGCTCTTGAGGATCGAGGTAGATGGAGTGCGGATCGAGGGAGGCGGTCATCGCGTCGAGGGCGGTGTCGACCAGCACCACGGCCGTCAACGGCTGCTCCCCCTTCCTCTCGGCGGAGCGCATGCCTTCGATCGCGGCGTCGATCAACTGCGCGTCGGTCACCGGAGCAACGTAGGACGCCCGGATGCGGCGGTAGGCGTCGCGGAAGTGCTTGAGCTGCCGGCTGTTGCCGGGCTCCACGCCGAACCCTGCATAGGCTTGGTCGAACCGCGCCAGCGCCTGCACGCCGTCCTCGGATAGCGGATAACGCTCGCCGATCACCGTGATGTCGGCCTCATCGGCGGTCTCGACGCAGCCGTTAAGGAGCGGCCACGACACCATCACTACCAACAGCGCGGCGAGCAGCGCCGCGGCGGTTTCGGAAGCGGAGCGGTCCCTCACGTTCATGAGCATGCCATCCGTATCAAGGTCCGTCCCTGCATCGACCGGTGCACCAGCGAAATCGGGCGCCCATCCGCGCCCTTGTCTATAGTACCGCGAAATAGGCGAAAACACGATTCCGTAGATGCCGTGCCGGACGCCGCTCCGATGCCGGATGGTCCGCGCGCCATCATGCCGCCTGCACGTCGACGTCCGCTTGCAGGTCGCGGATGGAGCGCATCACGCGCTTGCGAAGCTTGTTGAGGGCGCGCATCTCGATTTGCCGAACCCGCTCGCGGGAGATCCCGAGCGCTCCACCGACCTCCGCCAGTTTCTGCGGTTCCTCTATGAGGTGACGTTGCACGACGATGTGGCGCTCTCGCTCGTTCAGGCAAGCGAGTGCTTCGCGGACCAGCGACTTGCGCTTGTCCAGCTCGTCGGAGCGGATCATCGAGGCTTCCTGATCCAGCGCCGGATCGGCGAGAATGTTCTGCCACGACGGCCCGGGGCCATCGCCGGTCCGCAGCGGCGTATCGAGCGACAGTTCCTTGCGGCCGAACCACTGGTCGATGCGGATCACATCGGCCTCGCTCACGCCAAGCTCATCCGCAATCGCCGTGATGCCCGACGGCGTGAGCTCGCACCCCTCGTGGGCGCCGTGCTTTCTCTTGAGCCGCTGCAGATTGAAGAACAGCCTTTTGTGGCTTTCGGTGGTCACGCCGCGCACCATGGAGGATGCGTTGATCACGAACTCGGTAATTCCGGCGCGGATCCACCACGTGGCGTAGGTCGAGAGGCGAAAGCCGCGCGAGGGATCGAAACGGTTGATCGCCTGGATCAATCCGACATTGCCCTCCGACACCAGATCCGCGAGCGGCAGGCCCGAGCGCAGGTATTGGCGCGCGACGCGATGAACCAGCCCCTGAAAGCTCCTGACCAGCTGGTCGAGCGCCTTTTCGTCCTTCTGAGCATGCCAGCGCGCGATGAGATGGGCTTCGGTCTGGGCATTCAGATGAGGAACACCGTCGCTGCGCAGCGCTTCCTCCGCCGCCTTCGCCCGTCGTGCCGGGCTGGTGGTGCGACGGGCGGCGATTGCAAAATTCGAGGAGCGCGCTGAGCTGTTCATGCCATGACTCCAATGTGGTTCATAAAGATCGTCGTCGGCGACGGGGCCAGCGCTTGACCGGGCCGACCGTCCACCGGGAATATGAACATAATAGGAGCTTAGGCGGCGGACAGCAAGCCTAAAATCGCACATATAGGAAAATAAGCCTATAAGCCCAGGATGAGCGCCGCGCGGACGGCAGTTCAACCTTTTTTTAACAGTAGTTGCGGCATCTTCAGGCCGAAGCGGACGTGCATGGCTCCGCGGGCTCCGCGGCCACGCACGACCTCATCTTGACCTTGAAATCTTGAAGGCGGTGATACGGTGAAGCAGGAATACCTGGAGTTGACACGATCCATCGAGCGTCTGCACCGGCGCTTCCTCGATGTTCTCCGCTCGGAGCTCAATCGCCTGGGCAAACGCGATATCAACGGCGTTCAGAGCCTGCTCCTCGCCAACATCGGCGACGAGGAGATCGCCATCCGCGACCTCGTCGAGCGGGGTTACTATCAGGGCTCGAACGTCTCCTACAACGTCAAGAAATTGGCGGAGATGGGGTACATCACCCAGCGCCGCTCCGATCACGACCGGCGCTCCGTCACCATCGCGCTGACCGACAAGGCCAAGGACCTGGTCCAGAACATCCGTGAACTGGAAGAGCGGATCGCCGAAGGCCTGGAAGGCGAAAACCTGGGAAGCGACGACATCCTCTCCGTCTGCCGGACGTTGCGCGGGGTGGAACGCACCTGGGCCGACCACATCCGCTTCGGTCTGCGCTAAAGCCCAAGCATCTCACCCTGAGCTGTCGAAGGGTGAGCCGCTCGTTCGCGCAGCGGACGCCTCAGGAGGTCAGCGGGGCGCACCGGTCAAAAGCGGGAGCGCGCACGCGTCCATGACGCCGGCGCCGAGCGCGACGTGGAAGCGCTCGTCGGCGGCCAGCGCCAATGCTGCCGTCTGCTCCTCCGCGTCATCGCCACGGCCGGCGCCGATCAGCAAGCCTCCCGCCAGCCCTGCGGCGCGTCCGGCCTGCAGGTCCCGCGCCCGGTCGCCGACGATCCACGATGCCCGCAGATCGAGCCCAAGGCGCCGCGCCGCTGTCAGCAGCATTCCGGGGTTGGGCTTCCGCGCCGGATGGTCGGGGTGCCCGTAGGGCGGCCGTGCCGCCGGATGAAACGGACAGACGAACACCGCATCCACCCGGGCGCCCATGGCGCCGAGGCGTCGCATGATTTCGTCCTGTACGGCGACGAAGTCGTCCCAGCCGAACAGGCCGCGGCCGAGGCCGGATTGGTTGGTGACGATGACTGCGGGAACCCGTTGCTGGTTGGCGCGGACGATTGTCTCGGCCGCTCCGGCGATCAACCGGATATCCGCTTCCCGATGCAGGTGCCCGACGTCCTCGACGATCACCCCGTCCCGGTCGAGAAACAAAGCCGGGCGTCGTTCCCCCGCCGTTAGCGGCACGAACACCTGTGACCAGACGCCGTCCTCATTGGCGCCGCCGGAGCCGGGGTCAGACATGGGCGTACCGGTCGGCGATGTGCAATCCGATGATGCCGATGACGATCACGGCAATGAACGCCAGCTTCGCAGGCGACACCGGCTCCCGGAACCAGGCCATGCCGATCAACGAAATGACGGCGATACCGACGCCGGACCAGACGGCGTAGGCGACGCTGATGGGGATGGACTTCACGGCAAAGGTCAGGAACACGAAGCTGACGGCGTAGGCCGGAAGGATCACCAGCGACGGCAGCACTTGGGCAAAGCCGTTCGACAGCTTCAAGGCCACGGTTCCGCAAATCTCGAACCCGATCGCCAGCGCCAGATACGCCCACGCCATCGCCTGTCCTCCTCTGTCACCGAGCGCGATCGCCGGATGCGCCAACGGCTCCGCCTCGCGTTACATCCGTCAAACCCACACGACGGTCACGTCTAAATGAGTTTTCCGCGCACCTGTGCCCATTTTCCGGCACCGTGCTGCGGAGAGCAGCGATCCGCGTCCGATTCTTGCTTTCACCGCTTGTCACACAAATGTAAAATAATTGTCATATGCCAATTGTCCGCGATGCCGAGCATCCGGGAAATGGTCGCTTATCAGATGTGCGGGCAATCACCGCGACGCATGTCACGGAGCAAATATCGCGGCGCAATGAACCACGGAAACGACCAAAGGGCGGGTAGCGATGGACGGGAACGGGATCGGGCGGCTTCGGGGGATTTGGTTTTGGGGCGCTGTGGCGGTGTCTTTGGGCCTCGTCGCCGCTACTATGGCAACCATATTATACCAGCCCGGCGGTGCCATCGGGTTCCTGCTTGACAGGTTTAATCTTGCTCACGAAAACAACTTAGGGGCGTGGTGGTCCGGTATGTTGCTGGCGCTCGCCGGGATCCACGCGTTGGACGGATACGCTGCGCACCGGCATCAGGACGCTCGAGTGGCGCGCGGATGGTTGGTGCTGGCGCTCGTGCTGTTCATCCTGTCCATGGACGAGGTCGCGTCGGTGCATGAGCGTGTCAGCTTCATCGGCAAGGCGATCGGCGTCAATCCGGCGGTGACCATCGCGCCGTTCGGTTTTGTGTTGATGGTGATGGCTGGGTACGCCCTGTTGCTGCTGTGGTCGGACGCGCGCCATCGCGGCCATGTGGTCCGCATCGTCATCGCCTTTCTGATCCTGGGATCCGTCGCCGGGCAAGAGTTTCTGGAGCTCACGCTGACCTGGGGCGGCAAGGCCGTTCAGGCCATGCGAACGGGTTTCGAGGAAGCCACGGAGTTGCTGGGGATACTCATCCTGCTGCACGCGACCATGGGCCACACTGCCGGATTGGCGAAGACTCCGGCGGCAGGACCACGCCCGGCGTTCGACGCCCTGCTGCAATACAAGACGCCGCTGGCGACCGCGGCGCTGATCATGGCGCCGGCCTTCGCGCTGGTCTCCGCCGAACTCAACGACTTCCGTGGACGCCCGGCGCCGTGGCTCGCGGCGGTCGCCTTTCTGGCCGCAGCGTTGATCGTTCTGCGGCCGCTGTTCACCGGCGACGGACGCGTGCGCTGGACCGCTTGGATGCTTGCCGGGTTGTGTTGCCTGGCGTCGGCCGCGGTGGTTACCTTCGGAGATCTCGGCGCGCATTGGAGGAGCATGCCCCTCGCGCTCAGCGTCAGCGCGATCTCGGCCGGCATCGGCGCCGTGTGGCTCGTCGGCGCCGGCGGCGGCACTCGGATCCTGTCGGCGTGCGTTGTTCTCGGCGTCATCGCCGTCGCGTCCGCAGTGACGCCGAACCACCCGGCGGTGTTGCACCTGCTCGCGCAGTCAGCCGGGATCGTGGTGCTGCTCGTCCACGCGCGCGCCGCCACGGAACCGCAGGACCGGTCCATGATGATGAGGAGTGCGGCACACATCTGACGGCTCTTCAAATCGCGACTCACGCCGTGTGCTGCCTCGCCTACGCCGTCGCGACCTCGCCATGCAGCGCTGCTCGCGTCGCATCGTCGACGGTCTCCAGCCACACGAACCGCACCTGGTCTCGGGCGCTGGCCGGCACGTCCTCCAGATCCTTGCGGTTGCGCGCCGGCAGCATCACGGTGCGGATGCCGGCGCGGGCGGCGGCCACCACCTTCTCCTTGACGCCGCCGATCGGCAGAACCAGGCCGCGGAGGCTGATCTCGCCGGTCATCGCCAGATCCTCGCGCACCGGCAGGTCCGACAACAACGACACCAGCGCCGTGAACATGGCGACGCCGGCGCTGGGCCCATCCTTCGGGATGGCGCCGGCGGGAACATGGATGTGGATGTCGAGCTTGTCGAACGCCACGTCCTTCAGGCCGAGCCGCTCGGCCCGCGCCTTGACCAGGCTGAGAGCGGCCTGAGCGCTCTCCTTCATCACGTCGCCCAACTGCCCGGTCAGGATCAGCTTGCCGCTGCCCGGCACCCGCGCCGCTTCGACGAACAGGATGTCGCCGCCGCTGGGCGTCCATGCGAGACCGGTCGCGACGCCGGCGACGCTGGTGCGCATCGCCACCTCGTTCTCGAACTTGAGCGCGCCGAGAATGGCGTGCAGATCGCTGGCGTCGATGCGGACATGCTCCGCCGCGCCCTCCGCCACCTGCATCGCGACACGACGGAATACAGCGCCGATCTGTCGCTCCAGGTTGCGGCAGCCGGCTTCGCGGGTGTAGCCGCGGATGATGGCGCGTAGCGCCGCCTCGGTGATCTCGCACTGCTCGTCCGAGAGGCCGTTGGCCTCGAGCTGGCGGCGCACCAGGTAGCGCGTCGCGATCTCCAGCTTCTCGTCTTCGGTGTAGCCGGCCAGATCGATCACCTCCATGCGGTCGCGGAGCGGCCCCGGGATGCCGTCGAGCACATTTGCGGTGCCGATGAAGAAGACGCGGCTGAGATCGAAGGGCACGCCGAGGTAGTTGTCGCGGAAGGTGCTGTTCTGCTCCGGATCCAGCACTTCCAGGAGCGCCGAGGAGGGGTCGCCATGGAAGCCGCTGGTGCCGAGCTTGTCCATCTCGTCCAGCATGAAGACACAGTCCCGCGAGCCCGCTTTGCGGATCGACTGAATGATGGTGCCGGGAAGCGCGCCGATGTAGGTGCGGCGGTGGCCGCGGATCTCCGCCTCGTCATGCACCCCGCCGAGACTGGCCCGCACGAACTGGCGGTCCATGGCGCGGGCGATGCTCTGGCCGAGCGAGGTCTTGCCCACGCCGGGCGGGCCGACGAAGCAGAGGATCGGGCTCTTGCCCTCCGGCGCCAGCTTGCGCACCGCCAAGAACTCCAGAATGCGCCGCTTGACCTTCTCGAGACCGTAGTGGTCCGCGTCCAGGATCTCGCGCGCCCGGGCGATGTCGATGGCCGCCGCGTCGGCCACCGCCCACGGCAGCTCGATCAGCGTGTCGAGGTAGGTGCGGACCATGGAGTACTCGGCCGCCGCCTCCGGCATCCGCTCAAGCCGCTTCAGCTCTTTCAGCGCCTGCTTCTCCGCCTCCTCCGGCATGTCCGCCTTGGAGATGGCGTCGGTCAGCTCGGCGATCTCCCGCGCCTTGTCGTCCTCCTCGCCGAGTTCCTTCCGGATCTGGCGCATCTGCTCGCGGAGGATGAACTCGCGCTGGCGCTCGTCCATGGACTCTTTGGTCTGCTCGCCGATCTCCCGCGAGATGCGCAAAACGGCGATGCGATGGTTGAGGAGGGTCAGCACCCGATCGAGGCGCGCATCCACGTCCTCGATCTCCAGCACCTCTTGCTTCTCCTGAATCTTCAGATCCATCAGGGCGGCGACGGCATCGGCAAGGACGGAGCCGGAGGTGATGCTCTGGATCGCGGCGACGATCTCCTGCGGGATCTGAGGCAGAAGGTGGAAGGCGGCAGTGGCGCGCTCGCGAAGCAGCTGCGCCTTGGCTTCCGTTTCGGCGGACTCCGGCGCGTCGGCGGCCGCAATGCGGTCCACCCGCGCAGCCATGAACGGATAGCCGGAAACAAAATCGATGATACGGAAACGCTCGATTCCTTGGCAAACGATATGGTGCGAGCCGTCGGGCGCGGTCACGTAGCGCACGACGTTGGCCAAGGTGCCGACCTTGTACATATCGTCGGGTCCGGGCGCGTCGATCGCGGCATCGCGCTGCAATACGATGCCGAGCGGCCGCTCCCGCTTCGCCGCCTCCTGTGCGGCCGTCACCGATCCATCCCGCCCCACAGCGAGCGGCACCACCATGGTCGGGAACAGCACCATGTTGCGCACCGGCAGAATGATCATGACGTCGTCCGGCAGCGTCTGGTCCGGCTGCGACTCGCGGGCCCTCTCGGGCAACGCGCCGGCCGCCTCGGCGTCCACGCCGATCTCGGCGCGCAAGGCTTCGGTTGCGTCTCTGTCGCCCATCGCCATCATTCGATCATCGGTCCTTTGCCTGGTGCGGCAGTGCATTCAAACAAGGCACGATTGCCGCACGTAACCTCTTGAGTCTCGTGCACACCATGGCCCATCAGACTGAAACTACCTATGCGTCTGTGCACTAGGCCAGCTTCCCCAACGTGAGAAGGAGGCAGCCGTTGATCAACTCCCGTCGTCTCAGCTCCAGCCGACCCCACATCAATTCGATGCGCCGCTCGAACCGGCCATGGGGGATCTCGAGGCGATGGATGGCGCTGGTCCGATAAGCCGCCGGCACCGGTCGCACCCCGGTGACGATCAGCCACGCGCCGTCGATCACCACCTGCACGCGCCCGGGCTCCACCCCCGGCAACGCCACAAGGATGGCGATCTCGTCGTGTGCCTCCACCACGTCCACCGGCGGCTCCCACGTGGGACCTGCGGCGCCGCCGACACCCAATTGGAAAAACTGCCGCTGCAGCCGCTCGGCACGCCCTAACATCTCGCAGGCTTCCGCCCACATCCAGTCTTCGGTCTTCCTCGGCGGCATGACGGCCCGGCCTTTTTTTAGGAATGTGTGTTTGCGATAGATGTGGACGCTGACCGGTTGGACGCAATAGCTAGTGGACGCGCCGCGGCCGCGATTGATCAAGACCTTCCGCCGCCCCGCCGCCTTCCGCTGGAGAGAGTCCGCTGCCATGGACCTGCGCCCGATCCTCGCCGTCGTCGGACTGTTTCTGACGGTCTTCGGCCTCGGCATGTTGGCGCCTGCGGTCGTCGACTACGCCACCCACGACTTCGACTGGCAGGTTTTCGCGGTGGCCGCCGCAGTGACCGTGTTCATTGGCGTCGGCCTGGTGTTCGCTTACCGGCCGAAGCGCAACACGAGGCTCACGCTGCGGCAGACGTTCGTGCTCACCTCTCTCAGCTGGGTCACGATCGCCACCTTCGGTGCTCTGCCATTCGCGTTCTCCAACCTCCCCATGTCCTTCACCGACGCCTTCTTCGAATCCATGTCCGGGCTGACGACGACCGGTTCGACCGTGCTCTCCGGCCTCGACACGACGCCGGTGGGCATCCTGTTGTGGCGCGCCATGCTGCAATGGGCCGGCGGCATCGGGATAGTGGTCACGGCGGTCGCCGTGCTGCCCTACCTCCGCGTCGGCGGCATGCAGCTGTTCCGGACCGAATCTTCCGACCGTTCGGAGAAGGTGGTGCCGAAGCTGTCGCAGATGACCGGCGAGATCCTCGCCGTCTATGTGACGCTAACCGGCCTCTGCGCAGGATTGCTGTGGCTTGCCGGCATGACCCCGTTCGAGGCCACGGCGCATGCCATGACGACCGTTTCGACCGGCGGATATTCAACGGCCGACGCCTCGGTCGGGTATTTCAACAGCGCTCTCGTCGAAGCCGTCATCATCGTGTTCATGCTGGCGGGCGGCGTGACCTTCACCTTGTATCTGCAGAGCCTGCACGACAACCCCTCGGTGCTGTGGCGGAACAGCCAGGTGCGCTGGTTCCTCGGCCTGGTTGCCATCGCAGCCGGCGTCATCGCCGGCTGGCAGTTCCTGATTAACGATGTTGCCCTGGCGACCGCGATCCGCTCGTCGCTGTTCAATGTCGTCTCGATCGTCACCACCACCGGCTTCGCCTCCGCCGACTACAGCCAGTGGGGCACATTCCCGGTGGTGCTGCTCCATTTCCTGACGTTCGTCGGAAGCTGCACCGGGTCGACCAGCGGCGGCCTGAAGATCTTTCGTTTCCAGGTGTTGAGCGCTCTCACCGTCGCGCTCATCCGGCGCACCCTGCATCCCCACGGCATGTTCCAACCCACCTACGAAGGGCGCGTCATCTCGGAAGCGGTGGGTCTTTCGGTGATGGGCTTCTTTTTCCTGTTCGGTACCAGTTTTGCGGTGCTCGCGCTGTTGCTGTCGCTCTGCGGCCTGGATCTGGTCACCAGCGTCTCGGGCGCCGCGACCGCCATCGCCAACGTCGGGCCGGGATTGGGAGATGTGATCGGCCCTGCCGGCAACTTCGCAAGCCTCCCCGACCCGGCAAAACTGCTCCTCGCGGCCGGCATGCTGCTCGGGCGGCTTGAGCTTCTGACGGTGCTCATCCTGTTCAGCCCCGACTTTTGGCGGGCGTAACACGGCTGCGGCCTTGAAGTCGGGGTGGGGCGTCCTTACCCTGCCAGGATCGCGGCTCGCGAAGGACCGGATCATGACCGTACGCTTCCAAGGCACCGACACTTACGTCGCCACCGAGGACCTGAACGTGGCGGTCAACGCCGCCGTCGCCCTCGAACGGCCGCTGCTGATCAAGGGTGAGCCGGGCACCGGCAAGACCATCCTTGCCCACGAGATCGCCCGCGCCCTCGGCGTTCCGCTGCTGCAATGGCACATCAAGTCCACCACCAAGGCGCAGCAGGGCCTTTATGAGTACGACGCGGTGGCGCGGCTGCGGGATTCCCAACTCGGCGACGCGCGCGTGCACGACATCGCCAACTACATTGTCCGCGGCAAGCTCTGGGAGGCGTTCGATGCGGACGAGCGGCCGGTGCTGCTGATCGACGAGATCGACAAGGCCGACATTGAGTTCCCCAACGACCTCCTGCTCGAACTCGACCGCATGGAGTTCCACGTCTACGAGACCAGGCAGACCATCGCCGCCCGCCACCGCCCGATCGTCGTCATCACGTCCAACAACGAGAAGGAGCTGCCGGACGCGTTCCTGCGCCGCTGTTTCTTTCACTACATCCGCTTCCCCGACCACGACACCATGCTGGAGATCGTCGAGGTCCACTATCCCGGCATCCAGAAGCGCCTGGTCCGCGAGGCGCTCAACACCTTCTTTCAGATCCGCGACGTACCGGGCCTGAAGAAAAAGCCGTCCACATCGGAGCTGCTCGACTGGATCAAGCTGCTCCTGGTCGAGGACATTCCGCCGGAAGCGCTCCGCAGCAAGGACGCGAAGCAGGTGATCCCGCCCCTCTACGGCGCGCTTCTCAAGAACGAGCAGGACGTCCACCTGTTCGAACGCCTCGCCTTCCTCGCGCGGCGGGAGGGGCATTGAGGCGAGCGCTACCCCATGTTCATTGATTTTTTCCTCGAACTGAAGAACGCCAAGCTGCCGGTCAGCCTGCGCGAGTACCTGACCCTGATCGAGGCGATGGATGCGGGGCTGGCGGACTACAGCGTCGATGAGTTCTATTACCTGTCGCGCGCATGCCTGGTGAAGGACGAGACCAATCTCGACAAGTTCGACCGGGTGTTCGCCAAGGTGTTCAAGGCCCTGGAGCCGCCGGCCGACGGCGAGACCCACGGCATCCCCGAGGAGTGGCTGCGCAAGCTCATCGAACGCACCCTCACCGACGAGGAGATGGCCGAGATCGAGGCGCTCGGCGGCTGGGACAAGCTGATGGAGACCCTGAAGCAGCGCCTCGCCGAGCAGAAGGGCCGCCACCAGGGCGGCTCCAAGTGGATCGGCACCGCCGGCACCTCGCCCTTCGGCGCCTACGGCTACAATCCGGAGGGCGTGCGCATCGGCCAGGACCGGAACCGCAACAACCGCGCCGTCAAGGTGTGGGACCGCCGGGAGTTCAGGAACCTGGATTCATCGGTGGAACTGGGGACCCGCAACATCAAGGTGGCGCTCCGCCGGCTCCGCCGCTTCGCCCGCGAAGGGGCGGCGACCGAGCTTGACTTGCCCGACACCATTCATGCCACGGCTCGCCAGGGCTACCTGGACTTGCGCCTCCGCCCGGAGCGCCACAACGCCGTCAAGGTGCTGCTGTTCTTCGATGTCGGCGGCTCCATGGACCCGTTCGTGCAAGTCTGCGAAGAGATGTTCTCGGCGGCGCGTTCCGAGTTCAAGCACTTGGAGTACTTCTATTTCCACAATTGCCTCTACGAGCGGGTGTGGCGCGACAACCGCCGCCGCCACGCGGAGGGCATCGCCACCTGGGACCTCCTCCACACCTATCCGCACGACTACAAGGTCATCTTCGTCGGCGACGCGTCGATGAGCCCTTACGAGATCATGATGCCCGGCGGATCGGTGGAGCACTGGAACGAAGAGGCCGGGATCACCTGGATGCAGCGGCTGCTTCACGTCTATCCGCGCGCGGTATGGCTCAACCCGACCAATGAGGGCTGGTGGGACATGACCCAGTCGGCGCAGGTGATCCGTCAACTCATGGCCGGCCGCATGTTTCCGCTGACTCTCGACGGCCTCGACCGCGCCATGCGCGAACTGAGCCGGTAGGCGGCCGATGGGCGCGCTCGTCGACTACGAGAGACACGGCCGCATCGGCGTCATCGTCATCGGCAATCCCCCGGTCAACGCCCTCGGCGCCGCGGTGCGGGCGGGTCTTCTGGAGACGCTCGATCATGGCTCGGCCGATGCGTCCACGAACTTCCTGGTGCTCGTCGGCGCAGGTCGCACCTTCCCAGCCGGCGCAGATATCCGTGAGTTCGGCAAGCCGCCGCAACCGCCGCTTCTGCCGGACGTCATCAACCGGTTCGAAGCCAGCGCCAAGCCTGTCGTCGCCGCCATCCACGGTACGGCGTTGGGCGGCGGGCTGGAACTGGCCCTCGGCTGCCATTTTCGCGTGGCGCTTAAGGCCGCGAAGCTGGGCCTGCCGGAGGTCAAGCTCGGTCTGATGCCGGGCGCCGGCGGGACGCAGCGGCTGCCGCGCCTGATCGGCGCCGAGCGCGCCCTCGACATGATCCTCTCCGGCGATCCGGTCACTGCGGCCGAGGCGCATGCGTGGGGCTTGGTCGACGACGTCGACGAAGGCGACTCGGCGCTCGAAGCCGGCATCCGCTTGGCCGAGCGGTTTCAGGATGAGACCCGGCTGTTCCGTTGGCTCTGCGAGAGATGCGGCGGGACCGCCGCCATTGATCCGACCATGTTCGCCGACCGCCGCAAGGAGCTCGCCAAGCGCGCCCGCCATCTCCTGTCGCCGCACCTGATCGTCGACGCGGTCGAGGCCGCGATGACCGTGCCATTGGAAGAGGGGCTCGAGCGCGAGCGGGCGCTGTTTCTGCAGTGCCTGGACTCGCCGCAGCGCGCCGGTCTGGTGCATGCCTTCTTTGCCGAGCGGGAGGTCGCGAAGGTGCCGGGGCTACCGCCGGATACGCCGACCCGCCCGATCGACCGGGCAGCGGTGGTCGGCGCCGGAACCATGGGCGGCGGCATCGCCATGTGCTTCGCCAACGTCGGCATCCCGGTGCGCCTGCTCGACGCCGACCGCGACGCCCTCGACCGCGGCCTCGCGATCATCCGCCGCAATTACGAGAGCTCGGCTCGGCGCGGAAGGCTCTCCGCGGACGAGGTGAAGCGCCGCATCGACCTGATCGCGCCGACGCTCGAGTATGACGATGTCGCCGACGCCGACCTGGTGGTCGAGGCGGTGTACGAGAGCATGGACCTGAAAACGCAGGTGTTCGCCAGGCTCGACGCGGTCTGCAAGCCGGGCGCCATCCTCGCCACCAACACCTCGACCCTCGACATCAACGCCATCGCCGCCGCGGCCGGCCGGCCCGGGGACGTGGTCGGCATGCACTTCTTCAGTCCTGCCAACGTCATGCGCCTCCTGGAGAACGTGCGCGCCGACAGGACGGCCGACGACGTTGTTGCGACCGTGATGGCTCTGGCCCGGCGCCTCGGCAAGGTCGGGGTGTTGGTCGGCGTCTGCTACGGCTTCGTCGGCAATCGCATGCTCCACCAGCGCACCCGCGAGTCTTCGGCTCTGGTGGAGGAGGGCGCGAGCCCCGAGCAGGTCGACCGGGTCTTGACCGATTTCGGCTTTCCCATGGGCCCGTTCGCCATGACCGATCTCGCGGGCGTCGATGTCGGTTGGCGCATCCGCGAGGAACGGCGCAAGTCCGGTGATCCGGATGCGCCGCCGTTGTCGTGGCTCGACCGGCTGGCCGAGCAGGGCCGCTTCGGCCAGAAGACCGGCGCCGGGATCTACCGCTACGAGCCCGGCAGCCGCACGCCGCTTCCAGATCCCGAGGTCGACGCTCTCCTCGCGCAGTACCGGCGGGAGCGAGGCACGGAACCGCGTCCGGTGCCGGACCAGGAGATCCTGGAGCGTTGCCTTTACGTCATGGTCAACGAAGGGGCGCGCATCCTTGAGGAGGGCATCGCCGCCCGGTCGCTGGACATCGACGTGATCTGGATCCACGGCTATGGCTTTCCGGCGTTTCGCGGCGGGCCGATGTTCTGGGCCGAGCAGGTCGGCCTCAAGTCCATTCACGACGCCGTCGCCGACTACCACAGGCGCCTCGGCGGCGCCCACTGGCAACCGGCGCCACTGCTCGCCCGCCTCGCCCGCACCGGCGGCTCTTTCCGGGACCCGTGATCCCGGTCAGCCGGCGTCGCGGATCATGTCGCGGGCGATGACCAGTTGCTGGATCTGGCTGGTGCCTTCGAAGATGCGGAACAGCCGCACGTCGCGATAGAAGCGCTCCACGTCGGAGTCCCGCATGTACCCCGCGCCGCCGTGGATCTGCACCGCCCGGTCGGCGACCCGGCCGACCATCTCGGAGCAGAACAACTTGCAGCACGCGGCGTCGGTGCCGACGTTGGCTCCGGCGTCGCGCCGCCGCGCCGTCTCCTCGACCATGCAGCGGCCGGCGTAGGCCTCGGCGCGGCTGTCCGCGAGCATCGCCTGGATGAGCTGGAAACCGGCGATCGCCTGGCCGAACTGGCGGCGTTCCAGAGCGTAGCGGAGTGCGTCGTGGATCAGCCGCTCGGCGGCGCCGACGCAGACGGCGGCGATGTGGGTGCGGGCGCGGTCAAGCACCTTCATCGCCGTGCGGAACCCCTGTCCCTCCCGGCCGCCGATCAGATTGGCGGCGGGCACGGCGCACTTCTCGAACACGACATCGGCCGTGTGCGCGCCCTGCTGCCCCATCTTGCGGTCGCGCCGGCCGACCCAGAGCCCCGGCGCTTCTGCCTCGACCAGAAACGCCGAAACTCCGCGGGCGTCGCGGCTATCGGGGTCGGTGCGGGCGAAGACGGTGAACAGCCCGGCCTCCGGCGCGTTGGTGATGTAGCGCTTGGCGCCGTTGATGACGTAACGGTCGCCTTCGCGCCGGGCGCTGGTGCGGATCGCTCCGGCGTCCGAGCCGGCGTCGGCCTCGGTAAGGGCGAAGGCGCTGATGATCTCGCCCGAAGCGAGGCGGGGCAGCCAAGTCCGCTTCTGGTCGTCCGTGCCGTCGATGACGATGCCCTGGGAGCCGATGCCGTTGTTGGTGCCGATGACGGAGCGGAAAGCCGGCGACGCCCAGCCGAGGGCGAACGCCACCTGCACCTCCTCGCTCATGGTGAGGCCGAGGCCGCCATACGTCTCGGGAATGGAGAGCCCGAACAGGCCGAGCGCCCGCATCTCTGCAATGACCGCCGCCGGGATCTCGTCGGCGTCCGCAACGGCGCGCTCTAGCGGCACCAGGCGCTCGCGGACGAAGCGCGTCACGGTGTCGATGAGCTGGCGCAGCGTAACGGGATCGAGGGCCATGGCGTTATTGCGCCCGTCGCCACTGTTCGACCCGGAGGGTGGTCGGGTACTGGTGGCCCGTGGGGGTAACGCCGGCGAGCCACACGGGCAGGATATAAGGTTCGGCGCGGAAGTAGAGGGGCAGCGCCGGCAGTTCTTCGGCGTAGAGATGCTGCATGCGGCGCCACAGCGCCTTGCGGGCATCGCGGTCGAGTTCGACCTCGATGGCGTCGATCAGCGCATCCATCTCGGCGTTGCGGAAGCCGGTGTAATTCTGGCCGGCCCAGGCGTTGGCTGCGGTGGGGATCTGCTCCGAATGCAGCGTGGTGCGCGGCACGCTCTCCGGGGCGCTGATCCAGGCGAACATGGCCATCGCCGAAAAGCGCCGTTGGCTGACGGTCTGGCCGAAGAACACCCGCGCCGGCTCGTTGCGGATGCGCACGTCGATCCCGATGGTGCGCCACTGGCTCTGCAGCACCTGCTGCACCAACTCCCGCGAACGATTACCGGCGGTTGTCATGATCTCCAGCGCGAGCGGCGCGCCGGCGGCGTTGTGGCGGATGCCGCCTTGCATCGTTCCCCAACCCGCGTCATCGAGCAGCCGCGCCGCCGTCTCCGGCGCGTAAGGATACTGCGGGACGTCGTCGGCGTGGACCCAGTCCAGCGGGTTGACGCTGGTGTGGGCGACCGGCTGGCGGCCGGCGAACAGCTGCGCGCTGATCGCGTCGCGGTCGATGGCGTGGAGCAGCGCCCGGCGCACGCGGCGATCGGCCAGCACCGGGCTGTCAAGATTCAGGTCGACGTGCTCGTAGACGAGCCCCGGCTTGTAGAGGAAGCGAAACCGTTCGTGGTGGCGCTTTTCGAGAGCCACCGCCTGGTCGAGGGTGAGGCCGAGTTCGCCGGCGATCATGTCGATCGCCCCGGACAGCAGATTGGCCTCAAGCGCCGCCGTGTTCTCGATGACGCGGACAACGATGCGTTCGAACGCCGGCGGCTCGCCCCACCAGTGCGGATTTGCGGCGAGGAGGACGTGGGAGCCGGAAACCACCTCGGCGATCCGGTAGGGGCCCAGCCACAGGCCCGGATTGATGGTGTCGGTTTCGTAAGCGGTCCTGAACCGGTAGCTCTCCGGCTGCGCGAACGCCGGTGCATCGATGTGGGCCGGCAACAGGTGGAAGTCGCTGATGGCGTTGTAGTCGAAGGTCAGCTTGTCGAAGTGGAGGGTGAAGGACTTGTCGTCGTGCACGTCGATGGCATAAAGGCGGCGATAGAACTCCTTGGGGATCACGCCGCTCTTCTCGTGTTTGCCGACCGTCCATGAGTACAGAACGTCGGCGGTGGTCAGGGGCGTGCCGTCGCCCCATGCCGCCTCGGGCAGCAGCTTGTAGGTGACGGCGATGCCCGGCTTGCCGTCGGGCGTCGTCTCCGGAACCGCCAGGCCGTTGTCGATGGTCGGAAGCTCGGTGCAAAGCACGCACACCAGGGTCCAGTCGGCGTCGTACGCGGTGATCGGCCGCTGGCTCATGCCGAGCACATAGCTCTTGGCCATCATGGAATCGATGTTGGGGTGAAGGGTCGACGGGAACTGGGTGATGCCGATGACGAGTTCATCCTTCGTCGCATGCGCTGTTGTCGGCAACACCGCGACCAGCGCCGCGACGAGCAGGCCGACGAGCCGGCACCGCACACCCACGCCCACGCTCGCACTCAGACCCGCTCGAGCACCGCGGCCACGCCCTGGCCGACGCCGATGCAGAGCGTGACGAGCGCGTAGCGTCCCCCGCAGCGCTCCAGTTGACGCATCGCCGTCAGCGCCAGCCTGGCGCCGGAGGCGCCCAACGGATGCCCGATCGCGATAGCCCCGCCGTTGGGGTTGAGGCGGCTGTCGTCTCCAGCAAGCTGCATCTGCTTGGCGCAGCCCAGTACTTGCACCGCGAACGCCTCGTTGATCTCGATGACGTCCATGTCGTCGAGCGTCAGGCCGGCGCGCTGCAAGGCCTTTCGCGACGCCGGCACCGGGCCCAGCCCCATTATGCGCGGCGGCACCCCGGCGACCGCCCCGGCGAGGATGCGCGCTCGCGGCTGGATGCCGGCCCGTTCGCCGGCGGCGCGGCTGCCGACCAGGAGGGCGACGGCGCCGTCGTTGATCCCCGACGCGTTGCCGGCGGTCACCACGCCGCCCTCGAACAGGGGCCTGAGGGCTGCCAGCCGCGCACCCGTCGTGTCGGGGCGCGGGTGTTCGTCCTCGCGCACCTGCACCGCCGGCGCTTTGCCCCTGCCGGGAACGGGGACCGGGATCAGTTCGTCGCCATAGAACCCTTGCGCCTTCGCCGCCTGATACTTGTGCTGCGACGCTTCCGCGAAGCGATCGGCGTCCTCGCGGCGAAGCTCCAGGTCGTGGGCGACGTTGTCGGCGGTCTCCGGCATGGTGTCGCCGCCGACGCGCGCGAGCACGCGCGGATTGGGAAAGCGGGCGCCGATGGTGCTGTCGTAGATCTCCGCCTTGCGGCTGAACGGCCGGTCGGCCTTGGCGAGCACGAACGGCGCCCGCGACATGCTCTCGACGCCGCCCGCGACCATCATGTCGCTCTCTTCGCAGGTAACGGCGCGGGCGGCATCGAGCAGCGCCGCCAGGCCGCTGCCGCACAGCCTGTTCACGGTCTGGCCCGCGGTTTCCACCGCCAGGCCGGCGAGGAGACCGGCATGGCGGGCGACGTTGCGTGCGTCCTCGCCGGCCTGACAGGCGCACCCGACAATGACGTCCTCGATGTGGCCAGGATCCAGCGGGCTGCGGCCCATCAGGGCTTCGATGCAGGCTGCCATGAGGTCGTCCGGGCGAACCGCCGCCAGCATTCCGGCATGACCACCGAACGGCGTCCGCACCCCATCGTAGATGTACGCATCGAGCATCGCCCGATCCTCCGTTTACGGCCTCCTGACCGCGCACTGCGGTTTCAAGGATAACCGAAGTGGCCGGCGCTGATGTCGAAGTCTTGGCTAGAACGCCTTGTCGACAGCTACGCCGACCTCCTCGTAGAAGCGCGCGGCCCCGGGATGAAGCGGAATGACGATTCCGTCGAGCGCCGTTTCGAGGCCGATGTGCTGGGCGTTCGGGTGGCCGCGCTCGAACAGCTTTTGCGTGTTCGGGTGATACATGGCGCGGAGGATGCCATACACCAGATCGGCATCGGCCGCCTCGGACACAACCAGTTGGGCGCCGACGCTCAATGTCTCGGTATCCGATGCGCCCTTGTAGGTGGAGGCCGGAATAGTCGTGCGCACGAAGAAGGGCTGGGCATTGACGATCTTGTCGGCCGCCTCGCTGGAGATCGGCACCAGCACGATGTCGACCTCGTCCGCCGTATGGGCGATGGCGCTGAGCGGGTAGCCGCCGACCATGAAATAGGCGTCGAGTTCGCCTTCGATGAGCATGTCGCCAGCGGTGCCAAGCCTGGCGTAGAACGGCTGGACGTTCTTTTCGGTCAGCCCGTACGCCTTCAGCACCGCTTGCGCGCCGACGCGTGTGCCGGACGATTTTTCGCCCACCGACACGCGTTTGCCTTTGAGGTCACGGACCGACTGGATCCCGAGGCCGGCGCGGGCGACGAGGTGGATCGCTTCGGGGTACAGGTTGGCGACGGCCCGCAAATTGTCGAGCGGCGCCCCATCGCTGAAAACGCCTTTGCCGTGGTGCGCGTTATAAGCCACATCCGCCTGGGTCAACGCCATTTCCAGTTCCCCCGAAGCGACCGCACGGACGTTTTCGACCGAACCCTGGGTCGCGACGGCGGCCGCGATCAGGCCCGGGACGCCGCAACTGCCGCCGAGGTCACAATCCATGGATCCGGGCGGATTGCTGATCGCGTTGGCGATCAGCCCGCCGACCGGAAAGTACGTCCCCCCTGTGCTCCCGGTGCCGATGCGGAGAAACTTGATCTCCTGCGCCCCCGTGGAGGACACGGCCACGAAAAGGTTGGAGGCCCCGGCCACGAAAAGGATCGCGGCGGCGAGGATCAGCCGCCAAGTCACCAAGCCCCGGGAAAGACCGTCGCTGCGCACTCGCGTTTATCCGCAATAATTTCTCAAGAAGGTGACACAGCGTCGGAACCGATGCAACGGCGGCCAAGGCTGAACCTCATTGCAATTCGATCTTTTCAAGCTATTTCCAGAGAGCGGGATCCTTGCCGACGCTCAAAAAATGGCAAGGCAGACAAATCAGTAAGAGAACACACCCCATGACGAAGGACGCTTGCGTACGGACCCATGAGCCGGAAACCATGCTCGGCGAAGCTTCGATGACCAACTGCCGATGGATTGTGCGCAGGGTGCAGTTTGGACGGTTCCTGATCTGCGGCAAGCCGGTCAAGATCGGCTCGTCGTTCTGTACTGAGCACCATGGCCGCGTCTGGCGGCGAGGGGAGCGCTGAGGCGCACGCCGGCGCCGCGCCACGTCATCTCAAGCCTCTGCAGGCCGTAGCGGGCGTTCTGCGATGGGAAGATGCAGGATTGCGGCGATGACGCCGAGGGCGATGGAGGCGATCCAGATCGCATCGTAGCTTCCGGTGGCGTCGAACACGGCGCCGCCGGCCCACACGCCGAGAAAGCTGCCGACCTGATGGCCGAAAAACACGATGCCGAACAGCGTCGACATGTAGCGCACGCCGAAGATCTGCGCGACCAGCCCGCTCGTCAGCGGAACCGTTCCGAGCCACAGCAATCCCATGGCGGACGCGAACACAAGCACCGCCGCCTCGGTCTTCGGCGCCATCAGGAACACCGCGATCACGAGTGCCCGCAGGATGTAGAGCGTCGACAGGAGGTATTTCTTCGAGTACCGCCCGCCTAAAGCTCCGCACATCCAGGTTCCTATGATGTTGAAGAACCCGATGAGCGCGAGTGCGGTTGCGCCGAGGGAGGGAGCCAGGCCCAGGTCGTTAAGGTAGGCGGGCAGATGAACGGCAATGAACACGACCTGGAAACCGCACACGAAAAACGCGATCGTCAGCAACCAGTAGCCGCCATGGCGCCCGGCCTCACCCATGGCCTCGCCGAGAGACTGCTTGAAGGCGTCCGGCGCGCCAGGAGATGATTGAGGGCCTGAGCGGCGGGTGGCGAAGACCATGGCCAACGGCGCCATCGCCAGGGACAGGACCGCCATGGTCACCAGTGCGCCCGCCCAACCCTGGCTCGAGATCAGGCTCTGGCCGACCGGCGCCATGACGAACTGGCCGAACGAACCGCCGGCGCTGGCGACGCCCAGCGCCATGCTTCGTTTTTCTGCCGGGACCGAGCGGCCGATGGCGCCCAGGACGACCGCGAAGCTGGTGCAACTCATGGCGAGGCCGATCAGCACGCCGGCGCCCAGATGCAAACCCGCTGCGCCCGTGGTCCCCGACATGATCAACAGGCCGATGGCATAGGCGACGGTTCCGAACCATAGCACGCGGACGGCGCCGTACTTGTCGGCGGCGATCCCGGAGATTGGCTGCAGGACGCCCCAAAGCAGGTTTTGCACCGCGAGCGCGAGAGCGAACGCCTCGCGCCCGAGGCCGAGATCGAGGCTCATCGGCGTAAGGAACAGGCCGAAGGTTTGGCGGATGCCCATGGCGAGCGACAGAATCAGGGCGCCGCACACCAGCGCCAACGCCGCATTTCGCTTGCTCGGTGTCACCATACGTCACCTATCCGCATCCAGGTGCACCGCAAGCCGGCGCCGCGTCGTTGATATGGGGATGATGTGCGCCTGGTATCAGGCTGTCGGGCGCTCCGTCACCCGTCCGACCACCGCGCCCGCAGCTTGAAGCGCTGGATCTTGCCGGTCGCCGTCTTCGGCAACTCGTCGATGAACTCTATCCAGCGCGGGTACTTGAACGGCGCAAGCCGCGCCTTGGCGGATCTCTTGATGTCCTCGGCGAGGTTGTCGTCCGGAATCAGGCGATCCTGGACGACCACGAACGCCTTCGGCTTGATGAGGTTATCGTCGTCCGGCCAGCCGATGACGGCGACCTCTAGAACTGCGTCGTGCTGAAGCAAGGCCGCCTCTACCTCGAACGGCGACACGTAGATCCCGCCGACCTTCATCATGTCGTCGGTGCGGCCCGCGTAGGTGTAGTAGCCGTCGGCATCGCGGGTGTACTTGTCGCCGGTCCGTGTCCACGGGCCGCGAAAGGTGTCGAGGCTGCGGGCCCGCTGGTTCCAGTACATGATCGCGCTGGTCGGGCCCGACACCTCCAGCATGCCCATCTGGTCGGCATCCTCGATCGGGTTGCCCTCGTCATCGACCAATCGCAGCCGATAGCCCGGAACCGCCTTGCCGGAGGTCCCCGGCTTGATGTCGTCCTGCCGGTTGCTCAGGAAAATGTGCAGCATCTCGGTGCTGCCGAGCCCGTCCAGGATGTCGACGCCGGTGCGCTCCTTGAAGCGTCGAAAGATCTCCGCCGGCAGGGCTTCTCCCGCCGAAGTGGCGAGACGCATGGCGTGTTCGCCCGGCCCCGGGAGATCGCCGCCCGCCAGCAACATGGCGAACAGCGTCGGCACGCCATAGAAGATCGTCGGCCGGTGTTCGCGAATGATGCGGCAGACCGCGGCCGGCTCCGGCGGCCCGTCATGGAGCACCGCCGTGGCGCCGACCGACATCGGAAACGTCAGCCCGTTGCCGAGGCCGTACGCGAAGAACAGCTTCGCACCGGAGAACACCACGTCGGTCTCGCTCAACCCGAGGGTCGGGATGGCATAGAGATCGGCCGTCCCGATCATGTCGGACTGAAGATGGACGGCGCCTTTGGGCCGGCCGGTGGTGCCGGAGGTGTAAAGCCAGAAGCACATGTCGTCATAGCACGTGGGCGCAATGTCGAACCGATCCGGTTGACCGCCGATGGCGTCGTCCAGCCGCTGATAACCGTGACCGTCCGCGCCGGACACGATGACCGTGTCGAGGAACGCGTGGTTGTTGATGTGCGGAAGGAACTGGGCCAGCAGCGGCTCCGAGACGATCAGCGCACGCGCCCGGCTGTCCTCCAGCATGAAATCGTACTCGGCTGCGGTGAGCCGCGTGTTGACCGGGACGGGAACGATGCCGGCCAGCGGGAAACATGACGGTGTCGAGCATGCACATCAGCACACGCTCTTCCATGCGAAGCCCGCTCTGGGTGAGCAGGTTGGCGACCTGGTTGCTCAGCCGGTCGACGTCCGCATAGGTGTGCCGGCCGTTCACGTCGATGAACGCCGGCCGATCGCCACGACCCGCTCTGAGGTTGCGGCCGATGAGATCCTCGGCCGCATTGTAGCGCTCGACCAGTTGGTGCTGAATGGCAGTCATCGCGTCCTCCCCGACGCCCGGATTTGTCGTCACCGGGTTCGTCCCAATTGATGCTCCGCGTCTCGGCGCTTCAGGCCATTGAGGCTACCTCAGGCGTCCGCCTTCGCAAACAGTGCGTGCCACTCCTCGGCCCAATCGGCGGCTTCGTCCTCCGGCAGCGACCCCGATGACCCATCGTGCTCCCGTCGCTCCCCGACGCGCTCCGCTCCGAGGGTCCGCAGAATGTCGTCGAACTTGCGTCCGCCTGCGCAGAACGTCTGGGCGTATGTCTTGTCGCCGAGCGCGAAGACGCCATAGCGCAGGCCCGCGAGATCCGGCCGGTCGTCGCACAGGGACCGATAGAGAGCCTGTCCATTATCGGGCACATCGCCCTGGCCGTAAGTGGATGTACAAACGATATACCCGGCGGAGCGATGCAGAGCATCCGGCGTTACGTCGTCCATGAGCAGGATTTCGACCTCGACGCCGCGGCCCTGCAGGACTTCCGCCATCTCGTCGGCGACCAGTTCGGCAGTTCCCGTCATGGTCCCGACGAGGATCTTGATACGCTCACTCATCGTGATCGCTTCGGTCCCTGTACGGCGTCGCTTTCACCGCGTCGTTGCATGCAATATAATGCAGCATCGATGTGCTGAAAAGAAAAAATCGAGTAAAGACAGCGGCGGAGCCCTGGTTTGCGAGCGGAAGCAAGACCGGACACCATGGCCTATCTGGCGGCGCTCGGACAACGGGTTCGCGAGACGCGCGCCAAGCGCGGCATGGCGCGGCGGATTCTGGCGCGCGCCTCCGGCGTCTCCGAGCGCTACCTGGCGCAGCTCGAGGCGGGCGCCGGCAATCCGTCGATAGCCGTGCTGTGCCAGATCGCGGCTGCCCTCGACTATCCGTTGGGGGAACTGGTCGCCGGCGTCGGCAACGGAGGGGCGGAGCTGGTTCGCATTCAGCGGCTGTTGGAGACCGTGCCGCAATCCAGGCTGCCGAGGCTCCGCGCCAAACTGGAACTGTTCGTCGCTGGCGCCGACGGGCCTGACAAGCGCCGCCGGATCTCGTTGGTGGGGCTCCGCGGCGCCGGCAAGTCTACGCTGGGGCGCTTGCTCGCTTCGCGCCTCGGGTTCCCGTTCATCGAACTCGACCGGGTCGTCGAACAGGACTATGGCGGCAGTATCGGGGAAATCCTCGCGCTCAACGGGCAGGCGGCCTTCCGGCGGTACGAGCGCCGCGCCCTCAAACGCCTCGTCGACACCCATGACGGCATCGTCATCGCCACTGGCGGCGGCATCGTCTCGGAAGCGGCGACGTACTCGCTTCTGCTCGAAAAGACGCACACCATCTGGCTGTCCGCATCGCCGGAAGAGCACATGAGCAGGGTCATCGAGCAGGGGGACCTGCGGCCGATGGCGAGGAATGACGAAGCCATGGAAGACCTCAAAGCCATCGTGCGGGCCCGTGAACCTTACCAGGCAATGGCGGACGCGGCGGTCGATACGTCCGGCCAGAGCATCGAGCAGAGCCTCGCGGACTTGCAGGGAGTGGCCGTGTCCCTTGTCGGTGAACAGGCCGGCTGATCGTGCAGGTGTGATGGTGGCGATGTGGCCGCGGGCTTGAATTGCAGCCTGGATGCATTATAATGCAGGTCAACGCCCAAGAACAATGGCGATCAATCGCCGGCACGAGGGATGCCAAGCCTCTCGGCCGCGCTGGTGGTGAGGGACGCAGCAGAGCTCATGACGGTGCCCAACATAATCACCTTTGACCGTGATCCGGAGCGCTACCGGCACTGGTCGCTGGCTGTCGAAGGTCCGATCGCCACTCTGACACTGGCTGTCGACGAAGACGGGGGCTTGCAGCCGGGCTACCAGCTCAAGCTCAACTCCTACGACCTCGGGGTGGACATCGAACTTAACGATGCGCTGCAGCGCATCCGGTTCGAGCACCCTGCGGTGCGGTCCGTGATCATCACGAGCGGCCTCGAGCGCATGTTCAGCGCTGGCGCCAACATCTACATGCTGGGGCTGTCCTCGCACGGATGGAAGGTGAACTTCTGCAAGTTCACCAACGAAACCCGCAACGGCATGGAGGATTCGAGCCGGCACTCGGGCATCAAGTTCATCGCCGCCTGTAACGGCACCACGGCCGGCGGCGGGTACGAACTGGCGCTGGCCTGCGACGAGATTTTTCTGATCGACGACCGATCGAGCGCAGTCAGCCTGCCGGAGGTGCCGCTGCTGGGTGTGCTGCCGGGCACCGGGGGTCTCCACCCGGGTGATCGACAAGCGCGCCGTGCGCCGGGACCTCGCCGACGTGTTCTGCACCAGCGAGGAAGGGGTGCGCGGCCGCAAGGCCCTCGACTGGGGCCTGGTAGACCACATCGTCCCGCGGCAAACCTTCTCCGAGGCCGTCCGCAAGCGCGCCGAGGAGCTTGCGGCGGCGAGCGACCGGCCTGCCGATGCCGTCGGCGTCCCGATGACCACGATCGAGCGGGAGACGAACGAGTCCGGTTATCGCTACCGCTGGGTCGATGCCATCCTCGACGATGAACGCCGCACGGCGACGTTGACCGTCCGGGGGCCGGATCATGACGTTGCCGACCAACCGGGCGACATTCTGGCGGCAGGCATGGAGTGGTGGCCGCTGGCGATGGCGCGCCAGCTTGACGACGCCATCCTGATGTTGCGCACCAATCACAACGCCCTTGGCCTGATCGTCCTCAAGACGCGGGGAGATGTCGATCGGGTAATGAAGGCGGACGCGGCTCTGATGGCGAACCACAAGCACTGGTTCGTGCGCGAGGTGGTCGGCATGATGCGGCGCACTTTCGCCCGCCTCGACGTGACCTCGCGGAGCCTGTTCGCGCTCATCGAGCCCGGGTCGTGCTTTGCCGGCAGCTTGTTGGAACTGGCTCTCGCCGCCGATCGCAGCTTCATGCTCGATGCCGCCGAAGAACCGCCCGCCATTCAGTTGAGCGAGTTGAACTTCGGCGGCCTCGAGATGGTCAACGGCCTGACCCGGCTGGCGACCCGGTTCAACCGGGACGACCAGCGGATTGCCCGATTGAACGACAGCATCGGCGCCGCCCTCGGCCCGCAGGCGGCCATGGAAGCAGGCTTGGTCACGTTCATCCCGGACGAGCTGGACTGGGATGACGAAATTCGCCTCGCCATCGAGGGCCGCACCAGCCTGTCGCCGGATGCGCTGACGGGGATGGAAGCCAACCTCCGCTTCGGCGGGCGGGAGACCATGCTGACCAAGATTTTCGGCCGGCTGTCGGCTTGGCAAAACTGGATCTTCGTCCGGCCCAACGCCGTTGGCGAGACGGGCGCGCTGAAGCTGTTCGGCACGGGATCGAAGGCGCAATTCGATTGGAGAAGGGTTTGACATGTCTGAGATCAACTTTCAGGAGCGGATCCCCAACAACGTCGGGCTCGGCGACAACCGCGTCCTGCAGCGCGCGCTCGAGCACTGGCAGCCGCACTTCCTGAACTGGTGGAAGGAGCTTGGACCCGAAGGATTTCAGGCCGCCGACGTTTACCTGCGGACGGCGACCTCGGTGGACGCCAAGGGTTGGGCGACGTACGGCCAAACCAAGATGCCGGATTACCGATGGGGGATCTTCCTTGCCGACCAGGAGCCCGACCGCACCATCGGGTTCGGCGACCACATGGGCGAGGCCGTGTGGCAGGAAGTGCCGGGCGAACATCGCGCGGCGCTTCGCAATCTCATCGTCACCCAGGGGGATACGGAGCCGGCGTCCGTCGAGCAGCAGCGCATGCTGGGGCAGACCTGCCCGTCGTTGTACGACCTCCGCAACCTGTTCCAGGTCAACGTCGAGGAGGCCCGTCACCTGTGGGCGATGGTTTATCTTCTGCACGCCTACTTCGGCCGCAACGGCCGCGAGGAAGCGGAGGAGTTGCTGCATCGGCGCTCCGGCGACGTCAACCATCCGCGCATTCTCACGACGTTCAATGAGCCGGTGGAAGACTGGCTGTCGTTCTTCATGTTTACCTATTTCACCGACCGCGACGGCAAGTACCAGCTCAAGAGCCTCGCCGAATCTGCGTTCGATCCGCTGGCGCGGACCACCCGCTTCATGCTGACCGAGGAAGCGCATCACATGTTCGTCGGCGATACCGGGATTAGCCGCGTCATTCGCCGCACGCTGGAGGTGATGAAGGAGCTGAATACGGAAGATCCGGTGCTGTTGCGTCAGCACGGGGTGGTCGATCTGCCGCTGGTCCAGCGCTACGTGAATTTCTGGTTCTCCTCCAGCCTCGATCTGTTCGGGGCGGAGCGCTCGTCCAACGCCGCGACCTACTTCGCGACTGGCCTCAAGGGGCGCCCCGACGAGGGCTCGTATGAGGACCACGTGTGCACGGACACCAGCATCACGCTACAGGTGCCGGCCGCCGCCGGCGGCATCGAAGACGAAACGGTGCCGACCCGCAACGCCATGAACGAGATCGTCCGGCAGAGTTACGTGAAGGACTGCGGGATCGGCGTCAGTCGCTGGAACCGCATGATCAAGAAATCGGGGGTCGATTTCGAGATCCGGCTTCCGAGCTCTCGTTTCCGGCGCGCCATCGGGCCGTGGGCCGGCGTTCCGACGAATCCTGACGGCCAGCGCATCGACGCGGAGGCATTCGGGCGGCACATCGGCGGCTGGCTGCCCTCCGTTGCCGACCGCACGTACGTCAAGAGCCTGATGCAACAGGTGACGGAACCCGGCAAGATGGCGGCATGGATCGCGCCTCCCGACCGCGGCATCAACAGCATGCCGGTCGAGTATGAATATGTGAAGCTGCACTAGTTCCAACCTGTCGCAGCTTCCGATATTTCCTGGCCTCCGGGTCCGCGCGGGTGATGCGGCGATGTCCGCTGCTCTGAAGGTAGCCATAATCGGCAGCGGTCCCTCCGGCTGCTACGTGGCCGAGCGGCTGCTGCGCCAGCGCAAAGGCGCCATCGAGGTCGACGTCTTCGACCGACTGCCGACGCCGTTCGGCCTCGTGCGCGGCGGTGTCGCTCCCGATCATCAAAGTACCAAGGCGATCGCCCGCGTGCTCGGCCGCGCCATCGCCCAGGATGGCTGCCGCTTCTTCGGCAATGTGCACGTCGGGCGAGACCTCAGCCTGGACCAGCTCCGCAGCGCGTACGATGCCGTCGTGCTTGCCGTCGGCGCCCCGCGGGATCGCCGGCTCAGGATCGCGGGCGAGGATCTGGCCGGCGTGTTCGGCTCGTCGGCGTTCGTCGGGTGGTACAACGGGCATCCGGACTACGCCGACCTTGCCCCGGCGCTGGATCGGGTGCGGCAGGTGGTCATCATCGGCAACGGCAACGTTGCCGTCGACGTCGCGCGCGTCCTCGCCCGCTGCGGCAGCGAGATGGACCGGTCCGACATCGACCCGGAGGTCGAGGCCGCCATCGCCGCCGCGCCGCTCCACCAGATCCTGATCGCCGGCCGGCGTGGTGCCGCCGACGTGCGGTTTACGCCGGTGGAGCTCGCAGAGCTCGGCGACCTGCAACAGGCCGCAGTCGTGGTGAGCGAAGCTCAGGTCATGGGAACGGAGGCCGCCGACAACCCCTCTACCGCGGTGCTCCGGGAATTTGCGGCGCGGCCGGCGCAACCGCGCCCGATTACCATCGCGTTCGGTTTCCGGTTGGTGCCGGAAGCTTTTCTTGGCGACGAAGCCGGAAGGCTCCGCGGCGTCCGCTTTCGCCGCGAGCAGGGCGTGCTGGAGGTGCCGGCTGAGCTGGTGGTAACCTGTGTCGGGTATGAAGCCGTCGCCTGCGATACCCTCTTCCCGGAACATGGGGCGTTCAGCAATGACGCCGGGCGCGTCGACGACGGTCTTTACGTGGTCGGCTGGGCCGGCAGAGGCGCCTCGGGGACGATCGCCACCAACCGGCCTGAAAGCCACGCCCTCGCCGACCGCATCCTTGCCGAGGTGACGCCAGCCGGGAGACCCGGTCGCGCCGGCGTGACGACATGGCTGCAGGGCACCGCCGTTGTCGATTTCGGCGGGTGGCAACGCATAGAGGCGGCCGAGACGGCCCGCGCCGGCTCCGGCCGGCCCAGGCGCAAGTTCACATCCATGAATGATCTGGTTGCGGTGGCAGAGGTTGGATCGCCGCAGTCGAAATCAGCACGGGAGGGAACCCGCATGAACTTGGAGCAGTTCAAAACCCTGATGAAGCCGATCACCGATGCGGTCTCCGGCCGAGCGCTGGATGCGTCCCTGGTGGACACGCTGAACCGGGAGGTGCCGGCCGATGGGCCGGCCTTTAAGGCGATCGAGAACGGGTGTCATGAGGCCATCGCCGCCGGGTGGATGTGCACCCAGGGCGGACCCGGCCGCCGGTTCGGGAGAGTCATCGAAGCGGGGCCGGAAACCCATGGCCTCAGCGTCGATGTGGTCCACCTGCAGGATGTCGTCGGCCCTCATCATCGCCACCCGACCGGGGAGATCTGCATGATCATGCCGGTCACGGCGACGGCGAAGTTCGACGGCTGCGGCCGCGGCTGGATGGTGAACGAGCCCGACAGCGCCCACCATCCGACAGTGACCGAAGGCGAGGCCCTGGTGCTCTATCTGCTGCCCGACGGCAAGATCGAGTTTACCCGCTGACCTCCGGTGCGGCGAGCGACGCCACGTCGCCGCCCGTGTAGCGCTCTGCGAACGCGGCGGCGAAAGCTTCAAGACAACCCGCGGCGATCGCTTCGCGGAGGCCCGCCATCAGGTCCTGATAGTAGGTGAGGTTGTGGGCGGTGAGCAGGATCGCGCCCAGGATCTCCTTGCTGCGATGCAGATGGCACAGGTAGGCGCGGCTGTAGGAGCGGCAGGCCGGGCAGCGACAGTCTTCGTCGAGGGGACGTGGATCGTCGGCATGGCGGGCATTCTCGATGCTGATCGGACCGCGGCGGGTGAAGGCTTGGCCGGTGCGGCCGGAGCGGGTCGGCAGCACGCAATCGAACATGTCCACCCCGCGCATAACTGCCCCCACCACGTCGTCCGGCTTGCCGACGCCCATCAGGTAGCGGGGCTTGTCCGCGGGGAGTTGCGGCACGGTCGCGTCGGTGATGCGGAACGTGGTCGCCTGCCCCTCGCCGACCGCCAGCCCGCCGATGGCGTAGCCGTCGAAGCCGATGGCGGTCAGCGCCGCTGCCGACTCGGCGCGCTGGTCGGTGTAGACGCTGCCCTGGACGATGCCGAACAGGCCGTAGCCGGGCCGCTTGATATAAGCGCCCTTGCAGCGCTCGGCCCAGCGCATGGAGCGGCGCATCGCCTCCGCCGAAACGGCTTCGTCGCAGGGGAACGGCGTGCACTCGTCGAGCACCATGGTGATCGTGGCGTCGAGCTGGTGCTGGATCTGCACTGCGGTACGCGGCGTCAAATGGTGGCGACTGCCATCGATGTGGGAGCGAAACAGCACCCCCTCTTCGGTAATCTGGCGCAGACCCGCTAGCGACATCACCTGGAAGCCGCCCGAGTCGGTGAGGATCGGCCCGGCCCAGTTCATGAACCGATGCAGCCCGCCGAGGCGCTCGATGCGCTCGGCCCCGGGCCGCAGCATGAGGTGGTAGGTGTTGGCGAGGATGATTTGCGCGCCGGCCGCGATCACCATGTCCGGCGTCATCGCCTTGACGGTGGCGGCGGTACCGACCGGCATGAACGCCGGGGTGTCGACGCTTCCATGCGCCGTCGCAAGTCGGCCGCACCGGGCGGCGCCTTCGCTCGCCAGTACCTCGAAAGCGAACCGGCTCATGGTTGCGGCGTCCGGTGGAGCAAACAGCAGTCGCCGTAGGAGTAGAAGCGGTAACCGCCGGCCAAAGCATGGGCATAGGCCCGCTTCATGGTCTCGGTTCCAGCGAAGGCGCACACCAGCATGAACAGGGTGGAACGCGGCAGATGAAAGTTGGTGAGCAGCAGATCGGCGCTCCGTATCGGCCGTCCGGGCTTGATGAAGACGTTCGTATCTCCGGCGAACGGCTGGGCGCGCCCGTTCTCGTCGGCGGCCGTTTCAAGCAGACGCAATGTCGTGGTGCCCACCGCCACGACCCGCGTCCTCGCTCCTTGGCAAGATTGATCGCTTCCGCCGCATCCGCGCCGATTTCGCCCCACTCCGGGTGCATCACGTGGTCTTCCAGCTTTTCGGTCGTCATCGGCCGGAAGGTGCCGGCGCCGACGTGCAGCGTGAGCATCACCCGCCGGATGCCCCTCGCATCGAGCGCCGCCAGTAGCCGCTCCGTGAAATGCAGGCCGGCAGTCGGCGCGGCAATGGCGCCGGGCCGGGCCGCGTATACGGTCTGATAATCGCGGCGGTCACGCTCATCCGGTAGTCCCGCGCGCTTGATGTAGGGCGGCAATGGCGCCGCCCCATGGGCTTCGAGCGCCTCGATCAGCGGCTGTGCGGTCGGCTCGAACGCCAGGGTCACCTCGCCGCCGTCCCCTTTCGCCTCGACGAAGGCCGCCAGTCCCGGCGCGAAATCGACCCGCTGCCCGGGCCGCAGGCGCCGCGCTTTCTTCGCCAGCGCCCGCCACCGCCGCCCGTCCAGCGGCTTGAGCAGGGTGATCTCGATGACGATCTCGCCGCGCCGGCCCATCAGGCGCGCCGGGATGACGCGCGTGTCGTTGAACACCATGACGTCGCCGGGGCCGAGCAGCGCCGGCAGATCGCGCACCGTGCCATCGGTGAAGCGGCCGCCGACCTCCAGCATCCGCGCCGCGTCGCGCGGCACGATGGGGCGCTGGGCGATGGCCGCGGCGGGAAGCGGAAAGTCGAAATCGGCTACTTTCACGGGTGGCCGCCCATGCGAACCCCTTCAGGCACTTGACGCCGCTCGTTGGCCATCGTCAAACTTCCAAGCCACACCAGCGCGGGAGGAAAGTCCATGCATGTCACCATGGTCAAGGTGTCCATCAAGCCGGAGCGGGTGGAAGACTTCATCTCTGCCACTCGCGCCAATCACGAGGGCTCGGTGCGGGAGCCTGGCAACCGTCGGTTCGACATCCTCCAGGACACCGGCGACCCGACCGCCTTCATTCTTTACGAGGCGTATGTGTCCCCCGAGGACGCAGCCGCTCACAAGGAAACCGCACACTACCTGACCTGGCGTGACGCCGTCGATGGCATGATGGCCGAGCCGCGCCAGGGCATTCCATACAAGTGCCTTTTCCCGAGGGATTGAGCGGTGCTGCCGATCGCGCCATTCTCCATCGCACGCCTGCCGCGCATCGTGTTCGGGGCCGGGACCATCGCAACCGCGCCGAAGGAGGTGCGGGCATTCGGTGATCGGGCGCTGGTCGTAACGGGCGCCCGCTCGTTCCGGGCGTCGCCGCGCTGGCCGCTGCTGCTGGAGGGACTGGCGGACGAGGGCGTTGCCTGGTTCGATATCGCGGTCGAAGGTGAGCCGACGCCGGACATCGTCGACCAGGCCGTGGCGGAATTCAGTGAAAGCGGCATCGACGTTGTGGTCGGGATCGGCGGCGGCAGCGCCCTTGACGCCGCCAAGGCGATCGCCGGGATGCTTCCGCACGGCCGGTCGGTTGTCGACCATCTCGAAGGGCTGGGGATCGAGCGGCCCTACACCGGCCCGGCGGTGCCGTTCATCGCCGTGCCGACCACCGCCGGCACCGGCAGTGAAGCGACCAAGAACGCGGTACTCAGCCGCCAGGGGTCCGACGGGTTCAAGAAATCGTTCCGGGACGAAGCGCTGGTCGCGCGTGTCGCCATCGTCGATCCGGAGTTGCTCGCCACCTGCTCGAGACCGGTCATCGCCGCCAACGGCATGGATGCCTTTACCCAGTTGCTGGAGGCGTATGTTTCCAGCAACGCCAATGTGATGACGGATGCCCTCGCCTGGTCCGGGCTGGAAGCGTTCTGCGAGGGCTTCTTCGCCGCCTGGGAAGGAGACGACCTGTTCGCGGCGATGGCGGGCCGGTCGCGCACCGCCTATGCGTCTCTCGTCTCTGGAATTTGCCTTGCGCAGACCGGGCTGGGAGCGGTCCACGGACTCGCATCGCCGCTCGGCGCCTATTTCCCGATCCCGCACGGGGCCTGTTGCGGCACTCTTGTGGCGGAGGCAAGCGCCATCAACATCGCCGCGCTGAGAGAGCGCGACACCAACAATCCAGCCTTGATCAAGTACGCCCGCGCCGGCGCGCTGATGTCGGGCGCAGCGAGGAGCGGGCTCGACGGGAAATTGCAGGCTCTCGTCGACACCTTGCGAGAGTGGACGGAGCGCCTCTGCCTGCCCCGGCTCGGCGGCTTCGGCATGACCGAAGGCGATTTCGCGAGGGTCGTTGCCGGCAGTCGCGGCAGCTCGATGAAGACCAACCCGGTGGTGCTCACGGATGATGAAATCCGCGAAATCCTCGCGCGCCGACTGTAAGCATGGCCGAGCTCATGGGCAGTTCAGCGCAAGGCGGTCTCCGCCTGCGAACTCGGCCGCGAACGCCCGCTGAAAGGGGTTGGTCTTGATGCAGGCGCGCCGCCTGGGGAGAGGGATCAAGTTCGGCGCGATGCTGGCCGCCGCGCTGACGGTGTCGCTGGCCCTCGCGCAAGAGATCACCTTCCTCAGGATCGGTACCGGAGACACGGGTGGCAGCTACTTCCCGATCGGCGGCATGATCGCGAACGCGATCAGCAACCCGCCCGGGTCGCTGGATTGCGGGATGGGCGGAAGCTGCGGGGTTCCCGGCCTGATCGCAACCGCGGTCGCGACGAAAGGTTCGGTGAGCAACGCCGCCGCGGTGGCCTCCGGAAAGCTCGATCTGGCGCTGATCCAAGCCGATGTCGCGTACAACGCTTACGTCGGCAAGGGGATGTTCGCCGGCGAGGCGATGCCCAACCTGAACGCGGTCGGCAACCTGTTCCCGGAAACGCTGCATGTCGTCGTTCGTCGCGACTCCGGGCTGATGACGGTCGCCGACCTCAAGGGATTGCGCGTGTCGCTCGGGGCGGAGGGCTCCGGCAGCTTGACCACCGCCCGCTTGGTGCTGGCGGCCTCCGGCGTCGAAGAGGCCGCCTTGCGTGCTTCTTATGAAGAAGTTGGGCCGTCCGCCGATCTCCTCGAGGCCGGCAAGCTGGACGCCTTCTTCGTCGTCGGCGGGGTACCGATCAGCGCCGTCCAGCACCTCGCGGAACGCGTCCCGATCAAGCTGCTTTCGGTCATGGGTCACACCGCCAGTTCGATCCGCAAGGCGCATCCCTCCCTCGGCACCGAAGTGATACCGGCCGAGAGCTACCCGGGGGTCGGCGCAGTGGTGACGGTCAAGGTCGGTGCGCAGCTGATCGTGGCGGCGGAGGCGAACGCCGACTTGGTCTACGGGATCACGATGGCGTTATGGCACCCCTCCACGCGGAAACTGCTCGAAACGGGTCCTCCCAACGGCAGGCAAATGCAACTGCACAGGGCTCTCGCCGGCATCGCCATTCCGCTTCACCCCGGCGCCGCCCGCTTTTACCGGGAGGTCGGCTTCAGTTTGCCCACCGCCGCATCGTCAACACCCGATTGACGATCGGCCACCTGATGGGGCCGCCGACTGGCCCGGGCGAAGACAACGGCCGCGGCCGTCGCCTGAACAGCCACCAGGTTGCCAGCAACAGCGGCGTGTATGCGGCCAACTCCTTGGGAATTTCCATGAGGTTGCGGACGGAGAACAACTCGCCGAGGAGCGTCAGGGCGTCGGCGCCGGGCGAGGCGTGAATATCGGCGGCGATCGGCGCCCAGGCGATCGGCACGAAGTCCAGCGACAGTGGCCAGAGCCAGGGAATCCACGGCATGTCGAGCGCCAGGTGACTGCCATACGCAATGGCGCCGACGACCGTCGCGCGCAAGGGCTGTTTCGTGACCCATCGCGCCGCGATGAAAACGATGCCGGCGAAGACGAAGAGCCCGAGCAGGGAATGGGTGGCCAAGCGATGATACCTCGCCGGCTCGTTCATGAGCAGCCCGGGAAGGTGGTCCAGATCCGGGGCGTTGGCGGCGAACACGGCGAAAGCGTACCATAGCCAACGATTGCAGACCCTGCCCCCGCAGGCGCCGCTCGCCACTGTCAGCCCCAACAGGGCATGGCCGATCGAGGTTGCCACGATAACGCCCCTTCAGTGCCGGTGACGGCGACTCCGGCGGAGTCGCCACGGCCTTTATGGCGCTATCGTATGACCAGGGCGTTAAGGCAGGAACTTTCGGGCCAGGGAGCGCGGATACGCGCCGCGCGGCGCCGTCAGGCGGCCGGGGGTACGGGCTCTTGGAATTGCGGCTGCAGGACGCCGCCCTGCAATTCGACGCGGAGCCGGGTGATCTCCCCCTCGACCGCGGCCATCTCAAGGAAGTTACCGGGTTGCGCGCGCTTGCAGACCTTGCATATTTTCGCCGCGCGGCGGATGACCGCGCCACAATGTCGGCAGGGTCGGGTTTCCGCCGTCGCCGCATGGAGCCCCGTCAGCGGCGACCCTGCCGCCTTGGCCGCCTTCTTGCGCTGACGTAGCGCCCGCCGGATGCTGACGCGTTCCGCCTCGAGATCGGCGACCATCCCTTTGAGCCGGCTGACATCGGACTTCAGACACTTCAATTCCTCGCGGTAGTCGTCAAAAGCAAACATGTTCGGTCCTCCGGCTCATGCTCACGCCTGCTTCTTGCCGGCGGTGTTCGAAGCGCCGTGCTGCATCTGGACGTAATCATTCAGCCTGCGAACGTTCGGTTTCTCGCAATGCCGGCAAACCAACGCGGTCGCCGGCATGGTCTCGTCACAGAAATAGCAGCGCGACGCGTCGCCGGAACTGTTGCTGCTGCCAAAGGACCGGGACGCGTCGCCGCGCAGTGACGGCGAGGAAGCGACCGGCATCATCCCGCCGAGTTCGCGCCTCAGCATCGCACATTCGGCGCGCAATTTGTTGATCCGCGCGTGGACCCGCACCCGAGTTCGCCGCAAAGCTCGCAGCCGTGCGGTGCGCGCCATGAAAAACAGGAGGCGGGTCCCCACCCACGCAGTCGCCGACGCTGCCAAAGCGCCAACCACGCTCGCAAGGGCCCAGGCGTCGCCCCTCGACAAGGATTGGACAAAGCCCCTCAGGCTGTCAGTAGCATCCATGACTTATGTTCCCTGCTTTCGAGGCTAATCTTCCGTCGGCATATTCCGCTGGGCCGGGCAGGAGACGAATGAACTGGATAGGAACTCTCTCGCCGTTGTGAATGCGCAGGCACCACTGGTAATGCACCATGCTGCATGCTGTTCCACAGCGCGAACTGAAGATGATTTCAACATTGTCCGCCCCGCCTCCAGCATGTGCTGTGATTGCCCGGAGCCGTTCGTCACCCCTTGCCGGGGATAGTACCGCATCCAGGGCCCTTGGCGACGCTATCCGCAAAAGCCCCACGATGCTGTGATCTACTTCACGTTCCTATACAATACCTGGACTTCGATCTGTAAACACATTTTTGACAATATCGCTCAACAACACACGATTCGCTCATCACGATTTGTTTCCGAGTATGATGCGATGGCAGGTGATGGCCCCTCACTTCAACGTCGGAGCGCGAGCCGCGTCGGATCGCGACAGGCTGGCCAGTCCCGCGTCATCCAGCACCGCGTAGACGGCGGGCACGAGAACCAGAACGATGACAGTCGAGGCCATCAACCCGAATGCCAGAGACGCCACCAACGGCACCAGAACCTGGGCCTGGAGGCTGCGCTCGAACAGGAGCGGCAGTATCCCGACGACGGTCGTCAGAGACGTCAGGAGCACCGCGCGAAACCGCTGGCGGCTGGCTGCCGTCGCCGCCGTCTCGGCGGTCAGGCCCTCGCCGACATTGCGTTTGACGAACAGGACGAGGAGGATCGAATCGTTGACGACGATGCCGGCGAGCGAGGCGGCGCCGAGCGCGCTCGGCATGGACAAATCGAGCCCGATGAACAGGTGCCCCAACACCACGCCTATAGCCGCCGAAGGGATGGCCAGCATGACGATGACCGGCTCCACGTAGCTGCGGAACTGAAAACTCAGCAGCACGAAGATGCCGAACAGCCCGATGAGAAACGCGCGGCGCATGGAAGCGCCCGTTTCGCGTTGAGTTTTGGCTTGGCCTTCGAGAGAGACACGGACATCAGGAAAGCGCTCTGCAAGCGTCGGCAGAAAGCGCGCCCTCGTATCCGCCATGACTTCGTTGGTGTTGATGATCTCCGGATCGACGTCGCCGCGCAACGTGACGGTGCGGACGCCCTCGATGCGGGCGATGCGGGCAACGCCGCGCCCGGCTTCGACAATCGCCACCGCTGATAGCGGCGCTTGCTCGCCGTTCGGCAGGGTCACCGCGAAGTCATCCACTTCGGCGAGACTGTTCTGGCCGTCCGCACTGAGCCGCACGTCGATCTCGAAGTTCTCGGGACCAACCTGGATTTCCTTCGCCGTCATCCCGTGGAACGCGGCGCGCAGCTGTTGGGCCAGCGTTGCGGCGTCGATCCCGAGCGCCATCGCGCCGTCGCGCAAGCGGAGCCGGAGCTCCGGCTTACCGGGGCGCAGATCGTCCTGCAGATCGGCAACGCCCGGATAGCGGCCGAGCCAGGCGGCCAAATCCTCGGCCGCGGCCTTGATCTGCCCCAGGTCCCGTCCTTCCAGCCGGACCTCAATTGGAATGCCGGCGGGGCCGATCTGCGGCTCCGTGAACGTGAGGGCGAGAACGTCGGGAATCGTGCCGGACTCCCGTCGCCAGCGGCTGAGAACGTCGGCGAGGCGGGCGTTCCGCTGTTCCGCATGCAACAAGTCGACGCTGACCGAGGCTACATGCGGGCCGGTCTCGAACGCGTCCGCGTTTCGGTTGTACTGGACCAGCACGTTGCGGATCAGCGACTGCCCACCGGGTTGGTCCGGCGCGAACGCGGCATCGGTGCGCTCGAGCGCCGCGACGATGTGTTCGACCACGCCTTCGGTGCGATCCAGCGGCGTTCCCTGCGGCAGGAGAATGCGGGCCTCGATGACGTCCCCGTCCAGTTCCGGGAACGCCCGAAACTTGACGGTGCCGCCGACGACGAGGCTGACGGAGACGAGGAACGCCATGATAACCAGCCCGAGCGTCAGGTAGCGCCACGCCACGGCAACATCCACGAGTCGTCCCAGGATCCGCTCTCGCGCCCAGTCGAAACCGGCATCGAAGCGCCTTCGGAATGCGTTTTCCCGAGTGCTGCCGACGCTGTGCCCGATGTGATGCGGCAACACCGCGAACGCCTCGATCAGGCTGACCGCGAGAGTCACGATCAGCACGACCGGCACCACGCGCAGAACCTGGCCGAGGTCCCCTTCCAGAAAAGCCAACGGCCCGAACACGCACACGGAGGTAATGAACGACGAGAAGACGCCCGCAGCGACTTCGTGGGTGCCGTCCACCGCCGCCGCCGCCGCCGTCTTGCCGCGGCCCATATGATGGGCGATGTTCTCGGCGATAACGATGGAATCGTCCATGATCAGGCCGATCGCGATCAACAGCGCCACCATCGTCAGCATGTTGATGGAGTAGTCGATAGCCACCAGTACGAACACCGTTCCCAGGAACGACGCCGGCAGTCCCATCGCCACCCAGAAGGCGAAGCGGAACGAAAAGAACAGCCACAGCACCAGAAACACCAGCCCAAGCCCCATCGCGCCGTTTTCCAGGAGCATGGTCAGCCGGTCCTCGACGATCGAGGCGACGTCGCGGGTCAGCGCCAGGGTCACGCCGGGCGGCGACGTGCGGCGTTCGGAGATCACGAAGTCGCGCACCGCCTCGACCACGGTGAGGGTGTCCTGATCCTTGGTCTTGTTGACCTGCAGGAGCGCGGCGCGCTGCCCGTTCAGGAAGACCCGTTCTTCCTCCGTCTCGAAACGGTCGACGATCTCGGCGATCTCTCCCAGCCGCAGTTCGGCGCCGGTCGCCCCGCCGAGGATCACCAGGTCCGCGAAGCCGCGCGGATCGCGACGTTCGTCGGCGAAGCGCACCAGGACGTCGCGCTCGCGGGTCTCCACGGTGCCGGACGGCAGGTCGACGCTCTGGCGCTCGACGATGGTGGCGACGTCACTGACGCTGAGGCCGTAGCGGCGGAGCGCCACCGCATCGAGGCTGATGCGGATCTGGCGTTGCGAAAAGCCGAGCACCTCCACCTGGCTCACCGCATTGAGCCGGATCAGCCGATCGCGGACCTGCTCGGCGTAGACCTTGAGATCCGGTTCCGCCATCGGTCCGGCCACGGCGATCGAGATAACGATGTCGGTGCGCGCCAGTTGGCGAATGACCGGCGCCTCGATCAAGTCCGGGAAGTCGTCGATGGCGTCGATCTCGGTCTTGACGTCGGTCATGAAACGATTGACGTCGCCGCCAGCCACCATCTCGATGGTCGCCGTCCCGACGTTCTCCCGCGCCTCGCAGCGGATCTCCTCCACTTCGGTAAGAGCGTCGACGGCGTCCTCGATGCGCTGGCAGATCGCCTCTTCGATCATCTCTGCGCTGGCGCCGGGATAGACGATCGAGACGCTGATCCGGTCGGGGCTGAAGTCGGGGAAGGTCTCGCGGCGCAGTTGGGGGAGCGCCGCGAGGCCGAGCGCCATGAACAGCAGCATCAGGAGGTTTGCCGCCGTCGGATGCCCGGCGAAGTACCGGATCATGGCCGGGCTTCCTGCGGCCGCCAAGCCGAGCCGCTTCCTTCCGGCGGACCATCTTCGACATCGTCATCGTCACTGCGGGTGGGCGCCAGCAACATGCCATTGATGGCAGGAATGAGATCGGACACCACCACCCGCTCACCGGGCGCGATGCCGGATCGGATCACCACTTCATCGCCCTGCACCGGCCCGACGATCACCGGCCGCACGATCAAGCGATCCTCGCCGTCGGCGATGTAGACTAGTGGCGCGTCGGGGGAGCCGTGCAGCGCGACGCGCGGGATGACGATGCGGTCCGGCCGGGGCGGACCGGTCAAATCGACCTGGACATACATGTTCTTGATCAAAGGCGGTTTCTCGCCTGGGACGGCTTGACGGTAAGGCTCGTCCACGGCGACCACGACACCGACGGTGCGGGTTTCCGGATCCAGCGACGGGCTGATGCGGTCGACACGCGCATTCCAGCTTGCGGTGACGCTACCGGTGCGAAGGTGCACGCGCGCGTCCAGACCGAACTGCTTCGGAACCTGGCCGATCTCGCTGGCGCTGAGCTGCCGGAGATCGACGTCACCGCGGACCAGGGCCGCCATCTGCTCGATCGGCACCTGCGCCGCGACCTCGGCCACGTCGATGCTGTCGGCCACGGCGAGCACCTCGCCGACGCTGACGTACTGGTTCTGCTCCGCGCGCACTTCTGCGATGCGCGCGTCGAACGGGACGGCGAGGGCAGTGCGTTGCAGGTTGAGGCGAGCTTCGCCCAGGCGGGCCTCATTGAGCGCCACCGTCGCCTCGAGCACCTGACGCCGTGCGGGCAAAACGTTGAGCTGGTTCTCCAGCTCCTGAACCTTTTGGCGCGCGAGGAGCACGGCCTGCTCCGCCTCGTCGACGACACTCTCGCTGACGTTGCCGCGCTGCAGGAGGGAACGTTTCCGCGCCAGGTCGTCCTTCGCAAGCTCATCCATGCGCCGCTCGATGTCCAGCGACACCCGGGTGTTCTGCTCGTTGATATCGAGTTCGGCAAGCTCCGCCTTGACGCTTTGGATGGACGCCTGGATTTGCGCGGCGCGGAGCTTGTAGTCCGACGGATCGATGCGGAAGATGACGGTGCCGGCGTCGAACAGCCTGCCCGCTTCCAGGTCGGGGTGACGCTCGCTGATCGTGCCGCTGACCTGCGCCACCCCATTCCACACGGATCCGGGTTCGGCGAAGCCGTAGCCGACGGCGCGCGGCACAAAGTCGGTCGGCCTTGCCTCGATCACCCGCACCGGCCGGGCAATCTCCCGCGCTGCACCCTGCTCCGGCACCTCACGGCCGCGAAGCTGGATCGCCAGGAACGCCACACCCACGACGATCGGCGGCAGGAGCAGAAGGCGACGCCAGCGGGACCGCTTGTCCGGCATGATCGAGATCTACTTGGCCGGCCGCGGCGGAAAGGGCCCGAGGGCGCCGCCGATCAACGCGTCGACCGGCACTTCCGTCTCGTCCTGCCAGTCGACGAACGTGGTCGCGGTGCCGCGCCAAATGGCGCGGCCGGTGGCGGCGTCGAAAATATCGACCGCAAGCACTTTCTCGGTGAAAGTTTCGAAGGTGGTCATGGGTGCATAATGCCAGCGGTATCGCCAGTCGTAGTAGGGGCCGTACGACGGATACCAGGTATGCATGACCCGCCGCAGGCGAACGTCGAGGGACAGGGAGACCGCCATGTCCGCCGGCTCGGCCTTGCGGAAGCCCTTGCTCGCCAACGTCGCCTCGACTGTGTCGCGAAGTCGCTGGGCAACCAGCGGTGAGAGGCGCGCATCGGCGCCGGCATCGGACCTTAGGAGGGGTTCGTCGTCCAGCCACCGATACGTGTGGTACTGGGAGAAGTCCGTCGATGCATCGAAGTCGGTGCTCGTCTCGATGGTGGAGCAGCCGGCCAGCGCCAGGAGAACACCCAGCGCCAGGAGAACATAAAGCATGGTCAGGCGCATGGACCTGAAGGCCGTGGCCCTCATTCGCAATCGTCGCGGCTCTGTCATCGCATCTGCCAGCTTAAACCCAACGCGGGTAGATCCATAGCGTCGGCGCGGGCGCCCCGGAGGCGATGCCCTTGATAGAGGACCGCGAAGTCGGCTAAGTGGAGGGCACGACGGAGCGAGGAACTGGAATGGCGCTGACCGAAACACCGATCTGCGACTTCGGCTGGAAAGCCGTCGATTTCAGCCTCTGCGATGCAGACGGGCGCACCTGTGCGCTCGCCGACGTTCGCGGCACGAAGGGCACGCTGGTCATGTTCATCTGCAATCACTGCCCTTACGTGCGGGCCGTGATCGACCGCATCGTCCGCGATGTGGCGGAGTTGCAGCCGAAAGGCATCGGCGCCATTGCGATCATGTCCAACGACTGGGAGCAATACCCCGAGGATGCACCAGACAAGATGAAACAGTTTGCCGACACCCACGGCTTCACCTTTCCCTATGTCATCGACCGCGATCAACAGGTGGCGCGGGCGTACGGCGCCGTCTGCACGCCCGACTTCTTCGGATTCAACGCCGATCTGGAATTGCAGTACCGGGGCCGGCTTGACTCGTCCCGCCGCGATCCGGCTGGACCGGACGCGCGGCGCGAGTTGTTCGAGGCGATGTGTGGAGTAGCGGAAACCGGGAAGGGTCCGGAGCAGCAGATCGCCAGCATGGGATGCTCGATCAAGTGGCGGGACGGCAGCGTCAAGGCCGCCGCCCGCCGCCTCATCCACAAAGTCGGCTTGTAGGTGCATTTTACAGCTATTGCAAAGGATCACCTTTGGCCGACCCTCCCCTCGATGATGGATTGATCCGCGAGATCGAAGAGGATCTTCGCGAAGAGAAGCTTGCCCGCCTGTGGAAGACGTACGGGAGCTGGATCATCGCCGCCTGCGTCGCGCTGGTGATCGGCGTGGCCGTGGGAGAAGCTTGGCAGTTCTACCGTGAAGGCGTCCGCGCCGAGGCTACGGAACGCTTCACACAGGCGCTGCGGCTTGCCGATGGCAGCCCGGCCGAGGCGCTGGAACAGCTCGACGCCTTGACAGAAGACGCGCCGGAGGGCCTGCAACTCCTCGCCCGGTTCCGAGCCGCAGCGCTGGCTGGTGAGATCGAAGACCCGGGCGCGGCCGCAACCGAGTATCAGAGCATGGCGGATGGGATCGACGATCAGCCGCTCTATCGGGATCTGGCGGTGATCCTGGCGACCATGAACGAGATGGCGGCGGGCGCCGCGCCTGATAACGCTGCGGCGCTGATCGAACGCCTCGAGCCTATCGATGCCGCCGATAACCCCTGGCGATTCACGGCGCGGGAACTGATCGCCCACCTCGCACTGCAGTCTGGCGATCCGACACGGGCGCGGGAGATGTTTCAGGGACTCGCCGATGATCCGCTGACACCCGCAGGTATTCGTGCGCGGGCCGGCGACATGCTGGCAGTGGTGTCGTGATGGCCAGAAACGCACATCCGGGTTCGAAGCGCCGCGTTGCGCTGACCGGCTTCGTAGTTCTCAGCGCCCTGTGGCTTGCGAACTGCGGCACCTGGTTCGGGGAACGCGACGATCAGGCCCTCCCGGGCGAGCGGATCACCGTCATGGTGCATGAACGGCGGGTGCAGCCCGACCCGACGCTTCAGGGAGTGCCGATCCAGCTGCCGCGGCCGGTGACCAACGCCGACTGGCCGCAATCCGGTGGCTACGCAAACCATGCCATGCATCACCTGTGGGTCGAGGATGACTTGCAGCGCGCCTGGAAGGTCGACGTCGGCGCTGCTGCCGACACCTCGCAGCCACGGCTGGCGCCGCCCATTGTCGCTGCCGGGCGACTTTACGCCATGGATGCCGAGCACACCGTCTCCGCCTTCGACGCGCAATCGGGCGAGCGGCTGTGGGAGACGGAACTGGCGCCCGATGACGAGGAGGACCTGATCCCCGGCGGCCTCGCCTTCGCGGACGGCCGCGTGTTCGTGACCACCGGTTTCGCGGACGTGCTGGCGCTCGACGCGGCGACCGGCGCGGAGCTCTGGCGCAGTCGCGTCGAGGCGCCGTTGCACGCCCCGCCGACCGCCGCCGGTGGACGCGTGTTCGCCATCGCCGTCACCAACACGTTGTACGCCTTCGATGCCGCCAGCGGCGTGGCGCTTTGGAACTACCGCGCCATTGCCGAACTAGCGGCGCTTGTCGGAGGGGCTGCGCCGGCGATCGACGGCGGTGTGGTCGTCGCGCCGTTTTCCTCCGGCGAACTCGTCGCACTGATCGCCGAGACCGGACAGGTGCTGTGGTCCGACTCGTTCGCATCGACGCGGCGCACCGACGAGATTGCCAACCTGGCGCAGATCCGTGGTGCACCGGTCATCGACCGCGGCCGGGTGTTCGCGGTCAGCTTCGGCGGCCTTGTTGCGGCCGTCGACCTTCGCACCGGGCGGCGCATCTGGGATCAGGACATCGGCGGCACAGAACGCCCGTGGGTGGCGGGCGATTACATCTATCTGATCAGCAAGAGCAACGAACTCGTCTGCCTCAACCGGGACTCGGGGGGCGTGCATTGGATCGCCCCCCTGCCGGCCTTCGAGGACGAGGAGGACCTGGAGGATCCCATCTTCTGGGCGGGACCGGTGCTGGCTGGGGATAGACTGGTCGTGGTCGGCTCCAACGAGGAGATCCTGACCATCAGCCCTTATACGGGAGACTATCTGGGCAGGGTGGACGCCTCCGCGCCAATCTCGGTGGCGCCGGTGGTTGCCGGCGGCAGCCTTTACGTCCTGAGCGACGACGCGGATCTCCACGCCTTCCGCTGACCCCGCCGCCGCACCTGGGAGACGCGAGATGCTGACCGTGGCGATCGTCGGTCGCCCCAACGTTGGGAAATCGACGCTGTTCAACCGGCTGGTCGGCAGACGCATGGCGATCGTCAGCGACACGCCCGGCGTCACCCGTGACCGCAGAATGGGAGAGGCGCGCCTCGGCGGGCTGCGCTTTACGGTAATCGACACGGCCGGCCTCGACGACGTGCCGTCGAGCGAGCTGGAAACCGCGATGCAGACCCAGACGGAGCGCGCTCTGGACGAGGCGGACGTGGCGTTGCTGTTGATCGATGCCCGCATCGGGCTGACCCCGCTCGACAGCCATTTCGCCAATCTTCTCCGCCGCCGAGGGACGCCGGTCATCCTCGTCGCCAACAAGTGCGAAGGCCGCGGCGGCGCCGGCGGACTTATGGACGCCTTCGCGCTCGGTCTCGGCGAACCGGTGGGACTCTCCGCCGAACATGGCGAAGGCATGGGCGAGCTTTACGACGCTTTGGCGCCGTACGACTCGGCGCCTGGCGAACCTCAAGTCGCGGAAGACGCCGACGCTGAGGATGAGGCGGCGCCGCTGCAGCTCGCAGTGGTCGGGCGCCCCAACGTTGGCAAGTCGACCCTGGTCAATCGCCTGCTCGGAGAGGAGCGACTGGTCACCAGCCCCGAGGCTGGCACCACGCGGGACGCCATCGCGGTGTCATGGGCGTATCAAGGGCAGCAGGTCCGACTCATCGACACCGCCGGTCTGCGGCGCAAGGCACGGGTGCGGGAGGCGTTGGAGGATGCATCGATCGCCGACGCGCTGCGGGCGGTCCGCTTTGCCCATGTTGTGGTCCTGGTCCTCGACGCGACGCAAGGCCTGGAAAAGCAGGATCTGACCATCGCCCGGATGATCGCCGAGGAGGGCCGGGCGCCGGTGCTCGCCGTGAACAAGTGGGATCTGGTCGAGCATCACGCCGGCGTCTTGGGAAGCTTGCGCGACCGCCTGGAAACATCGCTGCCGCAAGTGCGCGGCATCCGCTTCGTCACGCTCTCGGCGCTCACCGGTCGTGGCGTGAACCGACTGCTGCCGGAAGTGTTGGACGCGTACCGCAAGTGGAACCTGCGCATCGGCACCGGGCCCCTGAACCGCTGGCTCCAGGAGATGACGGAGCGCCATCCGCCGCCGCTCGCAGCCGGGCGCCGCATCAAGATCCGCTATGCCACCCAGATCAAGGCGCGGCCGCCGACCTTCATCCTGTTCGCCAGCCGTCCCGAGGACCTGCCCGAGGACTATCTTCGCTATCTGGCCGGCGGCTTGCGCGACCAGTTCGGCCTTACCGGCGTTCCGGTCCGCGTGTTCCCCCGTAAAGGCAAGAACCCATATGCGCCCTGAACCCGGCCCTGACGATCAGGCCGTTTCCAGCAGTTGGCGCGCCCCGGTTTTCTGCTCCCACGCGTAGGCGGTGCGGACGATGAAACCGAGGTCGTCGTAGCGGGGCCGCCAGCACAGCGTTTTCTTGATGCGGCTCGGATCAGCGACCAGCTTTTCCGGATCCCCAGGTCGGCGCGGAGCGCCGCGAATGTCCAGCCTGGTGCCGCTTTCCTTCTGTACCTCAGTCAACACCTCCCGCACCGAATAGCCGTGCCCGTAGCCACAATTGGCGATGAAGCTCTCGCCGGCGTTGATGAGGTGGTCCAGAGCCAGCACGTGCGCTTCAGCAAGATCGCTTACGTGGATGTAGTCGCGGATGCAGGTCCCGTCCGGCGTGTCATAGTCCTCGCCGAACACGTCGATGTGCCGGCGGGCGCCGGTCGCGGCCTCGCACGCCACCTTGATCAGATGCGTCGCCAGCGGGGTCGATTGTCCGGTGCGGCCCATCGGATCCGCCCCTGCTACGTTGAAGTAGCGGAGCGCGGCGAAGGCGAAGGGATGTGCGGCGGCGACGTCGCGGAGCATCCATTCGGTCATCAGCTTGGACGACCCGTACGGATTGATCGGCTCGGTCGGCGCCTCTTCGTTGACCGGCACCTTGTCCGGCACCCCGTAGACGGCGGCGGTCGATGAGAACACGAAGTGGGAGACCCCGGTGTCGACGCACACGGCGATGAGGTTGCGGCTGTTGGCGGTATTGTTGCGGTAGTATTTGAGCGGGTCGCTGACCGACTCCGGCACCACGATGCTGCCGGCAAAATGGACCACGGCGCCGACGCGGTGCTCGGCGATCACGCTTGCCATCAGATCCATGTCGCCCACGTCGCCCTTCCTGAACGGGATGAACGACGGAACGAGGTTGCGACGCCCGGTGGAAAGATCATCGACGACCACCACCGGGTAGCCGGCATCGCTGAACGCCAGGACAGCGTGGCTGCCGATATAACCGGCGCCGCCGGTCACGAGAATGGTAGGCTTGCTGGTCATGGGCCCTCCGTCGACGTCATGCCGGCCGGCACCTTGATCGCTTGCAGGTGCGCCGGCCCTGGGTGGATGTCTCGCCGACCGCGTTCGGATGGTGCATGATTGCTCGCTAGCCTCACCACGGGAACACCGAACGCGGAAAACAGCGCTTCTTTCGTAGTATCTACAGATTTACACGGGATACGGCAACCAGAGATTTTTTCCACAACCGCAAGGCTGCATTCGCATGAGAACTGTAGCGTGACCGGCATGAGCAAGCCCCAGCCGATCGCACAGGCATTGCCGATACAGTGATCACAAAACTGGCCGCACGACAATGGAGTACACTAGCATGACGACGCTGCGCTGTCTGCTTCTCGCTGCGCTTGGACTGTCTCTCACGGCGGGTGCATCCCCGGCGGAGGAAATCGGTTCCGTCAGCACCGTCTGGAAGTTTCTGGGCCCGAACCACAAGATCGTCGTCGAGGCCTTCGACGATCCCGACATCCCCAACGTCTCGTGCTGGGTCAGCCGCCCACGGACAGGGGGGATGTCCGGCGCGGTGGGCCTTGCCGAGGACCCCTCGTACGGTTCGATCGCCTGTCGGCAGCGCGGGCCGATCGTTCTCAGCGACAATCTGCGCGATCAACTCGAAGAAGAGACCGAAGACGGGGGCGTCAAGGTGTTCAAGGCCCGCACCTCGGCGATCTTCAAGACGATCCAAGTGACCCGCATGTTCGACTCGAATCGCAACACCGTGCTCTATCTGATCTGGTCGGATCGCGTGGTCGAAGGCAGCCCGAAGAATTCTATCTCGGTCGTCGTCATCCAGCCGTGGGATCCCGATTCCTAGTGCACAGACCCATTCGATTGATTTCAGTCGAACTGGTCAGAGTGCGCACGAGAATCAAGAGGATACGTGCAGCGGTGCATTCTTCGAGTGGACCGCTGCACTAGCATTTACCCCTGACCCGGCAGCGGCCCGGCCGCTCGCGCTCACGGCCTTCGCGACAGCCGCGTGGCCGCTTCCGCGGTTTATCCCCAGATATTGTCGATTCGTCTACATATCGTGCTTGGCATGGTTGATAGCCCTGGATATGGTGAATGTCACAACATTTGGGGCTAAGCGCATCTTCCATAGGCGGATGCGGCGGCCTCGTCGGAGGCAAAGGGGAGGATCGACGGATGATGACCAACGACTGGACTCCCGAACGCACCGCGGCCCTGATGGCGCTCTGGGACGAAGACCTGTCCACCGCCGAAATCGGCCGCCGCCTTGGAATCACCAAGAATGCCGTGATCGGCAAAGTGCATCGCCTGGGACTGCAACAACGCCGCCCTTCCCCGAAGCCGAAGACCGAACCGCTCAACGTCCTGCGCCTCGATGCGCTTCGCGCCAACATGTGTTGCTGGCCGATCGGCGACCCCGGAGAGGAAAGTTTCCACTTCTGCGGAGACGACGTGGTCGAAGGCAAACCCTACTGCTCGCGACACTGCTCCCTCGCCTACGTCCGCCCCCGCGACCGCAGCTCCGTCGCGTGACGCCGCCGGCGCGAGGCTGCTCAAGCCGACTCGCTCCAAGTGCCGAGCATGCGGGCGTAAAGCCCCAGCGTCGCCGCAGCGATGGCCGAATCGGCATAGTGCGTCTCGGCCCGTGACCGCGCAGCCCGACCCATCGCGGCCGCCAACTCGGGCGCGGCAAGCAGACGGTCGATCGCATCGGCGAGTGCCGGCGCGTCCCGCGGCGCCACCAGAATGCCGGTTTCGCCATCGACCACAAGGTCGCGACAGCCGGGCACGTCGGTGGCAACGGCCGGCACCGCGGACGCCGCCGCTTCGAGCAGGCTTTTCGGCATGCCCTCCCGGTACGACGGCAGCACGGCGATGGTGCTTTCCGCCCACACCGCCGCAACATCGCTGCGGTAGCCATGCCATTCCAGCACCCCTTCGGCGACCCACCCCTGCAGCTCCTGCGGCGACAGGGACTGCGGGTTCTCCGGGTCGGTCGGGCCGACGAGGATGATGCGCACCTCGCGTCCGCGACGTTTCAGAAGGCGCGCCGCGTCGGCCAGCTCCCGAAGCCCCTTGTCGGCCAGCATGCGCCCGACATAGGTGACGATCGGCACCCCGTCCGGAGGTGGCGGCGGTCGCGGCTCGAAGCGCCGGATGTCGACGCCAGAGCCCGGAATCAGCGCGATCCGCTCCGCCGGCGCCAAATGCCGCCGCAGCGCCATGGCTTCGTCGTCCCGGTTCTGAACGATGAGCGCGGCGCCGGTGAGGCGGTCGAGCACCCGCAGCGCCGCGAGCACGAGGTTCCGCAGCAGCCGGGCGTCCGGGCGGTCGCTGGTGAACAGGGAGCCCAGGCCGGTCAAGGCGTTGACCACGTGGCGCGGACGGGCCCACAGCGCGGCGATCGACCCCAACAGGCACATTTTCAGGTTGACGTGGTGAACCACATCCGGCCGCTCGCGGCGACAGGTGCGGGCGATGTCGCGGATGGTTGAAAGCGCCCCGAACGGATTGCGGCTGCCGCGGCGGAGCCGGAGCGGGATCGCCCGGAACCCCTCCGCGGCGATCGCATCGGCGTGGTCGTTGAGGCGGGTCAGGACAACCAAATCCATCCCGGATTCCCGAGCCGCCCGGGCGATGGGCAGGCGGTGTGAGCAGAAGTACCAGTCCTCCGACACCAGGTAGAGGATCTTCGCGCCCTCAAGCGAGCTCACGACGACGCCGTCCTCTGCAACGCGTCCGTCCGCAACGGCTTCCGAAGCACCAGGGTCTGCCAGTCCGCGCGCGTGATCCGCCGCACCAGGATCAACCCGCGGCTGCGATAGGCGGACAGCACCCGCTGACCGTCGGCGGGAACAAAGCCCGACAGGATCAGGTGGCCGCCCGGCGCCAGATGGCGGATGACGCCGCCAGCCAGCAAGCAGAGCGGCCGCGCCAGGATGTTGGCGGCGATCACGTCATAGGGAGCGCTGCAACGAACCGCCGCCGCCGCCAAGGGCCCGATTGACCCTCGACGGGCCCTGCCGCCGGCCGAGGTCGTCGATCGCCATCAGGCAGCCGGCGGTGGTCCCGTGGTGGCCGGAGCCGAAGGCCGTGGCCGCGTCGACCCGGAGCCCGATGCTTCCTGCCGGCGCCGGTTCGGCGATGTGCGAGCCGTACACAAAGAAACGGCCGATCCGGATCGGCGGGAAGTCCTGGCGGTTGGCGGCGAGCCAGTCGGTCGCCGGCAGCCGGGCGATATGGACATGCGGCGGCTCCATGCCCGCGCTCGCCGCAGCGACCGCCACCGCCACATCGAGGCTTGGGCGGTCCGGCTCCCGGTCCGCAAGCGCCTCCACGGACCACCCGCCGCCATCGGCCCCGAACCAGGAGACCGACCTGCAGTAGCGGTCGAGGGCGGCCGTGACCGCATCGAGCGCCGGCTCCGGCACCTGCAGCGCGATACGCCAGAGGGGAGGCGCCGGATCCACGGTCAGCGAGCAGCGCGCCGCTCGACGCCGATCGGCAGGGACGCCGCCCGCGCCATCTCGGGGCGCTGCAACATGGAAGGATCGGCAACAACATCAAGGAAGAAGTCGGTGCTATCCAGGCCCCAGAACACCGCGTCGTCGTAGAAGAACGTGGGCACGCCGAACACGCCGGCGGCGATCGCCGCGTCGCCGTTGGCGCGCAGGGTTGTCCGCACCTCCTCCGCGTCGATCCGCGGGTCGTCGGGGTCGACGGACACCCGCCGACACAGTCGGCGCCAGCCGCCATCGTCGTCCGGTAGCTCCCCTTGCTCCCAGATGGCCCGGAAAATGGCGAAGGCTGAGGCGCGATCACTGTCCAAGGCTACTGCGAGCCGCAGCGCCCGCAGCGGGTTGAACGGATGGACTGATGGCAGCCGAAACGGCGCCTTCATCCGCTCCGCCAACCACTGGACGTGCCGGTAGGTATGGATCCGCTTCGGCGCGAGCTCGGCGGGACCGATGTTACCCCAATGCTTGAGCAGGCCGGCGAACAGCACCGGTCGCAAGCGGATGTCGAGATCCGTCGGCAAATCCCCGAAGCGGAACGTCTGCAGGTAGGCGTAGGGCGAGACGAAGTCGAAATACCAGTCGGCGGTGCGCATGGAGCGCCTCACGCCGCTTCGACGAAGCTGTGGATGATTCTCTTGGCGCCGGCCTTGTCGAACGCGATGTCGAGCTTGTCGCCGTCGATGGCGGCGACGTGGCCGTAGCCGAACTTCTGATGGAACACCCGCTGGCCTACGGAGAACGGGTGTCGCGGCGCCGGCCGCGCAGCAGTCGTGAACGCCGCCGCAGGCGCCATCGCGCGCTGCAGCCGCGCCCGGCCCGGTGACACATCGTCCCAGCGAGGCGCGTCCAAGGCATCGAACCCGTCCCGCCGCCGCGATGGCGCGCCCATGCCATCTGCGGCCACGGCTTCGACGTGCTCGTCCGGCAGTTCGCCGATGAAACGAGACGGACTGGCGTGCTGCCAATAGCCGTAGACGTTGCGGTTGGCGGCATAGGAAATGACCGCCCGGCGGCGCGCACGTGTCAAGCCGACGTACGCCAGGCGGCGCTCTTCTTCCAGTCCGGCCGTCCCGCCCTCGTCGAGCGCACGCTGATGGGGAAACAGGCCCTCCTCCCAGCCGGGCAGGAACACGATGTCGAACTCCAGCCCCTTGGCGGCGTGCAGGGTCATCAACGAGACTTTTTCGTCCGTCGCCGCCTGGTCGTTGTCCATCACCAGGCTGATGTGCTCAAGGAAGCCGACCAGGGTGTCGAACTCACCGATCGCGGCGACCAACTCCTTTAGGTTCTCGAGGCGGCCCGGCGCCTCCGGACTGCGATCCCGTTGCCACATGCCGGTGTAGCCGGACTCATCCAGGATCTGTGCCGTCAGTTCCGCATGGGGCGTCGTGGAGAGCAGCGAGCGCCAATCGGCGGCGGCCGCCAGGAACTTCCGAAGGGCGGTGCGCGCCGCCGGTTTCAGTTCGTCGGTTTCGACCAGACGCGCCGCCGCGACGATCAGCGGCAGTCCCTCGGCGCGGGCCAGCCGGTGGAGGCTCTAGCAACGTCGCCGCCCCCAGGCCTCGCTTCGGCACGTTGACGATGCGCTCGAACGCCAGGTCATCATCCGGCTGCACCACCACGCGGAGATAGGCGATGGCGTCGCGGATCTCCTGGCGTTCGTAGAAGCGGAGCCCGCCGATCACCCGGTAGGGAATGCCGATCTTGACGAGACGCTCCTCGAACTCGCGGGTCTGGAAGCCGGCGCGCACCAGCAACGCCATGTCCTTCAGGGAATGACCCCGACGCTGCAAAGACTCGATTTCATCCGACACGAAGCGCGCTTCGTCCTCGCCGTCCCAGGTGCCGCGCACCACCACCTGCTCGCCTTCATCGAGATGGGTGCGGAGCGTCTTGCCAAGCCGGCTGGCGTTGTTGGCGATCAGGCCGGAGGCGGCGCCGAGGATGTGCGGCGTCGAGCGGTAGTTGTGCTCGAGTCGGATCACCCGCGCGCCCGGGAAGTCCTGCTCAAAACGCAGGATGTTGCCGACTTCGGCGCCGCGCCACGAATAGATCGACTGATCGTCATCGCCGACGCAGCAGATGTTGTGGTGAGCCTGGGCGAGAGCTCTCAACCACAAGTACTGGGCGACGTTGGTGTCCTGGTATTCGTCCACCAGGAGATACCGGAACTGGCCCTGATAGCGGCCGATGATCGCCGGATCTGCTCGGAACGCGGTCAGGCAGTGGAGCAACAGGTCGCCGAAGTCGGCGGCGTTGACCGCCCGCAGGCGCTGCTGGTAGGCGTGGTAGAGAGCGAGCGCCTTGCCGTCCACCGCCTCCGCGCCTTCTGCCGGCGACACCCGGTCCGGCGTCAAGCCGCGGTCCTTCCAGCGCTGGATGATGCCCAGCACCACCCGCGGCGGCGACTGCTTCGCGTCGATGCGGTGCGCCTCCAGCAACTGCTTGACCAGGCGGAGCTGGTCGTCGGCGTCGAGGATGGTGAAGTTGGGCTTGAGACCGACCGTCTCGGCGTGGGCGCGCAGCATGCGGGCGGCAATGGCGTGGAACGTGCCGACCCACCAGCCTTCGACCGGCCGCTGCAGCAACTCGGCCACCCGCTCCCGCATTTCTCTCGCCGCCTTGTTGGTGAAGGTCACGGCCAGCATCTGCCAAGGCTTCGCCTTGCCAAGCGACAGGATGTGGGCGAGGCGAGTTGTCAGCACCCGGGTCTTGCCGGTCCCGGCTCCGGCCAGCACCAGCACCGGTCCGTCGACGGCCTCGACGGCCTCCCTCTGGCCCGGGTTGAGGGCTTGCAGATGATCCAGCGGCAGGAGCGGCGGCGGGGTTGACCGCGCCGGCGGCCCATCGGACAGTTCGAAGGGATCGGCCATGCCGCCCTTATACCACCGTCGCCACGGCGCGCTGACGCTGTATTTGGAACCGGCGATTTTTCAAACGGCTGGAGAGCGCCCATCGCCGCACCGCCCCCTTCGAAGGGGCGACGATTCCCCGGAGGCGCGGCGCCTCCGGGGCGGATATTCAAGGCGAAACGGTTCGGTTACGTGTGCCGGCGTTTGGCAATGAGACGGTAGGCAATCAGCAGCAGGATGGCGCCGAGGACGGCGATCACGAAGCTTCCGATGTTGAACCCATCGACCCCGCCCCAGCCCAGGGCGCTGGCGATGAAGCCGCCGACGACGGCGCCAGCGATGCCGAGAAGAATGGACACGATGAAACCACCCGGGTCCTTGCCCGGCATGATCAACTTGGCGATGACCCCTGCGATGAGGCCGAATACGATCCAGCTCAAAATTCCCATGACACCCCTCGTCCTGGTAAGCGCCTCTCGTCTCTGCGAGCGCGTTGAACACATGATGCTTCAGCTTACAGAACCCCGAGTGCTCGAAATAGTTCCAGCCTCTACCGCCACTAGCGGCCGACGACGCTCCAGCCGCGGTTGCGCATGCACTTTATGACGATGTCCTGACGATTGCGGTTGGACGAATGGGCGCTGCTGGCGCCGCCGGTCAGCGCTCCTGTCGATGCGCCGAGAGCGGCGCCGGTCCCGGCATTGCCAGTGAAGGCGCCGATGATCGCTCCGCCGGCGGCGCCGAGGGCTGCGCCGACCGCCGCGCCCCCGGCCCCGTCCGCCACCTGATTTCGCTGTGCGCCCAGGTCCTGGCACTGCGCCAGGTCGATCTCGTAACGGGCGGGATCCTTGCCGCGCGAGCCGTGGACGTCGACGACCGGGCGATAATCGGAATCCGCATAGCCGCCGGTGCAGGCCGCCGTAACGACGGCCATGGCGAACAGGGCAGATGCTTTCAACATGTTCGAGCCTCACGTGATGGAAGGAAGTGGCGGCCATGGTGCAGCCGCCACCTGAACCTACGCCCGACATGGTTATGGAAACGCTAAAGGCCTCCTTGCGTCCGGGTGCGGTCCGAGGGTACCTTTTCGCAGGTGCAATATGACAGGCTTTGCAGCCCTGTAAGGATCAAGGGGAGAACATCCATGTCCAAGTCCGCCCGCCCGCGCCGCAGCGTCCTCTACATGCCCGGCTCCAATGCCCGAGCCTTGGAAAAGGCCAAGGGCATCGCCGCTGACGCTCTTATTCTCGACCTGGAAGACGCGGTCGCGCCCGACGCCAAGGACACCGCACGTCTGCAGGTTTGCCAGGCGGTGAAGGACGGCGGCTATGGCATGCGCGAGTTGATCATTCGCGTCAACACCTTGGCGACGCCGTGGGGCTACGAGGACATCGCCGCCGCCGCGCGCACCGGCGCCGACGCCATCCTGCTTCCGAAGGTGGAGAGCGCCGACGCCGTCCGCCAGTTGGAGGCCATCATGGTCGCCAATGGCGCACCGGACGACATGGCGATCTGGGCGATGATGGAGACGCCCCGCAGCATCATCCAGGCGGAAGCCATTGCCACTGCGTCCCACCGCATGGAATGCCTGGTGATGGGCACCTCCGATCTCGCCAAGGAGCTAAATTGCGTCCACACCCGCGAACGGCTGCCGATGATCGTCTCCCTCGGGCGCTGCCTGTTGGCGGCACGCGCCTATGGGCTCGCAATCGTCGACGGCGTCTACCTGGACCTCAACGACGACGAGGGCTTCGCGTATTCCTGCCGCCAGGGGGTGGAACTGGGCTTCGACGGCAAGACCTTGATCCATCCCAAGACCGTCACCGCCTGCAACGAGGCATTCTCCCCGCAACCGAAGGACGTGGTGTGGTCGCGCAAGATCATCGACGCTTTCGAACATGCGACGGCCCGCGGCGAAGGGGTCGTCGTGGTCGACGGCAAGCTGGTCGAGAACCTCCACGTCGCCGGCGCCAAGCGCCTCGTCGCCATGGCCGAAGCGATCGAAGCAATGGAGAAGGCCCAGTAGCGGCTCTGGCGAGGCTCTATGCCGTCTCGGCCGTCGCCGTCATCGCGGGGCGGCCGTCCGGTCCGTGCGCTTCCAGCATGATGCGTCCGGCGTCGTTCGGCGTGGCCGCAACGCGGAACGGCGCCAGGTCGAACAGCGGCGCACGGCCACGGAACTCGAAGCCGGCGACGGCGCCATCCGTGTGGCCACGGACCAGTTCCATCAACAGGATGGCCGTCAGCGGACCGTGCACTACCAGCCCCGGATAGCCCTCGACATCGGTGGCGTAGGGCCGGTCATAGTGGATGCGGTGGGCGTTGAAGGTGATCGCCGAGAACCGGAACAGCAGCGCCGGATCAGGCTGCACCATGCGCGACCGGGCGCCTTGGTCCAACGCCGGAAGCTCTGCGGGTTGCGGCGCCGGCACCGGCGCCCCCGGCTCGCGGTAGACGATGTCCTGCTCCTCCTCGATGCACACCTGGCCATCCTGGCGGAACGTGTAGCCCACCGTGACGAACATCAGCCGGCCGCTGCGGCCCGACTTGTCGGCGATGCTGCGGATCGTGCCTTCACGGGTCGCCGGCCGGCCGATGCTGAGCGATCTGTGAAAGCGCATCCGCGCGCCGGCGAACATGCGCCGCGGCAGATCGATGGGCGGCATGAAACCGCCCTTTTCCGGATGACCGTCCGCGCCGATCCGGGACTGCGGCGCGCGCGGCAGGAAATAGAACCACTGCCACACCGGCGGCAGCGGTGCACCCGCAGCGAAGTTGCCGCCCGGATCGTCCAGAGTTGCCGCGACGCGCAGCGCCGCGGCAGGTGAGAGATCGTCCTCGGTTGTCTCGGTGGCGCCGATCCAATCGGCGTAGGGCGTCGCGGCGCCGGTCATGCCGTCACGATGATCGGTTGTTATCGTCTTGATCGCCGCCCTGCGCACCGCCCATCTCGTTCGGGCGGTTCAGGGTCCTGAGAGTGGCCATCGATTGCAGGACCTGGCGCTCGGCAGCAAGCCAGAAGTCCAGCGACCGGCCGTAGTGCCCGCCGGCCGCTTCCCACATGTAGTACGCCGTCCGCCGAATGCGGTCGTGATAGTGGTCGGGGGAGAAGGCCTGGAACGCCTGCGCCACAATCCGCTCCGCGCCCACGTTGGCGCCGGCCGTCCGCATCGCGGCCTCGGCGATGGCGCGCGCGTGCCGCTCGGCGGCCAGCCAGAAATCCATGGTGTACCCGGCCCGCTTCTCCGCATTCTCCCACATGATATGGGCCAGTTGGCGCACCTGATCGGCGTGGGCCGCGACGAGATCCGCCGGGGTCACCACGTGACGCTGCTGAATTTTGTCCTGTTCCGATTGCGCCATCGCGATAGTTCTCATCCGCTTCGTCACGGCAGCCATCTCTCCCACCATCTGTTCGGCCATCACCCAGAAGTCGATGGACCGTCCGTAGTGCTGGTCCGCCGACGCCCAGATGTGATACGCGAGCCGGCGAACCTGCTCCTGCGTCCTTTCATTCATGGTCCAGGTGTCCCTCGGCCGGTCGTTGGCGCAACAGAGGATAACGCTGCCAGCCCACATTGAGTCCGCGAAAAACACAGACGCGCGCCGGAGTCAAGGGACGGAAGGCGCGGGGCGCCGGCAGTCGATCAGCGCGATGAGCAGGATGCGCCGCCAAGCACGCAAAACTGGGCGCAAAACGGATGATTAAGTCTGACCGAGCGTCTGCCTTCGGCCAGCGTCTCGCCCAGCTCGAACTCGGGGTCGTACGGCAGCAAGGTGCAGGGGACGACGACGGGCGTGTCGGAACTCTTACGTTTGATGACCATGCGCGACGAGGCGCACATCATGCTGTCCGGCGCCACCCCGAGGATCTGCCAACAGTGCACGCTGATCTCCGGCGCGTCGGTGACCGCGTCCATTTCCGGAAACAGGATCAGCGATGCCGGGTCGTCAGCGTCGATCGGCAACCCTTCCCGTGCAAACAGGCGGCGATAGCCGTCTCGCAGGGCGTCTTCCGGCTCGTCCCAGACCGTGCGGCCGGCGACGTCGAGGCTGAAGCCGTTGGCGGCCAACCAACGCAGCCCGTCCAGGGCCGGCTGCCAGGTGCGCGGCCCGCGCAGGCGTTCGTGCAAGTCCGCCTCGTAGTGATCCAGCGACACCCTGAATGCCAGCGCATCACGTAAGCGCGCCTTAAGCGCCAGAAGCTCGGCCCTGCGATGGTGCATCGGCTTCATCGCATTGGTCAGCACCAGGACGCGGAAGCCGCGCGCGAGCGAGTCTTCGATCATCGTCGGCAACTCGCGGTTCATGAAAGGCTCGCCGCCGGTGAAGCCGATTTCCTCAACCGGCATGCGCTCCCGCCGGATCTCGTCCAGATAGGCGCCAACCTCGGCCGCGCTGATGTACGCCAGCCGGTCGTTTGTAGGGCTCGATTCGATGTAGCAGCCGGCGCAGGTCAAATTGCAGAGGCTCCCGGTATTGATCCACAATGTCCGGAAGCGGGTAAGCGCGACGACTGCCCGCGGCTCGCCCTTGGCAGTGACTTCGGGGTCGCGAAACTTCTGCCGATCAAGGGTTTTGGTGACCATCAGGCCGGTTTCGGGCATCGAGATCCTCGATCGTTACTGAAGCACGTGCGGCTGGTATGCGACGACCGTCCGACGCAGCCAAGAAAAATTTGCTCACGAGTCTGCGAGCGCCAGCACCGCCTCGCGTACCCGGCGGCCGCTCCCTTGCCGGCAGCGCCGCGCTCGTCTATACAGATTTCGAGGTCGAACGTGCTTAGGATTTGCGGGTGTAGCTCAGTGGTAGAGCATTGGCTTCCCAAGCCATGTGCGAGGGTTCGATTCCCTTCACCCGCTCCACATACCCCTGAGCAGGCCCTGCCGGAACACACATGAGGAAGCACGGCATCAAGCCGCGGCGCTTCACCGGCACGCGCTTGGTCATCGCCAGCCACAACGCCGGCAAGGTGCGCGAGATCGGCGCCTTGTTGGCGCCGTACGGCGCCGACGTCGTCTCCGCGGCTGAGTTGGGATTGCCGGAACCGGAGGAGACCGGCGAGACGTTCGTTGCCAATGCGGAATTGAAGGCGGGCGCGGCTGCCGCGGGCTCGGGCCTGCCGGCGCTTGCCGACGATTCGGGCCTGGTGGTCCCCGCCCTGGACGGAGCGCCGGGCGTCCGCTCCGCCCGCTGGGCGGGTCCGGGCAAGAACTTCCGTGTCGCCATGGAGCGCGTGCAGGCGGCGCTCGCCGACACCCCCGACCGGCGCGCCCACTTTGCCTGCGCCCTCGCCCTCGGCTGGCCCGATGGGCGTTGCGACACGTTCGAGGGTACGGTGCACGGCCACTTGGTGTGGCCGCCGCGCGGCGACGAAGGCTTCGGGTATGACCCGATGTTCGTGCCCTCCGGCGCCCACATCACTTTCGGCGAGATGGATCCGGACCACAAGCATCGCATCTCCCACCGCGCCGACGCCTTCCGCAAACTCGTTGCCGCATGCTTCGCACCGGCCGACGATGACGCCGGCTGTTGACGGACGAGAGGCGAGCGATGCGTTGCTGAACCGCATCGCCATCTACGTCCATTGGCCGTTCTGCCGGTCCAAGTGCCCCTACTGCGACTTCAACAGCACCGCCGCTGACGTTGTGGATCAACATCGCTGGCGGCGCGCGTTGCTGGCGGAACTGGCGTGTTGGGCCGAAGAGACGCGTGACCGGACCGCGGTCAGCGTGTTTTTCGGGGGCGGGACCCCCTCGCTGATGGACCCGCAGACCGTTGCCGACGTCGTCGCGGCAGTGCACCGGCATTGGCGGGTGACGGACGATCTGGAAGTCACGCTGGAGGCCAATCCGAATTCCGTGGAACGGGACCGCTTCGGAGCGCTGCGTGACGCCGGCGTCAACCGCATGTCGATCGGCGTCCAGTCCTTCGACAATCGCATCCTTGCATTCCTCGGCCGGTCGCACGACGCTGACGAGGCACGGCGGGCGGTCGAAACAGCGCAGCGGAGCGTCCCGCGCGTGTCTCTGGACCTCATCTACGCGTGGCCGGGTCAGTCCCTCGCCCATTGGCGACGCGAACTCGAGGCGGCGCTTGCCGTCGCCGGCGAGCACGTATCACCCTACCAACTCACGATCGAGCCCGGCACGCCGTTCCATCGGCAGGGGGTGCGCGGCGCCGACGAGGACCCTGCCGCCGACCTCTATGACCTGACCGACGAGGTGCTGTCGGCGGCAGGTCTGGATGCCTACGAGATTTCGAACCATGCCCGCTCCGGCGCCGCCTGCCGTCACAATGTCTTCGTCTGGCGGGGCGGCGACTACATCGGCGTCGGACCCGGCGCCCACGGGCGCCTCCGCCGCCAGGGACGGACTTTCGCCACCCGCCAGCATCGCCGTGCCGACCGCTGGTTGGCGGCAGTGGAGACAGCCGGTCACGGCGGCACGAGGCGCGCGCCGTTGAGCGCCGACGCTCGTGTCGAGGAATTGCTGCTGCTTGGGCTCAGGTTGACGTCGGGCATCGATCGTCGAGATTTCAGGGCTCTCACCGGCCGGGAGATCGAGGAGGCGGTTGAGCCGGTAGCGCTGCGGCGTTTGAAAAGCGCCGGACTGGTGGCGCTTGACGATGTCGGTCTGCGCGTGACGCGCGGCGGCCGGCTGCTGCTCGATACGATCTCGGGCGCGCTGCTCGCCGGTGCTATGAATGGGAAGGACCAGCGGAAGCAGGAGGGGGAGGGCGGCAGGCGGTCGCCCTCGATGCCTTCTGACAGAGCCGTGCCCGATCAAAAACCGGTCGGGGCGTAGCTGACGACCTGGCTGCCGCTTGGTTGAACCTCCATCACCGCGAGCCCGCGCTCGGCGACGCCGCCGGGGGTGAAGCGGAAAATCCCTTCGCTTCCGGCAAAGCCGTTGGGGGCCATCAGCACTTGCGGCGCGAACGCCGCGCTGCCGCGATTGCGGGCGAGGACCGCGGCGAGCGCCGTGGCGTCGTAGGCGAGGGTGGCCAGCCGCGGCGGCGTCTCGCCATAAGTGATGCGGTACTGCTCAAGAAAGCGATCGCGATTCTCCGACGGCGGCACCGCGAACCAGCCACCGACCAGCGCTGGTTCCCGCCCGGTGTTGGGTTCGTCCCAGACGCCGGTACCGAGCACCTTCACCTCGCTGGGCTCGATCCCGTAGTACGGCAGCAACGCCGCGATTGTCTGCAACTGCTGCCCACCGTTCGCGACCAGCAACGCGTCGAACCCGCCGCCGCGGGACCAGCGGCGCGTTCCATCGGCGCCGGGCGTGGCGGCCTGCGGCGCCTCTGCGGCGCTGATGTTGCTGCCCTTCTGAACCTGGGCGAGCCGCTGGACCAGTTCGGTGAAGTCCTGGGCCCCAGGGTCGTGCAGTTCGATGTGGGTCACGTCGATCCCGAGGTTGTAGGCGCTGTCTCGGGCTGCAGTCACCACGACCTCTCCGTAGCCGTTATCCGGAGCAACGACGGCAATCCTTCGGTAACCCTGCGATGCCGCGTACGCCACCACGCGCTGGACCTGCTCCCCTGGAGTCAATCCGAGGATATAGACATTGCCGCCGGCGACGGTGCGATCGTTCGAAAACGAGATGACCGGCGTGTCGCTGAGTTGCACGACCTCCGCTACCGCCGCGGTGGAACTCGACAACAGCGGGCCGATGATGAGCGCTGCGCCATCTTCGATCGCGGCGCGCGCCGCCGCCGCGGCACCCTCCGGTACGCCGCGCGTATCGTACGGGTGCAGCTCGAAGCCTGGCGGGGCCAAGTTGAAAACCGCCATTTGGGCCGCGTTCAGCATCGACTCGCCTAACTGGGCATGGCGACCGGAGAGCGGCAACAACAGCGCCGCCCTCACCGCGCCCAGGTCCGACGGCGGCAGCTGCGGCGCCGCCCCGGGTTCTGCCGGCGGAACGAGCAGGGCGACATCGCCGTCGCCGCTGAGGATGTCGGCCGGTGGCACACCGCGCGCGTCGCCGTCATAAACTAAGATCTCCCGCTCCGGCGCCGGTGCGGCGGGCGCCGCCGTGACACCGGACGGTTGTGTTCCCGTCGGAGGCGGGGGAGACTGGCACGCGGTGACCATGGTCAGCACAGCGGCGGACATCATCCATGCGGCGACGACGAGCGGCCGGCAGCGGGAAAACCGGGCTAGCATCGGGCGTATCCAGGCCTTTCAGCAACGGTGAAGCGGAGGCAGCGCAACAAGGTAGCGAGGAGCAGGTTGCTAGTAAACCGGCCACGGCAGAGCGAGTGCAGCAATTCGCCGACCTGGCTGCCGATCTGGCGCCGGGGCTGTACGTCGTCGCCACGCCCATCGGCAACGCCGCCGACGTGACCTTTGCGCGCCCTCCGCGTCCTCGCTGCGGTGGACGCGATCGCCTGCGAAGACTCTCGCGTGACGGCCAAGCTGCTCGCCATTCACGGTATCCGCAACTCCCTCATCCCCTATCACGATCACAACGCCCGCACCGTCGGGCCCGCCCTGCTCGAGCGCCTGGAGAAGGGCGCTCGGATCGCGCTGGTGTCGGATGCCGGGACGCCGCTGATCTCGGACCCCGGATATCCTTTGGTGCGCGCGTGCGCCGACGCCGGTATCGCGGTCATTCCGGTGCCGGGCCCTTCGGCGGTGACGGCGGCTTTGGCGGTGTCCGGCTTGCCGACGGATCGCTTCCTGTTCGCCGGCTTTCCGCCGCCGCGCAGCGCCGGCCGCCGTCGCATGCTGGAGGATCTAGCGGCAATCCCGGCGACGCTGGTGTTCATGGAATCGCCGCGCCGGCTGGCGGCGTCGCTCGCCGACATGGCGGCGGTGCTGGGGTCCCGCGATGCGGTGGTGATGCGCGAACTCACCAAGCTGTTCGAGGAGGCGCGGCGCGGCGTTCTTGATGAGCTTGCTGCATATTATCGGGACGCCGGCGCGCCTCGGGGCGAGGTGACCATCGTCGTGGCGCGAGCCGAAGCGCGCCCGTGGGACGACGACGCGGTGGATCGATCCCTTTCGGCAGCGCTGCAGGAGCACCCGGTCGGTCAAGCCGCCGCCGTCGTCGCCCGCAAGACAGGCCGTTCGCGCAAGGATCTCTATGCCCGCGCCCGCGCCCTGAAGCACGAGAAGCGCTGATGTCGGGGCGCAGCGGCACGCAGAAGCGGCAGCGGGCGCGGCGCTTGGGCCGCGCCGCCGAGGCCATCGGCGCGCTGTGGCTGAGGCTCGCGGGCTACAGGATCCTGGCCCGCGACTTTCGGGTGCCGGTCGGGGAGATCGACATCGTCGCGCTGCGCGGCACGACGCTGGCGTTCATCGAGGTCAAGGCGCGAGCGGATGCGAGCGGAACGAGTGCGGCCGACGAGGTGTTGTCGCTCCGGCAGCGCCGGCGCATCGCGCGGGCCGCAGAATCGTTCCTGAAGCTGCATCCGCACCTGGCCGACCGCGCCATTCGGTTCGATCTGATCGTGTTCGGGAAGAACGGCGAGTGGTGCAGGGCGGGATGGTGCCCGCGCACCTGGTTCGGATGGCGGCCGCGCCATGTGACCGCGGCCTGGCGAACCGACGACTGACCGCGGCCGCAGCAGACATAAGCCGAAAGGCGTATCCTATTGATTCTCATGCAAACTATGACCCATTCGACTGAATGATTCGAATGGGTCTGTGCACCAGCTACTTCGTGGTCAGGGCCCGGGCCAACTGGCTCAAGGCCTCCCGGTGCCGCTCACTGGGTATCTGGGTGAAGTTGCGCGACAGTTCCAGGCACATCCGTTGGCGGACCGACAATTCCTCTTCACCGCTCGGCCCTTCGACGCCGTCGAAGAAGTAACTGACGGGAACCCTTAACACTTGCGCGATTTCATAAAGGCGTCCGGCAGAAATGCGGTTGATGCCGCGCTCATACTTGTGGGCCTGCTGATAGGTGACGCCGATCATGTCCGCCATCTGCTGCTGGCTCAACCCCAACATGACCCGACGCTCGCGGATCCGCCCGCCGACGAAGCGGTCGACGTCGGTCGCCCGCAGCGTGGCCCTGCTGCTCAGCGGGTTGTCATTGTCAAACGGGGACATTGCCTCATAGCTCCTCGACGCTATTTTCCGCCTCTTTTTGCACCCGCGTACTTTAGGGGTACACGCTGCGAGTGTCCACAGGCCGATTTCTCGGCGCCCTCCCCGCTGATGAGAAACGTGGGAACTTCCAACAGTATATCAACTGGCGATTTTGCCGATCCTGGAGCCGGAGCCGATCCTCGCACCCGGAGCCGCGGGAGGCTGGAGAACCGCCTACTCGCCCTGGCGGCGATCGGTGAGTTCGTCCAACTGCTGCTGCATGCGGTTGAGGCGGGCGCGAAGATCCTCGATCTGATCGCCCGCCCCGCCGGGGGCTGCCTCCGCCTCCAGCGGCGCGGCACGCTGCTCGGGTCCGGCAGCCTCGTCCTCTGCCACGAAGAACGGGTTGAACATCTTTATGGCGCTTTCCAGGATCGCGATGTTCTGCTTGCTCATTTCCTCGAGTGGCCCGAACGGCATGATGCCGTGGACCGTGCCCCGCACGTAATCGCGCATTTGCTCCTGATTACGAGCAAATACGTGCATCGTGTACTCGAGGTAACGGGGAACCAGCACCTGCAGGCTGTCTCCGTAAAAACTGATGAGGTGCCTGAGGAAGCTGACCGGCAGCAGCTTCTGCCCCTTGGCCTCTTCCTCGACGATGATGTGCGTCAACACCGCCCGGGTGATGTCCTCGCCGCTCTTGGCGTCATACACGACGAAGTTCGCCCCTGCCTTGACCATGGTGGCCAAGTTGTCGAGCGTGACGTAGCTGCTGGTCGCCGTGTTGTAGAGCCGGCGGTTGGCGTACTTCTTGATAGTGATCGGCTTGTGCCGGCTGTTGGCGCCTGCTGCCTTCTGATCCATAGCGCTTGCGCTTTCACACGCTGCATCAAAAACGAGTATCCAACCATACCTTATCCCAAGCGGATGTTGCGATGCAACGTGCGTATGCGGATCGCGAGCTTTCCCCTCGTCTCGCTGCGGGTTGCGAAAGCGATGCGATAGCGGCGCATTTGCAGGATCTTGTACAGCTTCGTCATCCCCGAGGCGCTAGGAGGGCAGCATTCGCAGGATTCCGACGGCGACCACGCACTTCGCAACTGCGAAGAGACCCTTTATCTTTTGCAGGAAAGCGGGTAAACGTGGTCGTTCAACGGATCGTGCGCGGCTGCTGCCATCAAAGCGCTTCGAGCGGCCGCACCGGGCGCTCAGACGGAATTGATCTCGGGAGGAAAGTGTTCGTCATGGAAATCAACAAGATCGGTATCATCGGGACAGGGACCATGGGTCTCGGCGTCGCGCAAGTCTGCGCCCAGGCCGGGCGGCAGGTGGTGGCCGTCAAGGCGACGCCCGGCTCGGTCGACAAGCCGCGGGCGCAACTCGACAAAGCGTTCTCGCGCGTCGTCGATCGCGGCAAGATGGATGCCGAGCAGAAAGATGCGATCATGGGGCGCATCACCGTCACCGACAACGAGGGAGCGGTCGCCGATTGCGACCTCGTGATCGAATCCATCATTGAAGACATCGACATCAAGAAAGCCCTGTTCAAGCGTCTCGATGCGCGGTGCCGAGCCGACACTTTGTTGACCACCAACACCTCGACATTGTCCGTCACTGCGATGATGGCGGTGTGCCGCAAGCGCGATCGCATTGCCGGGCTCCACTTCTTCAACCCGGCCACGGTCATGAAGCTGGTGGAGATCATACACGGCTTCGAGACGTCGGAGCAGACGATTTCGGCCCTGGAGGGTTTCTGCAAGGACATCAACAAGGATCCGGTCACCGTTCAGGACACCACCGGCTTCATCGTCAATCGCCTGCTCACGCCTTACATGCTCAACGCGATCCGCATGCTGGAGCGCGGCACCGGCACCATCTCCGACATCGACCACGCCATGAAGTCCGGCGCAGCGCACCCCATGGGCCCGTTCGAGCTTGCCGACTACATCGGGCTCGACGTGGTCGAGGCCATGTCGATGAACATCTACATGGACGTGCGCCACGAGCACCACGCGCCGCCGCACACCCTCACGCGTCTGGTGCAACTCGGCTACCTCGGCCGCAAATCCGGCCTCGGCTTCTACGACTATTCGCAGAAACCGCCGGTTCAAAACCCGCGTCTGGAGCGTCCGGTGCATTGACGGGGTTCTCGGACACCCGTTCCGACATCACTTGGTTTTGCAGGCGTGCGAGGGCGTCCCGCACGCCTGCATCGATGATGGTGATGAGTTTTCGCAACACTGAGGCGATGGCGACGATTAGACTTGCGTGACCTGGCGGCGCGTCTGACAGAGGATTCGCGCGCTCGGGCGAGTTTTCGACGGACGCCGCGCGGGACAATGTGGAGTTGCAGGTGGACTTGCGCGGTCGCTAGCTGCTATAGATATGCGCCTTCTCCTAGAAGGCGCCGCGGCTCTTTCCCGTCTTAGGAGTTGTATCGGCGAAATCCACGGTCGGTGGCGCGGTGCAGGGCTCCGCACCGCCTTCAAGCCAGACCACGTTCCAGGAACCAATCATGTTGTCACACCTTCGCCAACTCGAAGCGGAAAGCATCCACATCATGAGGGAGGTGGCCGCCGAGTTTGAAAAGCCGGTGATGCTCTATTCCATCGGCAAGGACTCGTCGGTGATGCTGCGCCTTGCCGTCAAGGCGTTCTATCCGGCGAAGCCGCCGTTCCCGCTGATGCACATCGACACCACCTGGAAATTCCGGGAGATGATCGAGTTCCGCGACCGCATGGCGGCGGAGTACGGCTTCGATCTCATCGTCCACATCAACCAGGAGGGGGTCCGGGAGAACATCAACCCGTTCACCCACGGCTCGTCGATCCATACCGACATCATGAAGACGGAGGCCTTGAAGCAGGCGCTCGATCTCTACCAGTTCGATGCCGCATTCGGAGGGGCCCGGCGCGACGAGGAGAAATCCCGCGCCAAGGAGCGCATTTTCTCTTTCCGGACCGGCACCCACCGCTGGGATCCGAAGAAGCAGCGGCCGGAACTTTGGAACCTCTACAATGCCCGCGTCAGGAAGGGCGAGAGCATCCGCGCCTTTCCCCTCTCCAACTGGACCGAGTTGGACATCTGGCAATACATCTACGCCGACAACATCCCCATCGTTCCGCTGTACTTCGCAAAGGAGCGGCCGGTGGTGGAGCGCGATGGCCAGTTAATCATGGTCGACGACGACCGGATGCCGCTCGACCCTGGCGAAAAGCCGCAGATGAAGCGGGTGCGGTTCCGCACTCTCGGCTGCTATCCGCTGACAGCCGCGGTCGAATCATCGGCGGCGACGCTTCCCGACATCATCCGCGAGATGCTGTTGACCCGAACCTCCGAGCGCCAGGGCCGCATGATCGACCACGACGAGTCCGGCTCGATGGAAAAAAAGAAGCAGGAAGGCTACTTCTAACACTCTCGGACACGGTAGATCATGGACACGACCACGCTGATCGACGACGACGTCGTCGACTACCTCAAGGAGCAGGAAGAAAAGAGCCTGCTGCGCTTCATCACCTGCGGCAGCGTCGATGACGGCAAGAGCACCCTGATCGGGCGGCTCCTGTGGGATTCGAAGCTGATCTTCGAGGATCAGCTCTCCGCGCTGGAGGCGGACTCGAAGCGCGTCGGGACGCAAGGCGACGACATCGACTTCGCGCTGCTGCTGGACGGTTTGCAGGCCGAGCGCGAGCAGGGCATCACCATCGACGTCGCCTACCGCTTCTTCGCGACCGACCTCCGCCGCTTCATCGTCGCCGACACACCCGGCCACGAGCAATACACCCGCAACATGGCGACCGGAGCATCGACCGCCGACGTGGCGGTCATCCTGATCGACGCCCGCAAGGGGGTGCTGATCCAGACGCGCAGGCACAGCTACATCGTCTCCCTGATGGGCATCCGCCATGCTGGTGGCGGTCAACAAGATGGACCTGGTGGACTACTCGCGCCAACGCTTCGATGCGATCTGTCGCGAGTACCAGGAATTTGCCGCGCAACTCGGTTTCGAAACCGTCGTCTGCGTGCCGATCTCGGCGTTCAAGGGCGACAACGTGCTCGAGCCGAGCCCGCTGACCCACTGGTATCATGGCCCGTCCCTGATGGGCTTTTTGGCGACGGTAGAGGTTGCGCACGAAGCCGCAACGAAGCCGTTCCGCATGCCGGTGCAATGGGTCAACCGCCCCAACCTGGACTTCCGCGGATTCGCCGGCACCATCGAGAGCGGCTCGGTCGCCGTCGGCGATGCCGTCGCGGTTACCGCGTCCGGCCTGGTCAGCAAGGTCGCTCGCATCGTCACCCATGACGGCGATCTCGACCGTGCCGTCGCCGGGCAGGCGGTCACCCTCACCCTCGCCGACGAGATCGACATCTCGCGGGGCGACCTCCTGGCCGCGGCGGATGCTCGCCCCACCCATGCGGATCAGTTCGAGGCCAAGCTCATCTGGATGCATGAGGAGCCGCTGCTCCCGGGGCGCAAGTACATCCTGAAGATCGGCACCCAGTGCACCAACGCTCAAGTGACCGACCTCAAGCACAAGATCAACGTCAATTCGTTGGAGCATCAGGCGGCCAAGACGCTGGAGTTGAACGAGGTCGGCGTCTGCAACATCGCAGTCGATCGGCCGGTGTCGTTCGATCCCTATCCTGAAAACCGCGGCACCGGGCGGTTTATCCTGATCGACCGGCTGAACAACGCCACCGTCGCCGCTGGCATGATCGACTTCGCGCTCCGCCGCGCCACCAACATCCATTGGCAGGCGCTCGATATCGACAAGCGCCAGCGAGCCGCTGCCAAGGGCCAGACTCCCTGCGTGCTGTGGTTCACCGGGCTTTCCGGCTCGGGCAAGTCGACCATTGCCAATCTCGTCGAGCGCAAGCTCGCAGCGCTCGGCAAGCACACCTACATCCTCGACGGCGACAACGTGCGCCATGGCCTCAACAAGGACCTGGGATTCACCGACGCCGACCGGGTCGAGAACATCCGCCGCGTCGCCGAGACCGCCCGGCTGTTCGTCGACGCCGGGCTGATCACCTTCGTCTCGTTCATCTCGCCGTTCCGTTCGGAGCGGCGGATGGCGCGGGAGATGCTGCAGCCGGGTGAGTTCATGGAGGTGTACGTGGACACGCCGCTGGCCGTTTGTGAACAGCGGGACATCAAGGGCCTCTATGGCAAGGCGCGGCGTGGCGAGTTGAAGAACTTCACCGGCATCGACAGCCCCTACGAGCCGCCGGAAGCGCCGGAGATCCGGGTGAGCGGCGCCCAGTCGTCGCCGGCCGTGGCCGCCGAACAGATCGTCGCCGAACTCGAGCGCATGGGCGTCCTCAACCCGCTGGCCAGCGAGGAGTGACGCCAGCACCTCCTGGAAAAACACCAAGGCGGCCGAGCGAGGCGGGTGAGGGCGTCCCGCCGCCGCCGCGGCGGCGAAGCATAACGGTTGCTGGTATCACACGCGCGAACAAGCGGAGAAGCGACACGACATGGCAGTGCCTACTCCGGTCCTCACTCCGGTGATCCTGTCGGGAGGCGCCGGTACGCGCCTCTGGCCATTGTCGCGGGCGCTCAGGCCAAAGCAGTTGCTGGCGCTCGCCTCGGACCACACCATGCTGCAGGAGACCGTGTCGCGGGTCCGCCACCCGGATTTTGCCGCGCCGCTGATCGTCTGCAACCAAGAACATCGGTTCATGATTGCCGAGCAGATGCGGGCGCTCGACGTCACGCCGCAGGCGATCGTCCTGGAACCGGCGGCACGCAACACAGCGCCGGCGATCGTCATCGCCGCCCTGTTCCTGGCAGAGCGCGATCCGGACGCCGTCATGCTGGTGCTGCCTTCCGACCACGTCATCGACGGTGTCGAGAGCTTCCACACCGCCGTCGCCATCGCGCGCAGCGCCGCCGAGAGCGGCGCCCTGGTGACCTTCGGCATTCCGCCGACCAAGCCGGAGACCGGTTACGGCTACATCCGCCGGGGCAACGCGTTCGACGGCATCGAGGGCTGCTATCGGATCGACAGCTTCGTCGAGAAGCCGAGCCCGGAGACCGCTGCCGCCTATGTCGCCGCCGGCGATTATGCATGGAACAGCGGCATGTTCGTGCTGCCCGTGGCGGCATTTCTCGACGAGGTGCGGGCGCTGAAGCCGGAGATGCTGCAAGGCTGCCGGCAGGCGCTGGCCGGCGCGGTGGAGGATCTGGACTTCCTCCGGCTCGACGCCGAGGCGTTCGCCGCCATCGAGTCCGTGTCCATCGACTACGCCGTGATGGAGCGGACCGGCAAGGGCGTAATCGTCCCCGCCGACATGGGCTGGAGCGACGTGGGATCCTGGTCGGCGCTGTGGGAGATCAGCGAACACGACGCCGACGGCAATGTCACGGTCGGCGACGTGATCGCCATCGACGCGCACAACAGCTACGTCCGCGGCGACGGCAAGCTGGTGGCGGTGGTCGGCATCGACGACATGGTGGTCGTCTCCACCGACGACGTGGTGCTGGTCGCCCGCAAGGACCGCGCCCAGGACGTCCGCGACGTGGTCGAGGCTTTGAAGGCCGCCGGCCGCAACGAGCACCAGATCCACACCCGCGTGTTCCGCCCCTGGGGCTGGTACCAGGGCATCGACGCGGGGAGCCGCTTCCAGGTCAAGCAGATCTGCGTCTACCCCGGGCAGGCGCTCAGTTCTCAAATGCACCACCACCGGGCCGAGCATTGGATCGTCGTCAGCGGCACAGCCAAGGTCAGCCGCGGCGACGCCTCGTTCTACCTGACCGAGAACGAGTCCGCCTACATCCCCCACAACACCCGCCATCGCCTGGAGAACCCCGGGCGCATCCCGCTCCGCCTGATCGAGGTGCAGACCGGCGGCTACCTGGGCGAAGACGACATCATCCGCTACGGCGACCACTACGGCCGCGCCCAGCCGGACCGTGGGTCGTAGACAGCGGCGCCGACGAGGCGCTCGTCCGCGAGGCTTCGTCAGAGTGGGGCTATGGAGAAGGGGAGTTGAACAATCCATAGCTCATGCTTCGACGTCGCTCAGCATGAGGTTCTGCAATATTGAACCAGAACCTCGTATATTGCGTGCCTGTCCGGTCAAGACAGACACCCACTACATATAGAGCAAACGACGCGCCATCCCGGCGCACCGCCCAATCGGCCGCCGATGACCCTGAAGAGACATTTCATCCGAGACGAACTCCCATGACGGTGATACGAAATGCGTACGGCCCAGAGGCTTTAGGGCCGTAAGGACGTTAACAGAACGATGATCTACCCCAATGGACTGAACAAAGCGGCCGCGGTTTCAGGAGCGCGGTCGACAACCTATGAGCGGTTGTATACAGACAACCTATGAGCGGTTGTATACAAACTGCGTGAGACCAGTGCCCGGCTGCGGCGGTCCGCTGCAAGCGTTCGACATTAAGAGCGATTTGAAGCCTCCCGATTGTCGAGCAAACCTTCGCGTGATCACGGAACGCTAAACTCGCGAGCTTATGCAAAACTGCATCAACATTTTTAGAACGAAACATGAAGCTAGGCGGGTGGTCGCGGCTTTGGATCGTAATCTCGGCGCTTTATTTCGCTGCGATAGTGGTTCTTGTGTCGACTACGCTCCCGCAGGCGGAACGAGTTGCACACGCGCAAGTGTTTTACGATCGTTTATCCCCAGATGTACGGCAAAGGATACTCGCGAAGAATATCGGGGAAAGAGAGGCCGAAATACTCAAGGAAGCGCTACGGCGTGAACTAATCGAGCAAGTCGAAATGCCAAATGGGCATTTTCTCACTTTCTCGAAGGATTTGCCCGAAGGCGAAAAGGAAGACGCAGCCCGCGCGTATTGGACCGTCGTCGAGCGGACTGCTGCCGACGAGCGTTTCCAATACATAGTTAGCGCTATTGGATGGTGGATCGGTCCGGTCATTGCCCTCTATGTTATTGGATGGACCGTAGGCTGGGTCTATAGTGGATTCAAGACCCGATGACCGAGCACTAAAACAACGGCCTCAAACCGGACTGCCCCCACGCGCGGCTTGTGAGTGCCCTCATCGCTTTGCTTGGCGGCCGGATATGCCGAAGGATAGGTTGCCGTGGAACCAGCGATGACCAGTGCCATGCTGCAACGAAGGGTAACTGCCTTCGTTGCCGTATTTCACGAATACGTCAGCACTTTTGGTTCGGCCGATCTAGGTCGTGACGGTCGGCGCTATCGCAAAATCCTGTTCTTCAGCATCCTGGAGGCACTCGCGAAGGCGCGGTACCCTAAAGAACGAAGCGCGTCCGATGCTTTCTCTCGCTTCGTTGTTCAACATTGCGACTGGTCTGAGGGCGAGCGCATCAGCTTGCCCCATCTTGTTGCCGCGCTTGAGCGCACGAGTTGCTGCGCGTTCGACGACCTAAGGGGATGGGCGTATTCAGAACTCAGAGGATGGGGTAGCGGTGGACCGCTATGGCTAGACCGTGACCCTGAAAAGGCGTCGATCCAGAAGCGCTGGCCAAAGGAAGGTGGGAATTACCGAAATATCCAAGAATTAAAATTGGGTTGGACTGCTCTGCAACATAGGAACCTCATCTACCGTTACAGAAGCAAGCTGAGTCACGAGGCCCGCGAGCAGACAATGAGCTTTGAGGACGGCTTGGAACAGCGCCCGTTCTACGAGTCGATTGGCAACAATGGCAGTCCACATACGGAATGGCACCTCGTGTACCCGACCGCGTTCCTCGCCGCCGCGTGCCGCACAGGAATAGAGTCGTTGAGAGTGTGGTTACTTGCTGAGGGCAGGGATCCCTACTGTCAGTTCCCGTTCGGCCGCTTTCTGATCGAGGAGTTGAATAACCCAGATGTCCCCGTGCGCCACGAATTCTCTTAGGCCTGCGGAGTGCAATTGGCGTCAGTCCCCCTTCGTTGCAAAGGGAAAATAGATGAGATACTTAATTCTGGTCCTCCTGTCGCTCGCAGTAAGCGGGTGCGATCAGTTTTTACCTTCCGCAGGCCGCTACGCACTTTTTGAGACATCGAAACATACTGTCTACCGCCTAGACACGACAACGGGCGAGACAGAAATTATCTACTCACCAGCCGGCTGGCCAAAGCTGAGCGCCAAAACCCTTTATGAAGGTGAAGACGGGAAGACCTATGAATACCTTGGTGCAGGAAAGCTGATAGAACTAAGCGACGCGGAGGTCGCCGAACGGCTAGTCGAGAAATACGCGAAGTAAACCGGGTTCCGCTCCTCCACCGTTCCCGAAGTTTGCGGCTGCCGCTTTCAGGCCGTCGCGATGTTCCGTAATTGCGAACTGCCGCCGGCGGCCATAGTTGGCTCCTGGCTAATTGCTGCCGTAAAAAGAACGTGTGCGGTAATTCTATATGTAGTGGGTGCCTGTCTTGACCGGGTGGGCTCGGTATACTGAACCGGGCCCTCACCCTGACCCTGCCGAAGGTTGAGGCGAACGCAAAACGGGGCCGCTTGATCTTAACTCACGCTTCGTCAGGCTCAGCAAGAGGTGCTGCACTACGGCCGCGCCCAGTCGGGCGGCGGATCATAGGGCTGGCTTAACCGGCATCCTCGCGGGGTGCGAAAGTGACCATGATCCTCCGGGCTTGCGGGGAGGGGTTGTCCAGCCGCGCCGCGAAATCGAGGCGCTCGCCGGCTGACAGGACCCGGCGCGCGGGCGTCACGATCAGCGTCTGAAGCGGTTCGTCATCGGTATCGAGCAGCACGACGCGTATCAACGGGACGCTCCGATCCACGTCCTCTACGTTGGCGACGACGCCGGTCACCACCAACGTCTCGCCCGTCTCCGTTGCTTCGCGTTCCGAGGCGACATCGACGATCTGGAGGCCGGCGCCGAGCGTTTCGACGCCCAGGCCGAGCGCGCTGAAAATCCCCGCCGAGAACGGAAGCGTCGCGACGATTGGCCCGCGTGCGAAGACCAACAGTCCCGCCACAACCACCAGCGCCGCCAGGATGGAGGCGGCGATAAGCATGAATCGGCCCCGGATGCTCGACCCGCGGCTCGCAGGCTCGAAGCCGCGGCTTGAAGGCGGAGACGACAGAACCGTGGGAATGGGCTCTGGCGCGGCATCGTCCGGCTCCTCGTCTCCCGGGCCGTCAACCTCGTCGAGAGGCTCGGGAGGGCCGATGAGATCTTCCGCCCGCCTGTGCTGCTCTTGCCTCCGGTCGAAGCTGCTGTCGTCGGGAGGCCCTGGAGCCGCAGCGTCCTCACGCTCCGCCGCCCATCGGTTTGCTTCCAGCGATGCGTCGTCGGCAACGGACGGGGCGGGTCGTTCAGGAGCAGGTTCTGCATCGGCGGAGCCCCGGGACGCGCCGACGTCCCCGGCGGAGGGAGCCGCCGCTGGTTGGGCCCGGGGCCGCGAGGTTCGCGCCGAAGGCCCCGATTGCAACCATGTGTACGAGCAGTTGGAGCAGCGCACGCTCCGCCCAGCCGGTTCGATTACCGCCGCATCAACCGTATACTTCGTGGAACAGCGCGGACAGGTGATAATCATAATCGGCGGACTATACTGCGTTTTCCCGTTTATACGGGTGCGGTCGACTGAGCGCAAGGAGCGGTGGGAGGTGGACAACGACGATGCGGGCGCGGCCTCGGACCAACCCTGTCTTGCACCAGCCGGTGTGCCGGCGTGATGGCCACTGAGGCCGCTGACCATTCGGCCGTTCGCTTCGCTGGCGTCGGGCTGCGCTACGGCGCCGGACCGGACGTGCTGCACGACGTGTCATTTGCGCTGGAGGCGGGATCATTGCATTTCCTGACCGGCCCCAGCGGCGCCGGGAAGACAACGCTGCTGCGTCTCATCTACCTGGCGCTGAAGCCGACGGCGGGGCGCATCACCATGTTCGGGCACGACATCGCGGCGACCCCGCGGCATCTGCTGCCGTCGCTCAGGCGGCGCATCGGCGTCGTGTTTCAGGACTTCCGTCTGCTGCCGCATTTGTCGGCGTTCGACAACGTCGCCCTCAGCCTCAGGATCGTTGGCGCCGACGAAGCCGTCATCCGCCGGGACGTGACGGAGCTGCTGGCCTGGGTCGGTCTCGGCGACCACCTGGATGCGCGCCCGGCGACGCTGTCTGGAGGGCAGCAGCAACTGGTCGCCATCGCCCGCGCCGTGATTGCCCGGCCGCGCTTCATCTTCGCCGACGAACCGACCGGCAGCGTCGATGACCGCATGGCGCTGCGGTTGATGTATCTGTTCGAGCAGTTGAACGCCCTCGGCACGACGATCGTGGTCGCCACCCACAACCAATCGCTGATCAACCGCTTCCCGCATCCCCGCCTGATGCTGGACAACGGGCGTCTGACGCCGGCCCCGGCCCCGGCGGTTCGCCCTCGTCATCCTGTTCCCGCGCCCGACGAGCCCGAACCGGGCCGGCGCGACGCCCCGTCGTAGACGATGACGCGGCGCCGCACCCTTCCCGTGACCGACACGCCCGGCGGCCTGTTCCTGTCATGGCTGGCGGCGTTCATGATCTACGTGGCGGTCCTCTCGGTCAGCGCACTGCTGGTGTTGCACGACGCGGCGGGCGCCTGGCGGCGTGACCTGACGGCGACGGTGACCATCCAACTCGCCGCTTCGGGGGACGCCGATGCCGATGAGCAACGCGTGGCGGCGGCGCTCGAAGTCGCCCGCTCCACCCCGGGCGTCGGGCACGCCGCGGCGATGGCGGAGGAAGACGTTCTGGATCTGGTGGCGCCTTGGCTCAGTTCCCGCGCCGTCGCCGCCGATCTGCCCCTGCCGCGGCTCATCGACGTTCAGGCCGCTTCGGGCCATGAGATCGACACGGCGGAACTGGCGGAGCGGCTGCGCATCAAGGTGCCGGAGGCGGCGGTCGATGATCACGGCCTTTGGTTGAAGCGTCTTGTGAGCCTGTTTTATGCCGCCGAAGTGCTCGCCGCGTTCGTCGTCCTGCTGATCGTCACCGTCACCGTCAGCGCGGTGGTGGTGGCGACCCGCAGCGGCCTTGCGGTGCAGGTCGACACCATCGAGGTTCTCCATCTTATGGGCGCCCATGACGACTTCATTGCCCGCCAGTTCGCACGCCGCGCCGGGCTGCGGACGCTGACAGGCGCCGTCCTGGGTCTGCTGCCGGCGGTTGCCAGCGTGCTCGGCATCGCGGCGCTGGCGGCGCGACTTTCCGACGGGGCGCCCATCGGGTTTGCCTGGGAAGCATGGCATTGGGCGGCGCTCGCCGCCATGCCGCTGATCATGGCGGCTGTCGCGCATCTGACCGCGTGGCTCACGGTTCTGCAGTCGTTGAAGCGGAGCCTGTAGCCGATGCTGACGGAGAGGGCCAGACGCCGGCGCTTGGTGATCCGACTCCGCTGGAGTTTCGTCGTCGGCTGCGGCGTCGTGATGTTGTGGCTGGCGGGTTTCGCCATGTTCATGCAGGCGATGCCACAGACCATCGCCCAGCCGGACGCGCAAACCGATACCATCGTGGTGCTCACCGGCGGCAGCGATCGGGTCCGGACCGGCCTCTCCCTGTTGAGCGAGGGCAAAGCCGAGCGGCTGCTGATCTCCGGTGTCCATCGGGACGTCGACGTCCCGGATCTGCTGAAAGCCCTGCCGGCGGTTCCGACCGATGTTCGAACACGGATCGAAGCCGGTCACGGCGCCGCCGACACTGCCGGCAACGCGGCCGAGACGGCGGCCTGGATGCGGCGCAACGGCTATCGGTCGCTGCGGCTGGTCACTGCCAGCTACCACATGCCGCGGAGCCTGCTCGAATTCAGATTCCGGCTCCCCGGCGTCACCATCATTCCGCACCCCGTGTTCCCGGAGCACGTGCGTCTCGTGCGGTGGTGGCGATGGCCGGGAACGACCGCACTCCTGGTCACCGAATACAACAAACTTCTCTACGCCTGGATACGCCATCGGCTTTCCGCCGCGAGGGCTGTATAAGCCGCGCCATCATGACGATCCTGCGCTCCGCACTGTTTTTCGCGGCGGCCATCTTGTGGTCGGCCGTCCTCGCGATCGCTTTCCTGCCGCTGCTCATCATGCCGCGGCGGTGGGTGCATAAGGCGACGCGCTTCTGGTTGTGCGGCATCCTCGCCTTGGTCGCCGCGATCTGCGGGCTCCGCTATCGCGTGGCGGGCGCGGAGAACCTGCCCGCTGGCGCAGCGATCGTCGCATCGAAGCATCAGTCCGCGTGGGACACGTTCGTTTTTCATCAGGTGCTCGACGACCCGGTCTATGTGATGAAGCGCGAGCTGTTCCGGATACCGCTGATCGGCTGGTACATGCGCAAAGTCGGCAGCATCGGCATCGACCGGAACGCGCGCGTCCATGCGCTGAAGATGATCGCCCTTGATGCGAAGCGGGCGCTCGCCTCCGGGCGTCAGATCGTCATCTTTCCGGAAGGCACCCGCGTCGCGCCCGGCGACGAACGCCCCTACCGGGCCGGCATCGCCGCCCTTTACGAGGCCGCGTCGGTGCCGGTGGTGCCGGTGGCTCTCAACTCCGGCATATTCTGGGGGCGGCGCAGCTTCCGCAAACATCCCGGCCTCATCACACTCGCGTTCCTGCCGCCGATCGCCCCCGGCCTTGATCGTCGCACCTTCGCTTCGACCCTGCGTGCGCGGATCGAAGCGGAGTCGAGACGCCTCGCAGCCGAAGCCGAGGCCCAGTTGGCGCCGCACGGCCAGGCCGGAACGCACCCCGCACCGCGCCCCGTGGACAGCGAGGATAAGGTCAAACCGTCGCGTTGATTCAGAGGGATGCCGGCCGTCGCCGCGGGGATCGAATGGTTGAAACATTCCATGAACCAATGCCTTTGATCGCGGTTTCAGCGGCGCTATAGTGGGTTTCGCAAGCCATGGCGCGTCGCGTTCCACAGGCGGCAATGGCGGTTATTGCGGCGTTTTTCAGGAGTGGCGTTTTTCAGGAGTGGAGTGATCGTGATTCCCGTCGCCCCCGTGTCGCAGCAGATCTGGGACATGAAATACCGGCTCAAGTCGGTGGACGGCCGGCCGGTGGACCGGACCATCGACGACAGTTGGCGGCGGGTGGCGCGCGAACTGGCGATGCCGGAGGCGGATCCGACGCTGTGGGAACAGCGGTTCTTCGACGCCATGCAGGATTTCCGCCTGTTGCCGGCGGGACGCATCCTGTCCGGGGCCGGCTCGGCGCGCCGGGTCACCCTGTTCAACTGCTTCGTGATGGGCGAAATCCCCGACGACATGTCGGGCATCTTCGAGCACCTCCGCGAGGCGGCGCTGACCATGCAGCAGGGCGGCGGCATCGGCTACAATTTCTCGACGCTCCGGCCCAAGGGGGCGCCGGTCAAGGGTGTCGGCGCCGACGCCTCCGGGCCGCTTTCGTTCATGGACGTGTGGGACGCCATGTGCCGCACCATCATGAGCGCCGGGGCCCGCCGCGGCGCGATGATGGCGGTGATGCGCTGCGACCATCCGGACATCGAGGCGTTCATCGACGCCAAGCACCAGGCCGGGCGGCTCCGCATGTTCAACCTGTCGGTTCTGGTGACCGACGCCTTCATGCAGGCGGTCAAGGAGGACGCGCCGTGGGAACTGCGCTTCGGCGGCGTCGCCTACAAGAGCCTCGGCGCCCGCGAACTGTGGGACCGCATCATGCGGGCCACCTACGCCTGCGCCGAACCCGGCGTCGTGTTCATCGACCGCATCAACCGCCTCAACAACCTTTCCTACTGCGAACACATTTCTGCAACTAATCCGTGTGGCGAGCAACCCTTGCCGCCGTATGGCACCTGCCTGCTCGGCTCCATCAACCTGGCCCGGCTGGTGGACGATCCGTTCGGCGATGACGCCGCCATCGACCTGCCGCGGCTCGCCGATCTGGTGACGGTGGCGGTGCGCATGCTGGACAACGTCATCGACGTCTCCGGCTATCCGCTGCCGCAGCACGAGCACGAGGCCAGGGCCAAGCGGCGCATCGGCCTCGGCATCACCGGCCTCGCGGACGCGCTCATCCTGTGCCGCGCCCGCTACGGCGGCAGTTCCGCGGTGCGGCTCACGGAGATCTGGATGAAGGCCATCCAGCGCGCCGCCTATCTGGCGTCCGCCGCACTGGCCGCGGAGAAGGGCGCGTTCCCCCTCTACGACCGGGAGCGCTACCTCGCCGGGGAGACCGTCGCTCGCCTCGACGCCGACGTGCGGGACGCCATCGCCGCCAACGGCGTCCGCAACGCGCTGCTCACCTCCGTGGCGCCGACGGGCACCATTTCGCTGTTCGCCGACAACGTCTCCTCGGGACTGGAGCCGGTGTTCAGCTTCAAGTATCTGCGCCACGTCCTCCTGCCGGACGGGCGGCGCAAGGAAGAGGAGGTGTCCGATTACGCGTATCGCCTGTTCCGGCGCCTGAAGGGCGAGACGACGCGGCTCCCGGACTACTTCGTGGATGCGCAGGGGCTGTCGCCGACCGACCATCTGGTGATGCAGGCGGCCGTGCAGCAATACATCGACAGCTCGATCTCCAAGACCATCAACGTCCCCGCCGAGATCGACTTCGAGGCGTTCAAGGACGTCTACCTCCAGGCCTACGACCTCGGCTGCAAGGGCTGCACGACCTATCGCCCCAACGACGTCACCGGCGCGGTGCTGGAGGTCAGGGCGAGCTCGGCGGGCTCCTCGCTGCAACCGGAACTGCCGCTGGAAAACCCCGTGGCGCGGACGCTGCCGCAGGATCTCGGCGACTCCGGCGCCATCGTGCAGATGTTCCGGCCCCTCGACCGGCCGGAGGCGCTGCCCGGGCAGACCTACAAGGTGCGCTGGCCGGAGAGCGACCACGCCATCTACATCACCATCAACGACATCGTTCAGGACGGCCGGCGGCGGCCGTTCGAGGTGTTCATCAACTCCAAGAACATGGAGCACTACGCCTGGACGGTGGCGCTGACGCGGATGATTTCCGCCGTCTTCCGCCGCGGCGGCGACGTCGCCTTCGTGGTCGAGGAACTGAAGGCGGTGTTCGACCCGCGCGGCGGCCAATGGATGAATGGTCGCTACGTCCCGAGCCTGCTCGCCGCCATCGGCGGCGTCATCGAGACCCACATGATCGCCATCGGCTTCTTGCCGCAGCCGGGACACGGGCCAAGCGACGCGCAGGAACAGGGAGCGCGCAAGGCCGTCGGCCTCGCCGCCGACCCCCGCTTCCGCCAGTGCCCCAAGTGCGGCGCCCCCTCCCTGATCCGCCTGGAAGACTGCGACACGTGCACCAGTTGCGGTTATTCCAAATGCGGGTAGGCCGCATCGAAATCTGCTCGGTTACTCCTACGCTTGCGCCCTCATGACCGCCTTCGCGCTCGCAGGCGACACACCGGCGTCGTAGTGATGCGAGCAGCTTGTCTCGCCGTGCAGCGGTCCCCATGATGGAAGCAAGGGCCACGACAGAGAGGGACGGCGTGACGCGTCGGGAACTGAATACATACATTGCGGTCGTCAAGCATGACGGGGACTGGTGGATCGGGTGGATCGAGGAGGTTCCCGGCGTTAACTGCCAGGAATCGACACGCGAAGGCCTTCTGGAGACGCTCAAGGTGTCTTTGCACGAGGCGCTCGCCATTCATGGTGGCACGATCAGGCACCGAATAAGCGGTCAGTCGTCCCGCGCCACGCCGGGATCAGCGACGTTCTTGTTCGCAAGATCTGCCAAGACCCCGGCATTCCCCTCGTCCGATGAACGATTGAGGCTATCGCCAAAGAAAGCTCGCCGCAGAACCTCTTTGGCGATAAATGACCTGGGCAACGGATTTTGGGCGCGCGCAAGCAGGAGAGGTGGAGGGGTCGGCAGAGGAACAAATGCCGCCAACGGCCACCAAGGGCAGCGCGAATCGCCTCACGATTCCAGAGGCTTACGAGGGGGCTGCATACATTTGCATACATGTTTTGCACCCAGACGGACACATTTTCAGCGATTTCAATGGTTTGACGGCTGTGCGCCTGATCGGAATCGTGCCTCGTCGCGTTGTGCGCGAGCGTTCGCGGTTGGGCCGGGGGGCCGCCCGCGCCATGTGGCCTCTCGCTGGACAGCGGGGGGCGTTGCGGGTATGAGTGCGCTGCGGCTGGCCGCTTCGGGTGCCCGCCGATTCATTTTGACATTTTTCCGGGACGCCAGGGGAAGAGGAGCTTTCGAACATGACGGCAATCAATGAGGTCACCGCACGCGAGATTCTTGACAGCCGCGGCAATCCGACCGTCGAGGTCGACGTGGTGCTCGACAGCGGCGCCATGGGCCGGGCAGCGGTGCCTTCCGGCGCGTCCACGGGCGCCCATGAGGCGGTCGAGTTGCGCGACGGCGACAAGAAGCGCTTTGGCGGCAAGGGCGTCTCGAAGGCGGTCGCCAGCGTCAACGGGGAGATCTTCGAAGCCATTCGCGGCCTCGAGGGGGCCGACCAGATCCTCATCGACCAGACCATGATCGACCTCGACGGCACCGCCAACAAGGCCCGCCTCGGCGCCAACGCCATCCTCGGCGTCAGCCTCGCCGTGGCCAAGGCCATGGCCGAGGAAACCGACCTGCCCCTCTACCGCTACATCGGCGGCACCCAAGCGCACGTACTGCCGGTCCCCATGATGAACATCGTCAACGGCGGCCAGCACGCCGACAACCCCATCGACATCCAGGAATTCATGATCCAGCCGGTGTCGGCGCCCAGCGTCGCGGACGCCATCCGCATGGGCTCGGAGATATTCCAGGCGCTGAAGAAGGGGCTGAAGGACGCCGGCCACAACACCAACGTCGGCGACGAGGGCGGCTTCGCCCCAGGCCTGCAGAGCGCCGACGAGGCCCTGAAGTTCATCATGAAAGCCATCGAGGCCGCCGGCTACAAGCCGGGCGATGACGTCACGCTCGCTCTCGACTGCGCCGCGACCGAATACTTCAAGAAGGGCAAGTACGAGTTGGCGGGCGAGGGCAAGTCGCTCGACGCCGAGGGCAACGTCCGCTACCTCGCCGACCTCGCCGCCCGCTACCCGATCGCTTCCATCGAGGACGGCATGTCCGAAGACGACTGGGACGGATGGAAGGCGCTGACCGAGGAACTCGGCGGCAAGGTCCAGCTGGTCGGCGACGACCTGTTCGTCACCAACCCGCTCCGCCTCGCCGACGGCATCAAGCGCGGCATCGCAAACTCGATTCTTATCAAGGTCAACCAGATCGGCTCGCTGACTGAGACGCTGCAGGCGGTCGAGATGGCCCACAAGGCCCACTACACCAACGTCATCTCCCATCGTTCCGGCGAGACCGAGGATTCCACGATTGCCGATATCGCCGTCGCCACCAACGCCGGGCAGATCAAGACCGGCTCGCTGTCCCGCTCCGACCGCATCGCCAAATACAACCAACTTATCCGCATCGAGGAGCAACTAGGGTCGGTTGCGCAATATGCCGGCAAGTCGATTCTCCGCTGACCGCCACCGCTGCTCCCGGTTGCCGCCAGTGCAGCGGCGCATTCAAAGAATGCGCCAATGGGGTCTGTGCACCAGGGTGGGAAGCGAACAGATGAATGGCTCCCGTCAAGGAGTAGAGGCCACGGTAGAACGCTTTACCAAAATGTTGTAGATTGACGACGCAAATGGAGGCATGGACCGAACCGGGCCGATGAGACGCGCCAAGACGGGAAGTCTGATCGCCGAAGTCGTTCGGCGGGGCAGGTCGGTGCTGGGCCCCGCCATCGGCTTGTTCATTCTCAGTTACTTCGCGTATCACGTCGTGCACGGTGACCGCGGCCTTCTTGCGTGGCACGTCCTTGACCAGAAGGCGACCGAGGCGCGTGCGGAGTTGGCGGAAGTGCGCGCCCGGCGAGAGGTATTGGAACATCGGGTACGCTTGCTGCATCGGGAGACGCTGGATCCCGATCTTCTCGACGAGTCGGTGCGGCGCGCCCTTGGCTATGGCCGTCCCGACGAAATCATTATAAAGACGTCGCAGCGGCAACCATAAAAGGAACTCAGCCGCCGCCGAATGACTTAAGCCGGCGGCAGTTGATGGACGTGAGGGACATGGCCGAAGTCATTGCGAAACAGGTGCGGACTTTCCTCGATCAGGACGAAGTCACCCGCACGTATCGCCGATATGCGCCGTTCTATGATCTGGTGTTCGGGCCGGCGTTCCATTTCGGGCGAAAGCGGACCGTGGAGAAGATGAACAAGACCGGCGGCGCCCGCGTTCTCGAGATCGGGGTGGGTACCGGCTTGTCGCTGCCGGACTATGACCGCAGCAAGATCATAACCGGCATCGACGTCTCCGGCGAGATGCTGCGACGCGCCGATCGCCGCGTCAAGGAAGAGCGCCTCCGCAACGTGGCAGGACTCCTGCGCATGGACGCGGAACAACTCGGTTTCGCCGACAACACCTTCGACGAAGTGGTCGCCATGTTCGTCATGTCGGTGGTGCCCAACCCGCGCCAATGCCTGGCCGAGATGCAGCGGGTCTGCCGGCCGGACGGCCGCATCGTCATCTGCAACCACTTCGCCAACGGCGGCAAGTCGTTGCTGAAGTGGAGCGATGGCTTGTCTGGATGGCTGGGGTGGCGCCCCGCATTCTGTCTCGGCGATCTGTTCGGCAATACCCCCCAGCACGTCGTCTCCAACTCCCCCGTCCCCCCATTCTCCCTCTTCCGCCTGATCGAGTTGCGCAACACCGCCTGACCACTTTGTCCTCAGTGGTGAGGGACGGTGGTGGCTTGGCATCCGGACGTCAGCATTGCCGGCCGCATCTGCGCTTCGGCGCCAAGGTCACCGGACAAACCGGCCCTGGTGGCCGCTGAAGGCCGGGTGTCCTATGGCAGTCTGCGCGCGGCAGCCCGTTGCATCGCCGCCGATCTGCAGCCCGGAACGCGGGTGGCGCTGTTGTTGCCGAGCGGCGTTCCGCTGGTCGAGGCGTTTCTGGGCGCCGTCATGGCGGGAACCGCCGCCGCGGTGTTGGACCCCCGGTGGACCGACGACGAACTGGCCGCCGCTATCGCCGATGTGGAACCTGCAGTCGTCATCACCGACGCAGTGCAGCGGTCGCGGCTGAAAGGAGCGGATGTCGCGAAGGCTTTGCTCGTCGCCGCAAGTGGTAGTGGGATCCCGCCCGTCGACACCGGCTTTGAACCACCGCATGTTGCGTCGGAGGCGCCATTCTACATCGGCTTTACCTCTGGCACATCCGGGACGCCCAAAGGCTACCTCCGCTCGCATCGCTCGTGGCTGGCGTCCCTCGACGCTGCGGCTTGCGAGTTTCCGGTGGCGGTGGACGATCGGGTCCTGATCCCTGGCTCCCTCACCCAATCCATGTTTCTTTACGGGCTGGTCGAAACGCTGTCCGCCGGCGCGACGGCCTGCCTGCTCGCCCGGTTCGACGCCGGGGAGGCGCTCGCAGTGGTCGAGCGAGAGCGGGTGACGCGCCTGCACGCGGTGCCGACGATGCTGGCGAGGCTCGCCGATGCAGCCGAAGGCCGGGACGGCGCAGTTTCCGGGGTGCGGACCGTGTTGTCGGCCGGGGAAAAGCTGCCGTCGGACCTCCGCGACCGGACGCAGCGGCTGTTCCCGTCGGCGGCGATCTTCGAGTACTACGGCGCGTCGGAACTCAGTTTCGTCAGCGTCGCCCCGACTGCCGAAGGCTGGCCCGCCGAGTCCGTCGGCCGCCCGTTCCATGGCGTCACGGTCGAGATCCGTGACGACGCGGGCCGCCCGTTGCCCACGGGTGTCATTGGACGCCTGTGGGTTCGAAGCGGCATGTTGTGCTCCGGCTATCTGCGGGATGACGGGGACCAGGGGTTCCGGGTGGTGGACGGCTGGGCCACGGTCGGCGACTTCGCATGCCTGGACCGGGCCGGCGCCGTGTACCTGGCCGGTCGCGACGGCGGCATGGTGGTGATCGGCGGCCGCAACGTGTATCCGAGCGAGGTCGAGGCGGTATTGCGCGCTCTGCCGGAAGTGGCGGAGGCGGTGGTGCTGGGGTTGCCCGACCCCGTCCGCGGCCATGACCTGTGCGCCGTGCTGCGCTGGCGTAACGGCGCCACCTTGAGCGCCGCCGAACTGGCGGCCCACTGCCGACGCCGGCTCAGCGGCCACAAGTGTCCCCGCCGCTGGTTCGCCGTTCCGCAGTTTCCGGTGAGCAGCCACGGCAAGATCGCCCTTGACCGTCTGCGGGACGCGCTGCCGCAACTCGCCACCATCGCATGACCGGCGACGCTGCCGTCATCGTTGCGGCGCGGCGCGCCCCGATAGGGCGCATCGGCGGAAGCCTCCGGCATCTCGACGTGGCGGCGCTGGCGGCGCCGGTTCTGCAGGCCGTCCTTGCGGATGCACGTCTGACGCCGACGGAAGTGGACGACGTCATCCTCGGCAACGCCGCGGGTCCCGGCGGCAATCCTGGCCGTCTCGCGGCCTTGACCGCCGGCTTCCCCGTCTCGACCCCCGGCGTCACCGTCGACCGCCAATGCGGCTCCGGCCTCGAAGCCATCACCATCGCCGCTCGCCTGATCGCTGCCGGGGCCGGCGACGTGTACATCGCCGGCGGCGTCGAGAGCGCCAGCACCGCGCCGTGGCGGCTTGAACGGCCGGGTAGCCCCTATGGCGCGCCGCGCCTCTACCAGCGCGCCCGCTTCGCGCCGGATACGATCGGCGATCCGGAGATGGGCGTCGCCGCCGAGAACGTCGCCCGCCAGTACGGCATCAGCCGCGAGCGCCAGGACCGCTACGCCCTCGCCAGCCACCAGAAAGCCGTTCAGTCGCAGCAGGAGGGGCGCTTCGCCGGCGAGATCGTGCCGATGCGGGGAGCGGACGGGGCGCCGGTCAGTGTGGACGAGTGTCCGCGCGGCGACACCAGCTTCGCTGCGTTGGCTTCCTTGCCGCCGGTTTTCGTGCCGGGCGGGACGGTCACCGCCGGCAACGCGTGCCCCATCAACGACGGCGCGGCGGCGGTGGTCGTGGTCTCGGAGCGCCGCTTTCGGAAGATGCGCTTCGCGGCCGGTCTCCGCGTCATCGACAGCGCCGCCGCCGGGGTGGACCCGAACCTGCTCGGCGCCGGCCCCATCGCCTCTACCCACAAGCTGTTTGCGCGCCTTGCGGACCGCCGTCTCGCCGATGTGGACGTCGTCGAGTTCAACGAGGCCTTCGCCGCGCAGGTGCTGGCCTGCCTCGATGCCCTCGAGATCCCGCAGGACAAGGTCAGCATCGGCGGCGGCGCCATCGCCCTCGGCCACCCATGGGGCGCCTCGGGGGCCATCCTCGTCGTCCGCCTGTTCACCGAACTGGTGCGCCGACCGACCGACGCCCGCACTGCCCTCGCCACCCTCGGCATCGCCGGCGGCCTCGGAATATCCGCCCTGTTCGAGACGGCGTAAGCCGTGGTCCCCCGTCGGCCCGCTTCGCTCACGCGGACTCTTCTATGAAATCGAGGATCTCCAACCAGTCGCTGCGAAGGGGTGCGCCGCGCGCGCCGGTCACATCGAAAACGCCGCGTCCTTCCGCCGCCAGTTCGGGATAAATAGCGCGATCGGGCACCCGGCCCACGGCGTGGCATTCGAGACTGCTGATGAAAGCTTCGAGCTGTTCGGTCGCCCTCGACCGCTTGCGGACTCGGTTTTGCACCAACGCGAAGGGCCGCTTGCCCTTCCGCACCGGCTTGATCGCGGTCAGCTTGCCGAGGAACTTTGCGGTTGTGTCCTGGTCGAAGACCGAGGGAACCACGGGAACCACGATGACGTCCGCCCGCGCCACCAGTTCCTCGATCCGCGTGGCCCGCATTGCCGCCGGCGAGTCGATCACCAGCCGGGCCGTCCCGCGCGGCGCCTGCTCCAACGCCCGCGTCCAGTCCAACAGAGCGACGGGCGCGGCCGACGAGGGACGTGCCTTTCCCCAGCGCAGACTGCTGCCCTGCCGATCGCCATCCGCCAGCGCGGTGCTGAGGCCGTTACAGGCGAAGGCGGCGGCGAGGTTCGTTGCGATGGTGGTCTTTCCGGCCCCGCCTTTCATGTTGGCGACGAGGACCGAGATCATGGTCTAGGACTCGACCACGGACGGGTCCGCCCGCTTGGTCCAGAACCGCTTGCTCTTTCGGAACGAAGACCAATCGCGCCGGGTGTCGGGTTCCAGGATCGTGACGCCGCGGGCGTACCAGCCCTGCACCTGCCCAGCCGCCAACGCGAGGTCCACCTTGTGCCCGTCGCTGCTCGCGGCGATGAGTTCGCGGAGCAGGCGGTCTGCGACGGCGACATCGTTGAGATGGCCGAGATCGTCCTGCAGCCTCTTGAGACGCGCCAAGTAGGTCTGGGTGCGCTTGCCCGGGAACAGGGACTGGAAGAACTCAGTCGCGTACCGCAACTTCTTGAGAGCGATGCGCACCCGATGGCGCTGTTCGCTGGTGAGCGTGTCGAACCCTTTGCCGCGCTTGAGAGCCTTCTTGTGGCGCTTGGCGAGCGTGGTTTGCGCATACACTGTCACCGGCGCATCGAGGCTGCCGTGCGCGTCGTTTGCCGGCCCGTCGTCCCCCGATCCGTCGTCCCCCGATCCGTCGTCCCCCGACCCGTCGTCCCCCGACCCGTCGTTCTTCGGCCCGTCGTTCTTCGGCCCGTCGCTCTCCACTTCGTGGGGCGCGGCCTGCTCCGTCAACCACACCCGGAGCCGGGCCATGAACGCGCCATACCGCTCGGAGCGCAGCATCGCGCCGACGCCGTCATAGCCACGCGCTCGCTGGGCCTCCGCCGCATCGCGGAGCGGCGTAAACATGGCTTCCCCGCGAGCCGCCGACACAGGTGGCACCATTTCACCGAGAAACACATCCCAGTCACGCGCCGCATTCAGTTCCTGCACGGCCCAGCGCGCATCCTCCTTGATCGAAGCCGGCTGTTCCGGCGGCAGCAACGGAGCGAACAGGGTGAGCGCCGATCGGAAGCGGCGGAGGCCGACCCGCAACTGATGAACACCTTCAGGATCGCCGCCGTCCATCGCGGCAGCCTCGTTCGCCGTCCAGTGCTCCATGCAGGTCGTGAAGATCCGCGTCATGGCGGTTCTGGTTGCCATGTCCGGCTCGAGCATCAAGACGGCGGCTTTTACAACCGTCGGCGCAGGGCCGACTTCAGAGGCCGCTTCCGCCGGCCTTCGGACCTTCGTCACTGCTTCTGCTCTCATCACACGTCTGCGGCTTAAACTTCAATGTCGGGTTCGGCTGAACGAACGACGGCCCGGTTCCTATTCCATCGCGTCGTCGCCGCCGTATATCTGGCGCCGACAGGTGTCGTCGGAGTACCACTGAGTGCACTTCCGCCACGCGGTCAGGAAATACTCGTCGTTGGCGTCCGGACCGAGGCTGCGTATTTCACGCACCGTCGGTGGCGCGTCCAGATCAGGCGGTTGCGCCTGACCGCCGCAACCGCCCAGCAGAGCTGCGATCAACAGTGCCACGATTGAAACGGATCTACCTGCGCGTGTCATCATCGTCTCGCCCACAAGCCCTGGGCGGACACGACCTACCGCCCACCAAGCGAACTTAGCGCACGGACACGATCAAGGCCATAGTGTTTGAATCGGCCATTCCGCAGAGGTGTTGCGACCTCGGATGCTGTCGAACGATCCGAGGACAGTCAGCGAGCCGGCCCCGGGTGAAATCCGGAGGCCATGGCGATGGTGTTCGCCCGGTTCTCGCACTGGCGAGCGTAGGCACTGCATTCATGGGCACGGCGCCGTGCCGCGCGGACGCTTGCCAGATGATCCCGATATTCGGCGGGTTCGGCAGACCGTGCCGCTTCCACAAGCGACCGCGCCGCACAGAGGTGCTGCTCGGCAAGGCGCCGCGATTGCACCGCGCCGCGGATCAGGGTCGAAAGCTGGTCCTGGAACGTCCAGGTGTCGAACAGGGCTTCCAGCGCGTCCTGGTCATGGGGACTGACCGTATCAGGGCGCAAATCGGACAGGCTCGCCAAGCTTGAGCCGCCCGAGCGAGCGGTCGTAGCCTCCATGTGACGTTGCGCCAGCATCATCGTTCCGTTCCCTTGAAGAGCATCTGCCCGGCCTCAAAAACTGTGGAAAGCATAGGTGCGTTTGACCCGCCGTCGCTACCTGCCCGATCTGGTAGGCGCTGAGCGCCTCCCAGTGACTGATGACGCCGCTCGGCGTCGGACCGTCACAACTCCCAGAGGCAAGCAAACGCCTTGGGCAAAAGCAAGCCCCCGGAATCCCTGCTTGACCCCCCCAAGCGGGGCAGTGTATCCGATGTCTAAGGGTGTGTTTCGGTTGTTGCACGGGCTGGCAGTGGGGCTCGTGTCGGGTCGGGGTCGCCGGATGTCGGTGACGCTCGACGTACCGTGCGGTTCGGGCGGAGCGTGGCCGATGGCCGCTCTGGGCGGGCCGACGACACTGCGGCCGCCGAACCATGCGCCCGCGTTCGTCGCCATGACCGGCAGCCCAACTTGCGGCGGAAGGGCCATGCGCGCAGTCGTCAAACGCGAATTGTGGGGTAGGCGCTCAGTGTGATGCGCGTCTCCGATTTCATCGAGCGATCAAACGAGGCGGAAACACCGGAGCAGGTGTTCGAGCTGTTTCAGACAGCGTTGGAAGACCGCGGCTACACCCATGTCGTCTTCGCTCCCGCCACCGCCCCGGCGCAGCACGCGCTCGCACAGGGCGATACCGGTCCCAGCTTCACCCGCAAGGCGAATACCCTGCAGTGGTTCGAGCACTACATGGTCAACCACTACATGGACATCGATCCGGTGCTGCTCCTGGCGCCGACCCGGCGCGCGCCGTTCCTCTGGCGCGACGTGGAGATCCATCAGCATCTGTCGGCGCGCCAGCGGCAAATGATGCGAGAGAGCCGCGACGCAGGCCTGAGGAGCGGGCTCAGCATTCCCATCCACGGACCTCAGGGCGAGAGCTACGTGGTCAGCTTGGCGTCCGATGTGGACGGGATTGATCCGGCGCCCCATTTGCGGACGCTGCAGGTGCTGGCGGTGCAGTTCGAGCTCGCTACGTCGCAGGTTCGGACTGCCGCCGAGCCATTGCCGCCGGCGTTCCACCTGACGGAGAGGGAGCGGGAGTGCCTCACCTGGACCGCTCGTGGCAAGAGCGCCTGGGCCATCAGCCGCATTCTCAGCGTCTCGGAGCACACCATCAATTTCCACTTGAAGAGCGCCATGAAGAAACTGGGCACCGCCAACCGCGTCGCAGCGGTGGTGCTCTCCATTCGCAACGGCTTGATCATGCCATAGCCGGACACCCACGTGACGGTCACTGCGAGGGGGAGGCGACCAAGCAAAAAAATGCACCGGTTTCGGGAGTTCAAGCATGTCCTCCGAAATCGCTCGCGATGCCGATCGTTCAACATTGGGTATGGTGGGAGACGAGCAGTGATCCACGATCGACGTTTCGCATCATACCGGACGTGCGTGGTTCTCGCCGGCGCACTGGGATTGGCGGTGTCCGTTGCCAGCGGCGCCGCCTTGGCGGGGGCGTTCTTCATACCGCAGCAGAGCATCAGCGGTCTCGGCCGCGCCTTCGCCGGCGGCGCGGCGGCGGCGACAGACGCCAGCACGGCATTCTCCAACCCGGCAGGCATGACCGAACTGACGCGGGCGGAGGCAACCACCGGCGCCAGCCTGTTCAATTCCCGCCTCAGCTTCAGCAACGCCGGCTCGACCGCTGCAACGGTCGGCACCGGCGGCGCGCCGGTGGCCTATGGCGGCGGGGACGGCGGAAATCCGTTCGCTCCGCAGGTGGTCCCAAACATCTATCTCGCCCATCCGCTGATGGACCGCAGGCTGTGGCTCGGGCTCGGGATCACCGCGCCGTATGGCCTCGCGCTAAAGTACGACCGGGACTGGTTCGGCCGCTACGACTCGGTCAAGTCCAAGCTCACGGTGGTGAACATCGGCCCGAGCGTCGCCTACGCCCTCGACGACCTGGTCTCCGTCGGCGCCGGCATCGATATCCAGTACGCGCACGCCGTGCTCAGCAACGCCGTTCCGGACGTGTTGCGGGTCGGCGGGCCGAGCGCCGGCTCCGACGGCTACAGCGAACTGGACGGCAGCGACTGGAGCGCCGGCTTCAACGCCGGCGTGCTGATCAAGCCGCTGCCGTCGACTCGCATCGGCGCGCATTTTCGATCCGGCATCAGTCACCGGCTTGACGGCACCAGCACCATCTCCGGCCTCGGCGGCCCGCTGGCTGCAGCCAATGGTCGGCGCATCGGCGAAACCGATCTCGATCTGCCGGACATCGTCTCTCTCGCCGTCGCCCACAAGGTGCATCCCGGGCTGACCTTGCTGGCGGAGGCGCAGTGGTTCAACTGGAGCCGTTTCGAGGAAATTCGCGTGAAGTTCGACGACGGCTCCCCGGACCAGGTGATCCCCCAGAACTACGACGACAGCATCGCCGTTTCCGTCGGCTTCGACTATGCGCTTGACGACGATCTGTCGCTGCGCGGCGGGTTCCGCTATGACCAGACGCCCACCGTCGATGCCTTCCGCCAGACCAGCGTGCCGGACGCCGACAGCTACGCCGTCGCCGTCGGCGCGTCCTATGCCCCGTGGGATCAAGTGGTCGTGGACCTCGCGTACTACTACGCCTGGTGGGACGATATCGACATCGACGTCAACCGTCAGTTCGCTTTCGCGCCGGGGGTCGCCGGCGCCGTCAACGTCACGGGCGCCGGCGACTCCCGTTCCCACATCGTCGGCGTCAATCTCCGCTACCGGTTCTGACCGAAGCGCTTAAGGGGTGCTCAAACGTCCGTCGGGATCTCCATCTCGCCGCGGCTGATCAGGACGGAAGCGCCCCCAACCCGGACGGCGACGGTGTCGCCGTTTCGAACGTCCGCTTCCACCTCCAGAATGCTCGGCCGGCCCATCTCGAACCCCTGCTCGACGATCCAGCGCAGCGTGCGATCGCTGCGGTCGGCGCGGCTGCCCAAGTAGCCGGCGAGTGCCGCCGCCGCCGCGCCGGTCGCCGGATCTTCGGCGATACCCATATCAGGCGCGAACATGCGGGCGTGGATGTCCGATGCCTCCCGCTCCGTCTCCCGACAGAACATGAATGCCGCCGGCGCCGCGGACGCCGCCAGCACCGACTCCCAGACGTCGCGCCTCAGCCGCGCCCGGCGGAGCGGGTCAAGACCTGCAAGCGCCACGAAGGTGAACGGCACGCCGCACGACCACACTTCCGGCGGCTCCGCGGCGAAATCGGACGGCTCCAGCGACAGCATCGCGGCCAACTCGGACGCGGCCGGCGGCTGCGGGCCGCGATCCGGCAGTCGCGCCACCGAAAGCTGCGCGAACACCGGCCGGTCATCGACGGCCACGATGCGCACCGGCACCGGACCGACGCCTTCTTCGAATACGATGTCGGTCTGGTTTCCCTGGAGCGCGACCTCGCCGATGGCCGCCAGCACATAGGCCGCGCCGAGGGTCGGATGCCCGGCGAACGGCAACTCCGCTGCCGGCGTGAAGATGCGGAGTTGCCGGGTGTGCTCGGGGCGATCCGGCGGCAGGACGAACACCGTCTCGGACAGGTTGAACTCGCGGGCGACGAGCTGCATCTGCCGTTCCGTCAATCCGCGCCCGTTCGGAAACACGGCCACGGGGTTGCCTCCGAAAGGGCGATCCGTGAACACGTCGGCAGTGACGAAGGGAAAGGTGGGCATCGGCGTTCAGTCCTGGGAGAGGTATCGGCGCAGCACGTCATTGACGAGCTGCGGGTTTGCCTTGCCGCCGGTCGCCTTCATGACGCGGCCGACGAACCAGCCGATGACCTTGGCGTTGCCGGCCCGGTATTGCGCCACCTGCCCGGGATTGTCGGCGACGAGAGCGGCGATGGCCGCTTCGATCTCGCCGCTGTCGCTGATCTGGCGGAGGTTCCGCTGCTCCACGATCATCGCCGGGTCGCCGCCGTCCGTGGCCATGATCTCGAACACGTCCTTGGCGATCCGTCCGGAAATGGTGCCGTCGTCGATCAGGTCGATCAGCCTGCCGAGCGCCTCGGCCGATACCGGGGAGTCATTGATGCCGAGCCCTTCTCGGTTCAAGAGCGCGAACAGGGCGCCGACCACCCAGTTGGCGGCGGTCTTGGGGTCGCGCCCCTGTGCGACCGCTTCGAAATAGGCCGCCGTCTCGCGATCGGCGACCAGCACCGCCGCATCCGCCGCCGACAGGCCGTGCTCGCGGATGAACCGAGCCTTCTTGGCGTCGGGGAGTTCCGGCAGCGTCGCGCGGAGGCGCTCCACCTGCTCCTCCGTCAGCTGAAGCGGCAGCAGGTCGGGATCCGGGAAGTAGCGGTAGTCGTGGGCGAACTCCTTGGCGCGCATCGGACGAGTCTCGCCCTTGTTCGGATCGTAGAGCCGCGTTTCCTGGATGACCGTCCCGCCCGACTCGTAGGCGGCGACCTGGCGCTCGGCCTCGTGTTCGATCGCCTGCATGATGAAGCGGACGGAATTGACGTTCTTGATCTCGGCGCGGGTGCGGAGCGCGTTGTCGCCGACCGGCCGCACGCTGACGTTGATGTCGCAGCGGAGCGAGCCCTGTTCCATGTTGCCGTCGCAGGTGCCGAGGGTGCGCATGATCGAGCGAAGCTTGCGGACGTACGCTCCCGCCTCTTCCGGGCTGCGGATGTCGGGCCTCGAGACGATTTCCATCAGAGTGACGCCGGCCCGGTTGAGGTCCACCAGGGTGCGGCGGGCGTCCTGATCATGCAGCGACTTGCCGGCGTCCTGCTCCATGTGCAGGCGCTCAATGCCGACTTCGCGCGTCGAGCCGTCGGCCATGTCGAGCACCACGACCCCTTCGCCGACAATTGGGTGCTGGTATTGGGAGATCTGATAGCCGGCCGGCAGGTCGGGGTAGAAATAGTTCTTGCGCTCGAACACCGAGGTCAGGTTGATGCGGGCATTGAGGCCGAGGCCGGTGCGCACCGCCTGCTCGACGCAGTGCCCGTTGACCACCGGCAGCATGCCCGGCATCGCCGCGTCGATCAGCGACACCTGGCTGTTGGGCGGAGCGCCGAACGCCGTCGCGGCTCCCGAGAATAGCTTCGCCTCGGAAACGACCTGGGCGTGGATCTCGAGCCCGACCACCACCTCCCAATCGCCCGTCTCGCCGTGAATCACGTAATTCAATGGGGTGAGCCTTTCATCGCTATCACAGCCTGGAGCTCATGCGTCGACGAGGCTCGGCATGAGGTGCTTTCCGCATCGTAAATAGCATCTCGCCCTGAGCCTGTCGAAGGGTCAGCCAAGGGGGAGATTCACGGGTTTCGGATGCGTACCGCCGGGTTTGCTGTCATGATCGGCGGCGGGCGTCGACACTCGGGGAGCATCGCGTGCCTGAAACAGCGTCTCTACTGGACAACGAAGCCGCGGCAGAAGCGCCGGTTCTGCAGGCCGACGCTCTCGCCCGCTATTACGCGGTCGGCCGCGGCGTGTTCAGGAAAGACGCGACGCTGAAGGCGCTCGACGGCGTCAGCTTCGCGGTGGCGCCCGGCAGGTCGCTCGCCGTGGTGGGCGAGTCCGGGTGCGGCAAATCGACGCTGGCGCGGCTGATCACCCTGATCGAGCCGCCGACCTCCGGATCGATGGTTCTTGATGGGACGCCCGTTCCCGCAAAGAACCGTGCCGATCGGCTTCGGCTCCGGCAGAGCGTGCAGATGGTGTTCCAGGACCCCTACGGGTCCCTCAACCCCCGCAAGACGGTGGGCGCCATCCTCGAAGAGCCAATGGTGATCAACACCGGCAAGTCCGCGCGCGAGCGAGCCGAGACAGCGCGCAACATGATGGCGCGGGTGGGCCTCCGGCCGGAGCACTATGGGCGCTATCCGCACATGTTCTCGGGCGGCCAGCGCCAGCGCATCGCCATCGCCCGCGCCCTGATGTTGAACCCCAAGGTCGTGGTCGCCGACGAGCCGGTGTCGGCGCTCGATATTTCGGTGCAGGCGCAGGTGCTCAATCTCATGATGGACCTGCAGGAAGAGTTCGACCTCGCCTACGTGTTCATCTCCCACGATCTCTCGGTGGTGCGTCACATCGCCGACGAGGTTCTGGTGATGTATCTCGGGCGGCCGGCGGAGCAGGGCCCGAACGCCGAAATCTTCGGCCGCCCGCTCCACCCCTACACGCGGGCGCTGCTGTCGTCGACGCCGCAGGTCAACCCCGAGCATCGGTTGCAGCGCATCGTCCTCAAGGGCGAGTTGCCGTCGCCGCTGGATCCGCCCTCCGGCTGTGCCTTTCACCGCCGCTGCCCGCACGCTACCGACCGTTGCGTTACGGAACGCCCGGCCCACCGCCCGGTCGAAGGCCGCCGCGTCGCCTGCCACTACGCCGGCGAGATCTGACGGCGCAGCACTAACTTCGCGTCACCAGGGCCACACCGGCGACCGCCATCGCCATGCCGGCGATGGCCATCGGCCCCAGGGTTTCGCCGAACAGGAAGTATGCGATCAGCGCGGTGACGGGTGGGACGAGGTAGAACAGGCTCGCCACCTTGGCCGCCGCGCCGCGGCGAATGATGCCGTAGAGCAGCGTGACGGCGCCGAGCGACAGCACGAGCACCAGCCAGCCCAGCGCGAAAATGAACTCCCCGGTCCATTGCACCGTCATGGTCTCGAACAGCAGCGCCGGAATGGCCATCGCGATGGTCGCGGCGGCGAACTGGATCGCCGCGCCGCTGCGGAGATCCATGCCGGCGCCGTGTCGCTTCTGATGGAGGGTGGCGATGGTGATTCCCAGGAGTGAGCCGAGCGTGAACAACACGCCGACAATGTGGCCCTGCTCGAACTGCAGCTTGTTGGCGACGACCAGGATCACGCCGGCGAGCCCGATGACGAGCCCCGCCCATTGTTTCGCCGTCACCCGTTCGCCCAGGTAGGGGCGGGCGAGCACCGCCGTCAGCACCGGTTGCAGGCCGACGATCAGGGACGCGACACCGGCCGGCATGCCACGATGGATGGCTGAAAAGACGCCGCCGATATAAACGGCGTGGATCAGGACGCCGACCAGCGCCGCGTTGCCCACGTCGGCCCACGTCCGCGGCCACGGCGCGCCGGCCACCGCCGCCACCGCCGCCAGCAGAACGGCTGCGATGGCGAACCGCAGCACCAGAAACGTGAATGGCGGCGCATACGGCAGGCCCAGCTTGGCGCCGATGAAGCCGGTGCTCCACAGCACCACGAACACCGCCGGAGCCGCCAGGATCCAAAGCGGCGGGCGCACGCGATCGGGCTCCGTGACGTGGTTCATGGGCTTCCACCGTTGATCGACCGCGCGGAGGCTAGTCCCTCGCTCGGCGGGGAGCAACGATCTATAACAGGACCGGGAAATGTGACGGAGACGGAGGCGAGCGATGACGTCAACGGCCTCGCGAGGCAGCGGTCGGCGCATCATCGTCATTGCGACCGTCGCGATGCTCGCTCTTGCAGTCCTCTACACCGCCTACTGGCTGCTGCTCGCCGTGTACGTCCGCGCCGGTGCCGAGACGTGGATCGAGTCTCGGCGCAACGAAGGCTACGCCGTTGCCTATGACGATGTCGATGTGGGCGGCTATCCGGGCGCCGTGCGGCTCTCCTTCGAGCGACCGCACGTGACGGTTCCCCCCCGCGAGGGAGCGGGAAGTTGGGCCGCTGCCCGCTTCGACGCCGCGATCAACCCCTTCGACTGGACACGGCAGACGTACGAGGTTTTCGGTGACCACATCGTCACGCTCGGCGAGCCGCCGCGGCAGGATGTCCTGCATGGCCGCGCCGAGGTCTTCACCATTGATGCGGACTTGGGCGGGGCGGTTCCCGACGGGGTGTTGACCGTTCGCAATTGGACGCTGCGGGAGGAGGGCGGCGAACAGGTCACCATAGAACGTCTCGACGCTAGCGGACGTGTCGTCGCCGGCGAACAGGGAGCGGCGACCGGCCCCGCCTACGCGCTCGACGCAGCGGCAGCGCGCGTCCTGCTGCCGGCGCACGCCAACAGCCCGCTCGGAAGGGAGATCCAATCCGTATCCTTCGACTCGACGGTGATCGGACCGTTCGATTTTCGCCGCTGGCCGGCCGGCCTGTTGCGGTGGCGGGACGCGGGCGGCGTCTGGGAGATCGAGAGGCTCGCGGCCGTCTACGGCCCCGTGTCGTTGACCGGTGACGGCACCGTCGCGCTCGACACCGCGGGACAGCCGGAGGGCGCCCTTACACTCAAAGTGCAGGGGCTGCTCGACGCCGTCGACGCCTTTCAGGCGCACGGGCTGATCGGCCCGCAAGAGGCGCTCGGCGTCAAATTCCTGTGGAGCGCGCTGGCGCGTCCGCCACAGGGCGGCGGTGCGCCGGTCATCACCGTACCGATGACTGTGCAGGACCGTTTCCTCGCCGTGGGGCCGCTACGCCTGTTGCGCTTGCCGGAGATCGAGTGGCGGTGAAAACGCCGGGTGGCACGTCCCGGGCGGCAGGCTCATGTGTCTGTAGAGCAGAAGTGTCTGGAGGGTAAGACAGGAGACGAAGGCAGGGTGGGAGTTCCGGCAATGAGGTGGGGTGCGGTAGCGTGGCGTCTCGCAGTGGCGTTGATGGTGTGTGCCGCGATCACGGTCGCCGCGCGTGCCGACGAACCGGAAACGGGCGCGGCAAAGGCCGCGTCGGCGACGCCCCTCGTTGGCCAGCTTCTCGTAGCGTCGTCGTCGATCGGCGATCCGCGCTTCGCGGAGACCGTCATCTACATGATCAGTCACGACGCGGATGGAGCGATGGGGCTGGTGGTCAACCGCGCCTATGGCGAGGGGCCGCTCGACGCTCTGTTGGAGGCAGTCGGCGTGGAGAGCGAAGGCGCGTCGGGCAGGGTGCGTCTTCAGTATGGCGGCCCGGTCGAGCCCGGGCGCGGCATCGTCCTGCACAGCGCGGACTACAGCGGCGCGTCCACCCGAATCGTCGCGGATCGTGTCGCCGTATCGTTCGGCAAGGACGTGCTCGAGGCGATCGCCGCGGGCGTCGGGCCGCAACGCAGCGCCATTCTCCTCGGCTACGCCGGCTGGGGTCCAGGTCAGCTTGAGGACGAACTCTCTCGTGACGACTGGCTAACGGCGCGCAGCGAGGAGTCGCTGATTTTCTCGGATGATCTCGACAGCGTCTGGCGGAACGCCATGGACCATGCGGGGTTGTCCCTATAGCGAGGCGCTGCGGGTTGTTGCTGGTTGGCCGGCGGGCAGGATGAACCCGTGCACTGGATACTCGGTCAGTCCCATGGTTTTCGTTGGCGGCCACCACACCCGCACCAGCGACCAGTCGTTGTTCTCGGAGACGTCGATGACCGGTGTGTCGGCAGACACTCGATGGCGCACCCAGTTGGCGTGGGTCACCAGAATGCGGCGGCTGGAGACGACCTTCGAAACGACCGCCACATGCCCATGACGAAGCCGCGACGAGCGCCGCATCACCAGGACACTGCCGACCGCAGGCCGATCCGCGCGGGCGTAGCGGCCCTCGGACTTGTCCCACCAGTCCGCCGCATTGCCCCGCAGTTGCACACCAGAAACCGCTCGCGCGAACGGCACGCACTCGCGCGCCGCGCGGGCGTCCACAAGCTGGACGCTTCGGGGGGCATCCGCCTGACGTGAGGCGGCCGATGCGCATGCGGCAACACCACCGGCCAGTGCCGCAAACAGCGCGGCGCGGCACCAGCAATGCAGAGCCACGGACCGCCGGTTCCGACCCATCAGCCGCGGCCGCGGTAGGCGGGCACCCCAGGGTCGGGCACCCACACGCCGAGAGGCGGCTCTCCCGTCTGGTAGAACACGTCAATGGGAATGCCGCCCCGCGGGAACCAGTATCCGGCGATGCGAAGCCATTGGGGTTGCGCTGCCGCTTGCACTTTTTTGGCGACGGCAACGGCGCAGTCTTCGTGAAAGGCGCCGTGGTTGCGGAACGACGCCAGATAGAGCTTCAGGGATTTGCTCTCGACCAGGCGTGCGGACGGCACATAGTCCAGCACCAGATGTGCAAAATCCGGTTGCCCGGTCACCGGGCACATCGAGGTGAACTCGGGACAGGTGAAGCGCACCAACATCCGTTCTCCCGGATGCGGATTGGCGACCGTCTCCAGTGTCGCGGCGTCCGGCGACGATGCAATAGCGGCCGGGCGTCCCAGTTGCGTCGGTTGGTCCGCCATGACCTGCGCTTCCTCCCCGGCGTCGGTATTGTATCGGGAGCGTCCGCCGCGTTCAACCCGCCGGCGGCGGCGCGTCTACGGCCACGTCTCCTCCGGCCAGCTCGGCGCGCGCCCGCTCGATGTGCGCGTCGCTGATGTAGGGCCGCAGCGAATGGAACACGGTAAGAAGCACCGTCAGATCGTCGGCGAAACCGACGCCCGCGAGGATGTCCGGGATCAGGTCTCCGGGCATGATGAAGTACGCCAAGGCGGCGAACAGGATTGCCTTCACGCGGGTCGGCGTCGCGGGATCGTTAGCGGCGTAAAACGCAGCAAGCGCCTCGTCCATGAACGGCACGCGACCCAGGGTGCGTCGCACCTTGGCCCAGAACCGTCGCCGGACCATGTCCTCGCGGCCGGTGAGCGGCGCCAGCGTCTTGGAAACGTCCAGGGGTTTCATGGGCATAACATTGGGTCGCGCGCTGCCGAAATTCAAGTCGGCGTCTCACGCGCCACAACTGGTTGTTCGAATGGCGGCTCGGCGGGTGTTGAAGTCGACGCCGACGTCACAGAGCCATTCGAATGATTTAGAGTGTGCACGAGAATCGAGAGTTGCGTGCAGCAATGGTGCAATCATGGCTGATCTCGCCACACGTCTTTATGGGGCCGTCGGTCCGGGGCTACGGCGTTTGGAGCCGGAGACGGCGCATCGGATCACCATCGCCGCGCTGAAAGCGGGTGTGGTGCCGCGGCCGGCGCCGTTCCAGCACCCGGCGCTGCAGGTGAGGCTCTGGGGGCTGGAGTTCCCGAACCCGATTGGGCTGGCGGCCGGATTCGATAAGAACGCGGAGGTGGCCGAAGCGGTTCTGAGGCTCGGGTTCGGTTTTACGGAGGTGGGAACCGTGACGCCGCGCCCGCAGCGCGGCAATCCCCGCCCGCGCATCTTCCGGTTGCCGGAAGAATGCGCGATGATCAACCGTCTTGGCTTCAACAACGATGGTTTGGAGGCCGTCGCCCGGCGCCTGCAAGCACGGCGGAGCGCCGGCCGGTCCGGCATCGTCGGCGCCAACGTCGGCCCCAATCGCGACAGCGTTGATCCCATCGCCGACTGCGCCCGTGCGGCTGGCCGCCTTGCCGGCCTCGCCGACTATCTGGTGGTCAACGTCTCATCGCCCAACACGCCCGGATTGCGGGCGCTCCAGGACAAGGCGCCGCTGCAGGCGCTGCTCGCCGCGGTTCTCGACGCGCGGACCGCAGCAGGCGTCCGGCCGCCGCTCCTGTTGAAAATCGCCCCCGACTTGACGCCGGCAGACCGGGAAGACATCGCCGCGGTGGCGCTGGCGGCGAACATCGATGGCCTGATCGCCACCAACACGACCGTGGCGAGGCCCGCGGGCCTGCGGGGGGTGCATGCGCACGAGCACGGCGGCCTCAGCGGCCCGCCGCTGATGGCCGGTTCGACAGCGGTGCTGGCGGAGATGTACAGGCTGACCGGGGGCCGGATGCCGATCATCGGCGTCGGCGGCATCACCGGCGGCGCCGATGCCTACGCCAAGATCCGCGCCGGGGCCTCGCTGGTGCAGCTCTACACGGCGCTGGTGTATCGAGGCCCCGGGCTGGTCAGCCGCATTCAGCGCAAACTGGTTGAACACCTCCGTGCCGACGGACTGAATCATCTGCATGATGCCGTCGGCAGCGGCGTCGAAGTGACGGAGCAATGACCGCCAGCGCGTACGCCGGCCGCAGTCACTGGTCGCTGACGCTATCGAAGAAGCGCACCACGTTCGTAAAACGGGGCGCCCCTACGCGAAGCACTAGTGCAGGTGTCAGCCGTCCGAGGCCGATGCTGGGACCGGCTCGCGGTTCGTCATTTCGCCTTCTGCGCCGGTGTCCGGCTGCATCTCCGCGGAGGGTTGACGGTTCCAATCCGGGCTGCGCCGGCCCTCGCCGTCCTCGAACGCGTTCAGCACGCGGTAGTAATGCTCGGCGTGCTGAAAAAAGCTCTCCGCAGTAATCGGGTCGCCAGACAACGCCGCGTCGCGGCCCAGCACCAGATATCGATCGAATACCTGCTGCGCCGTGCCGCGAATCTTTCCTTCGGGTCCGGCGCTTTCGAAGGTCTGGTTTCCTCTTCCCCCCGGCTGTCGTTTACCGTTTCCGCGGCTACGCAACCGTCTGGAACTAGAGCCTGGTTTCATGGCACCCCTAAGCGCTGATCGGTGAATGTCAATCTTGAGTATCGGGCAATCTTGAGTATCGGGCTCAGCTTGGCCCACATACTTCAGCCCAATGAACCCTGTTCACGCCAAAACAATGAACCTTGCTCATGCCAGCCGAATGAACCTTGTTCAGGTTCGTCACTCTCGTAGAGGATCTCGGCTGCTGATGGCCGCACCGCGGCGAGGTCGTTGGCGACCGTCTCGTCGTCAATCCGACCCTGTCTCAAATACCTGCATAGACACTAGTCAGGAACTTCTTGGTTTCCAAGCTTTTTTTTCGAGATCCCGACGGGGGCGGGAGCGGCGCGCAGGCAGCGCGGCACACCCGCCAAATCGTTCTTGATTTCAGTAACTTGGAGATAGTGATCGGCGAGGATGGCGGCAACCGCCGCGGCCTGGCCGGCGCCCACCTCCAGCACCGCGACCCCGTCCGGCGCCAAAAGGCGGGCGACATCAGGCGCCAATGCCCGGTAGGCGTCGAGCCCGTCCGCGCCGCCGCAAAGCGCCAGCCGCGGCTCGAACCTCGCCACTTCGGGCGCCAACACCGCAAACTCTGCGTCCGCGACGTAGGGCGGATTGGCGACGATGATATCGAACCGGCCGCCGATCGCCGTTCCCCAGTCGCCCTGCACGAACGCGACGCGATCAGCTATTCCGAGCGCGTCCGCGTTGTTCCGCGCGACGAAAAGCGCGGCATCAGAGCGATCGACACCAACGCCCCACGCCGCCGGTCTTTCATGCAGGATCGCCAGCACCAGACAGCCGCTGCCGGCGCCGAGGTCGAGCACGGTGATGGGCCTGTCGCGACCGCGCGCGGCAGCGAGCGCCGCCTCCACCAGCGTCTCGGATTCGGGCCGCGGGACGAGGGTGTCGGCTGTGACGCGGAAAGACAGGCTCCAGAACTCGCGATGGCCCACGATGACGGCGAGTGGCTCCCGCCCCGCGCGACGCCGGACCGCGCGCTCGAACGCCTCACGCGCCGCCGCCGGCACCCGCAAGTCGGGGCGTGCGATCAGCGCTTCCACGCCCAGACCCAGGGCGTGGCCGAGCAACAGGCGGGCTTCGGAGCGGGGATTCGGGATGTCCGCCGAGCGGAGGCGCCAGGCTGAGGCGAGAAGGAGAGCGCCCGCCGTATCCGGGACCGTTTCACTCATTCCACCTCCGCCAACCGCTCCGCCTGATCGTCCTCGTCGAGCGCGTCGATGAGTTCGTCCAACTCGCCGCCCATGACTCGTTCGAGCTTGTAGAGCGTGAGGTTGATGCGGTGGTCGGTGACGCGGCCTTGCGGGAAGTTGTAGGTGCGGATGCGCTCCGAGCGGTCTCCGGAGCCCACCTGGCTCTTGCGCGTGGCGGCGCGTTCCGACGCCGCCTGGGCGCGCTCCGCTTCGTAGATGCGGGCCCGCAGAATCTTCATCGCCTTGGCGCGGTTCTTGTGCTGGGATTTTTCGTCCTGCTGCGTCACCACGATGCCTGTCGGCAGGTGGGTAATGCGGACTGCGCTGTCGGTGGTGTTGACCGACTGCCCGCCGGGACCGCTGGAGCGATAGACGTCGATCCGGAGATCGCCCTCGTTGATCTGGACGTCGATATCCTCGGCTTCCGGAAGCACCGCGACCGTCGCCGCCGAGGTGTGAATACGCCCTCCGGCTTCGGTTTCGGGAACGCGCTGCACGCGGTGGACGCCCGATTCGTACTTGAGGCGCGCGAACACGCCGCGGCCGATGACCGAGCCGATGACCTCCTTGAAGCCGCCGATGCCGGTCTCACTGAGAGACATCAACTCCAGCCGCCAGCCCCTGCTTTCGGCGTACCGCTGATACATGCGGAACAGGTCGGCCGCGAACAGCGCCGCTTCCTCGCCGCCGGTCCCGGCCCGCACCTCAAGGATGGCGTTCTTCTCGTCCGCCTTGTCCTTGGGAAGGAGAAGGCGCCTGAGCCGGGTCTCGAACTCCCGGATGGCGTCGTCCAGCGCCGCGCATTCGCTCTCCGCCAGTTCGCGCATGTCTTCGTCGGTGTCGGGGTCGGCGAGGAGCGTGCGCAAGTCGTCGCGCTCCCTCTCTGCACGATGCAGATCCTCGATGGCCTGGGCGATCGGGGTGAGATCCGCATACTCCTTGGTCAGCGCGGCGTACGCCTCGGACGCGGGCGCGGCCGGGTCGGCGATAAGCGCGCTCAGTTCGCGGTGTCGGGCGGCGACCTTGTCAAGCCTGGCGCTCAGACTCATCTCAACGAGCCTCATGGCTGATGGTTTGGCGCGTGGGACGCGACCCGCGACGGCTCTCGCCCAAACCCGCTCTCGCTAACGGGGTCGAGCATCGAAGCGGATCGACGAGAAGCCCGCGCAATCGGGACGATGAGGGGCGTCCGGGGCCGCCTTGACGGCCGCCAAAAATGCTCGCTGATGTCATTCTCTGTTCTCCCCGTTGCGGCCGTGCAGCCCGAACAACCGGACAAGCGCCTGTTGCAATGCCCGGAACCTGCCGGTGTCATCGCCGCAGTCCGCCGCTACGGCTCGCAGTTGTTCCGACGGTTCATGCAGCAGCCGGCCCACCAACAGACGCGTCGCCTTATCGGCATCGCCCGCGGCGTCCGCCACCGCCTGCCGGCGCACCGCCTCGAAATGCTCGTGGAGCGCCCGCACGACGGGCACCGCTTGGCGCCCGGCGCGTGTTCTAGCATACTCGGTCACCGCCGCGTCGATAATGGCCTCCGCGGCCGGCGCCGCGCTCTGCCGGTGCGAGTGGCCGCGAAGGGCCACGCGCTCCAGATCATCGAGCGCGAACAGGAAGGCGTCGTCGAGGCGGTCGATGCCGGGATCGGCGTCGCCGGGAATCGCCGCGTCGATCAGCACCATCGGGCGACGGCGACGCGCGCTGAGGGACGCCTTGATCATTGTTTCGGTGATGACGTACCGGCGCGTGCCGAGCGCCCCGATGACGATGTCGGCGCGGGCCAGTTCCCGGCTCAGATCCGCAAACGCGATGACATGGCAGTTGAAGGCCGCCGCCGCGGCTTCCGCCCGAGTCGATACCGGATGGGTGACGAACAAATGCCGGAGACCCGCTGTGACCATGGTTTCCGCGATGAGCGTCCCGAGGTCGCCGGTGCCGATCATCAGGGCCGTACGGTCGCGGAGATCACCGTGCACGTCCTCTGCCAGTGACGCGGCAGCGGCGGCGATGGACACCGGGCGCCGGACGATGCCGGTTTCGTTGCGCACCCGCTTGGCGGCGGCGTAGGCGACCTGGAGCACCGCTTCGAGCTCCGGTCCGGTCATGCCGTGCGCCTGGGAGACGCGGTGGCACGCCTTGAGCTCGCCGAGCACGTGCGGTTCCCCGACCACCATGCTGTCCAGCGACGCGGCGACCCGCAACAGGTGGCGCAACGCCGCCTCGCCCACCAGGGTCCGCAGGTGCGGGCCCACGTCCGACGGCGTCAGCCCGGCGTGATCGGCGAGAACGGCGGCGATGCGCTCCGCCGCGAGGTCCGGATCCTCGTGGATGGCCGACACCTCGACCCGATCGCACGTCGAGACGACGATCGCCTGGGGGATCCCCCGCTCGCGCAGGCGGCCCAACACCGTTGGCATCGCCTCGGCGTCGACGAACAGGCGGTCGCGCATTGCGAGCGCGCTGGTGCGGTGATTGGCGCCCACCATGACCAGACAGGCCGCCGCCTTGGAGGCCGGGTGCATCTCGCGCTAGTGCAGCGGTGCGTTCAAAGAATGCACGATTGCTGCACGCAACTCTTTAGTCACGTGCACGCTATGACGCATCCGACTGAATCATCCGAATGGGTCCTGTGCACTAGTAGACGCGGGCGACGTCATCCACGAGGGATGCCAGCGCCACTTCATGCTGCGCACCCGTGTCCATGTCGCGCAGCAGGACGGCCTCGCGCGCCAGTTCGTCCTCGCCGATGATGATTGTGACGCGCGCGCTGATCTTATTGGCGCGCTTGAGGCGCTTGGCGAACTTGCCTCCGAACGCCATGTCGACCACGAAGCCGGCGCCGCGCAGTTGCCGACAGATGGCGAGCGCCGCCGGCGCCTGGCCCTCGGCGACCGGCGCCACCGCCAACGGCCGCGGCGCCGGTGGCGCCTCCGCGATCAGCATCGCGAGACGCTCGACGCCGGCGGCCCAGCCGATGCCGGGGGTCGGAGGGCCGCCCAGGTGCTCGGCGAGGCCGTCGTAGCGGCCGCCGGCCAGCACTGCGTTCTGGGCGCCAAGGGCGTCGGTGGTGAACTCGAACGCGGTGTGGCAGTAGTAGTCGAGGCCGCGGACCAGGCGCGGATTAAGCCGGTAGGGGATGGCGAGCGCGTCGAGACCGGCGCAGACGGTATCCAGGAAGCATCGGGACGCGTCGTTGAGGCTGTCGGTGATGTTCGGCGCGTCGGCCACCAGAGCACGATCTCCTTCATCCTTGGAGTCGAGAATTCTCAGTGGGTTGCGCTCGAGACGCGCTTGGCTGTCCGGCGACAGCCGCTCCCGCCGCGCCTGCAGGTAGTCGACCAGAACTTGGCGGTAGGTTTGTCGGCTTGCGGTGTCGCCGAGAGAGTTCAGCTCGAGTACGACGTGATCCTTGAGGCCGAGGGCGTCGAGGATGTCGGCGCCGAGGGCGATCGCTTCCACATCGGCGAGCGGTTCCGCAACCCCGAGGAGTTCGACGCCGACCTGATGAAACTGGCGCTGGCGCCCCTTCTGCGGTCGCTCGTAGCGGAACATCGGCCCCCGGTAGAACAGCTTGACCGGCGTCTGCTGCGTCAGGCCGTTGGAGATGACAGCGCGCACCACGCCGGCGGTGTTCTCGGGGCGGAGCGTGATGCTGGCGCCGCCCCGGTCCTCGAAGGAATACATCTCCTTGCTGACGATGTCCGAGGTCTCGCCCAAGGATCGCTGGAACACCTCCGAGAACTCGAACACCGGGGTCGAGATCTCGTCATAGCCGTAGCGCCGGGCGATATCATGCGCCGTGCCCTCGATGTGGCGATGGCGGCGGCACTCGTCGCCAATAATGTCGCGGGTGCCGCGGACCGGCTGCAAGGATGCCACGGGTCGGCGATCCGGTTAAGCAGCGCCGGGCGCGTCGAACGTTGGCGCTTCAACCGCCGGCGCTTCCGCCGTCGCGTTGTCAGCCGGCGGCGACTTCGGTGGATAGCGGTCCTGCACGTACTGGTCGACGATCCGCTTGAACGCCTCGGCAATGCCGGCGCCACGCAACGTGACGGTCTTCTTGCCATCGACGAACACCGGCGCCGCCGGCTCTTCCCCCGTTCCGGGAAGGCTGATGCCTATGTCGGCGTGCTTGCTTTCGCCGGGACCGTTGACGATGCAGCCCATCACCGCGACGCTCATGGTCTCGACGCCGATGTAGCATTCGCGCCATTGGGGCATGCGGTGGCGCACGTATGTCTGGATGTCGCCGGCCAGTTCCTGGAACACGGTGCTGGTCGTGCGCCCGCACCCCGGGCACGCGGCGACCAGCGGCGTGAACGCGCGGAAGCCCATGGTCTGCAGGAGTTGCTGGGCGACCACCACCTCCTCGGTGCGATCGCCGCCCGGTTGCGGCGTCAGCGAGATCCGTATGGTGTCCCCGATGCCCTCCTGCAGCAGCACGGCGAGTGCGGCCGACGACGCGACGATGCCCTTGGAGCCCATGCCCGCCTCGGTCAGGCCGAGGTGCAGGGCATGGTCGCAACGGGACGCCAGATCGCGGTAGACGGCGATGAGGTTCTGAACGTCGCTCACTTTGCAGGAGAGGATGATCCGGTCGCGGCCGAGCCCAAGAGCCTCGGCTTGCGCGGCGCTCTCCACCGCCGAGGTCACGATGGCTTGGCGCATCACCTCTTCGGCGGGCCGCGGCTCCGGCGACGAAGCGTTGGCATCCATCAGGCGCGCCAGAACCTCCTGGTCAAGGCTTCCCCAGTTGACCCCGATGCGCACCGGCCGGTCGTAGCGCATCGCGAACTCGATCATCGCCGCGAACTGCCGGTCCCGCTTGGCGCGAAACCCGACGTTGCCGGGGTTGATGCGGTATTTGGCGAGCGCCTCGGCGCAGGCCGGATGCTGCTGGAGCAGTTGATGGCCGATATAGTGGAAATCGCCGATCAGCGGCACGGCGACGCCGGCGGCGTCGAGGCGGTCGCGGATGTGCGGCACCGCCGCCGCCGCTTCGGCACGATCGACCGTGATGCGCACCAGCTCGGAACCGGCTTCTGCAAGCGCCGCCACCTGTGCCACCGTCGCCGCCACGTCGGCGGTATCGGTGTTGGTCATCGACTGCACGACGATGGGCGCGCCGCCGCCGATGACAACGCCGCCAACCGTAACGGCAACGCTCGATCGCCGAACGGGAGCAAGCCCGGCGCTCATGATTTCAGCTCGTTCGCTTGTTCCACGGGATTTCCTTGATGGAATTCCGGGCTTGATAAACTTCCGGGTTTGTCACGGCCGCCCAATGTGCCGTCCAGCGCTCCCTTTTGCCGCACCACGGTCGATGGGGTCAACGACGGAAATGAGAGCGTGCGGACCGACCAACGTCCGAGGATCTGGAGATCAGCGCCGGGCTGCGTCGCCTCGCTGCAGCCGCTCCACATCCAGGACGATGTGCAGCACCTCGCCGGACTTGCCGAGCGGCGGCAGGCGGTCTCCGTCAACGTGCACATCGAGGCCGCCGGCGTTGCCGACCGTCATCCTAAGATCTGCCTCGTTCGGGACGCTGTAGACGTCTCCCGGCTCCATAAGCTTGCTCATCAGGCGCTTGCCGCGGCTGTCCTTGACCTGGACCCATGTGGTGTCGTTGGCCTGCAGGATGATTCGCGCCGAAGCGACCGATTGAGCGGCGTCCCCGGTTAGCGCCGACGTGCTGAACGCGGTGCGCGGTTCCGCCGCAAAGGCGTCCGCACCCACGCGCGGGGCCTGCGCTACGCCCGTTTCGGCCGGACGGTTGAAGGTGTCAAGCAGCCCGCCTCGATCGAGGCCGGTGGTTGACGGATCCGCCGGCAGGTCGAGCGGCGGAGCGTCGTTCATGGCGATCGTGGCCTGCCCATTAGCAGCGGCGTCCGGCTCCGCGCCAGGGGTCCCCACAGGCCGTTGCCCTCCCGGTTGCGTCGCGCTTGCATCCGCGAGTTGTGTCTCAACAGCCGGAGGTTCCCAGGGGTCGCCCCACAGATCACTTCCGGCGCGGCCCTCGTACGCCATTTCCACCACGGCCGTCTCGTCGTGGTTCGGCGTCAGCGCTGCCAATCGCTCCGGCACCGGCGCCACCAGTTCGGCGACGAATCCATCTTTCGTTGTGCTGGCGTACCAACCTCCATAGGCAACCACCGACAACAGCAGGCCGACAAGGATAATACCGGTGCGCGGCGTGCTGCTTTTGTAGATGGGGGTCGGGAACTGCAACGCCACTGTCGCCGCCGGGGCTTGCGCCTCGGCGCGATAGCGGCGCACCGCCTCGTCGCCGTCAAGATCGAGATATTCGGCGTAGGCGCGAATGAAGCCGGCGGCATAGGGAGATCCCGGCAAGGTGTCGTAGCGTCCGGCTTCGATGGATCGAAGGAAGGATTCGCGAATGCGAAGCGTGGATGCCGCCTCTTGCAGGTTCACCCCCTGCTTCTCGCGGAAGGCGCGCAACGACGGGCCGATGCCCGCTTGTTGATTATCGTTCTCACTGTCGGTCATCGACCGCACCCCTGCTTCTTCGACGGCCACCGCTCGCGGCGACGAGTTCCGATAGCGCGCTTCACTGGTTGCCACACTGCCCCAGGGATCAACGACAGCTCGGCGCGGAAGTTCCGGTGTTCTACTGCATCTTGACTGAAACGTCTTGCCCGAAACGTCTGGCCCGAAACGTCTTGCCCGAAACGTCTGGTTCAAACGACTTGAAGGACTTCGCCACGATTGCCAGCAACTATCGTCAAAAGAGTGCCTTACGCCGGCACAAGAGTCAAATGATGACGCCGTGGTCCCGAGCAAACGCCGCCAGGCTGGCGCGCACGCTGAGTTCGTTACTCGTGCGCAAGGTTCTGACGTAGTCTTCAACACCGGCTAAATTCAGATTTCTGATCATCATCTTTATAGGTCCTATTCCCCGCGGCGGCACCGACAGCGCCCGGAAGCCGATGCCGATCAACGCCATTGCGTCGACCGGCCGCACCGACATCTCCCCGCAGACCGTGATCGGCACGCTCGCAGCCGAGCACTTCTCGACCAAATCAGCGAGCACGTTGAGAACGATCGGACACAGCGGGTCGTAGCGCTCCGACATCTGAGGGCTGCCGCGATCGCAGGCGAAGAGGAACTGGAGCAGGTCGTTGGTGCCGACGGAAACGAAATCGGCGACCGACAACAGCGCCGGAAGCTGAAACAGCAGGGAAGGCACCTCGACCATGGCCCCGACCCGCACCGACCTCGGCAAGGTCCCGCCGCGCTCCGCTTCTGCCCGCCATTCCTTGTCCAGAAGGCGACGCGCCGCGTTGAACTCCTCCACATGGGCCAGCATCGGGAACATCACCGCCAGGTCGCGTCCCGCCGCCGCCCGGATCATCGCCGAGAGCTGGTGACGCAGAAGCGCCGGGCGGTCGAGCCCGACCCGGATGGCGCGCCAGCCCATCGCCGGGTTCTCCTCGTCCCCGTGCTGCCACGACGACAGGACCTTGTCGCCGCCGACGTCCAGGGTCCGGAAGATCACCGGTTTGTCCCCGACCTGCTCCATGACCCTGCGGTAGAGCTGCTCCTGAACGTCCCGCACCGGCATTTCGGAGCGTACCAGGAACGGGATCTCGGTGCGGTAGAGCCCGACGCCGTCGGCGCCGTAGGCTTCAAGATGCTCGAGATCGACGAGCAGCCCCGCATTCATATGCACGCCGATGCGAACGCCGTCACGCGTCACAGCCGGCAGGTCCCTGGCCTTTGCGTATGCGGCCTGACGTTGCATTCGCGCCGCCTGACCGGCGATGAACGCGGCGCTGATGTCGTCGCGCGGGTGCACGAACACCTGGGCGCGATCAGCATCGACGATCACCGGGTCGCCGGGATCGATTCGCGCCAAAGCATCGCGGACGTGTCCGATGACGGGCACGTCGAGGGCGCGCGCGACGATGATCGCATGCGCCGTCATCGACCCCTCTTCGAGGATCAGGCCGCACAATCTATTGCCTTGGCGAATGCCCTGGCGATTGTCCTCGCGGCTGCCCTCGCGGCTGCCCTGGTAGTTCAGCAGCTCCGTCGGGCCGATGTTGCGGGCGACCAGAACGATGCCCTGATCGGGCGCCGGCATCGTCCCGGCCGCCGGACCGCCGAGCAGATGCTGCAGCAAGCGGCTGGCAAGGTCTTCGAAATCGTGCACCCGCTCGCTCAGGTACGGATCCGAGGCTTGCCTGAGGCGCGCCCGGATCTCGTTCGTGGTCTTCTGAACCGCGGCCTCGGCGGTCAGCCCGGTGTCGATGGCGTCGCCGATGCGGCGCAGCCACCCTGCATCGGCAGCGATCATTCGATAGCTCTCGAGAACGTCGCGATAATCATCGTGCGCATCCGCACCGGCGGCGCCGACCAGATCGTCGAGGCTTACACGCATCTCGGCGACCGCGGACTGCAGCCGCCCATGCTCGACCTGCGGATCGTCGCCGACGAACCTGCGGATCGTCTGCCAGGGCCGATGATGAACGGCGATGCCGATACCGATGCCGTCGTTCAGGCCGAGGCCCTCCAGCCGGCGCGGCATCGTCGCTATGTCCTCCGCCGGCGCCAGTTCCTGCCTGTTGACCAAGTCCCCGCCCAGCACCACCTGCCCCAGTACCATGGCCACCGTCTGCAGGGCCTCGACCTCGTCCTCCCGGTAGGTGCGGCGATCGACGGACTGCACCGCGAGCACGCCGATCACCCGCGCGTAGCCGAGGATCGGCACGCCGAGAAAGGAATGGTAGATTTCCTCGCCGGTTTCCGGCCGGTAGACGAAGCTCGGATGTTTCTGCGCGTCGGCGAGCGCCATCGGCCGGCCCGTTGCGGCGACCTTGCCGATGAGGCCTTCGCCGAACCGGAGCCGGGTGACATGGACGGCTTCGCGCTTCAAACCCTCGGTGGCGAACAGTTCGAGGACTTCCCCGGCGCGGCGGACATATATCGAGCAGACTTGGGCGTCGAGTTCCGCGGCGATGACGACGACGATGCGCGCCAGGCGAGACGGGCCGTCGCCCTCGCCCGCCATCACGTCGCGCACCTTGGCCAGCAACTGGCGAAACGCGAACATCGGCCGACTCTCGTTCATTCAGCGCTCAATATATGATGATCGAGATATGATGATCGAGATACCCCGATCAGAGCTGATTGGTCTCCGGAGCGGCGCGGGCGGCCAGCGCCGCCACAGCCTGGGCGACGAGTTCGTCGATGATCTCCTCGGTTGTCTGCTCGCGCTCGACCATGCCGACGCTCTGCCCGGCCATCAGCGAGCCGTTCTCCACGTCGCCGTCGATGACTGCGCGCCGCAGCGCCCCCGCCCAGAACAGCTCGATCTCCAATTGCGCCTCGTCGAGGGTCAGCTCGCCGCTACGGAAGCGCGCGGAGACGGCGCACTGCTTTTCCATGAAACGCCGCGTGCCGTTGTTGACCAGGGCGCGCACCGGGATGACGGGGAGGTCGGGATCGACCTGCGTGGTGGTCACCGCGTCCCGGGCGCTGGCCCTGAGGAACGTCTTCTTGAACGCCGGATGGGCAATGGATTCCGCCGCGCACACGAACCGTGTGCCGAGCTGACAGCCGGCGGCGCCCATCTCCAGGTACGCCAAGATCGCCTCGCCGCGTCCGATGCCGCCCGCAACGAAGACCGGGACGTCACGCATATGGGGCAGGATCTCCTGAGCCAGAACGCTGGTGGAGACCGGGCCGATATGGCCGCCGGCTTCCGCGCCTTCGACGATAAGGGCGTCGGCGCCGTTGCGGACCAGCCGCTTGGCAAAGCCAAGGGCCGGCGCGAAGCACATCACCCGCGCGCCACCGTCCTTGATCCGGCGAATGGCCGAGCCCGCCGGAAGGCCGCCGGCGAGGACAACGTGGCCCACCTGCGCGGCGAGGCAGACGTCGATGAGCCGGTCGAGATCCGGGTGCATGGTAATCAGGTTGACCCCGAACGGTCTCGCCGTCAGCGCCTGGGTCCTTTCGATTTCCTGCTCGAGCGCTTCGGGATCCAGCGATCCGCAGGCGATGACGCCGAAGCCGCCGGCGTTGGAGATGGCGGCGACGAGATGGTGCTCGGAAACCCACGACATCGCACCGCCCATGATGGCGGTGCGGGTGCCCAGAAATGCAGATCCGCGCCGCCACAGGTGATGGAGCCCTGCCGCCTCATCGGCCGGCGGTGTCGCCGCGATGACGGCCTCAGGCGACATCGAGACCGTACGCGGTGTGGAGTGCGCGCACCGCCAGTTCCGTGAACATTTCTTCGATCAGAACGCTCACCTTGATTTCCGAGGTGGAGATGACCCCGATGTTGATGCCTTTCTCGGCGAGCGTGCGGAACATCAGTTGCGCCACCCCGGCGTGGCTGCGCATGCCGACGCCGATCACCGACACCTTCACCACGTCCGCGTCCCAGCGGAGGTCCGCATACCCGATGGTGTCGCGATGGCCCTGGATGACCGCAACCGCCCGCTTGAGGTCCGCCTTGGTCACGGTGAAGGTCAGATCGGTGGTGTTGCCTTCGGCGCCGACATTCTGGACGATCATGTCGACGTTGATGCTGGAATCGGCGAGCGGCCCGAAGATCGCGGCGGCGACCCCCGGACGGTCGGCGACGCGGACCAGGGTGATCTTGGCCTCGTCCCGGCTGTAGGTGATGCCGCTCACCAGTTGCTGCTCGATCAACTCGTCGTCTCCCACCACAAGAGTACCGGGCACATCATCGAACGCCGACAGCACCTGCAGCCGCACGCCGTGGTTCATCGCCACTTCCACCGCCCGGGTCTGCAGAACCTTGGCGCCTTGCGACGCCATTTCCAACATTTCCTCGAAGGTGATTGTATCCAGCTTGCGGGCCCTCGCAACGATGCGCGGGTCGGACGTATAGACGCCGTCCACGTCGGTGAAAATGTCGCAGCGGTCGGCGTTCAGCGCCGCGGCGAGGGCGACGGCGCTGGTGTCCGAGCCGCCGCGGCCAAGGGTGGCGATGCGGTTGTCCGGCGCCAGGCCCTGGAAGCCGGCCACCACCGCGACCTCGCCCCGATCGAGCCGGCAGATCAGTTCCGTGCAGTCGATGTCGAGGATGCGCGCCCGGCCGTGTGCGGCGTCGGTGCGCACCGGAATCTGCCAGCCCTGCCATGAGCGCGCGGCCACGCCGAGATTCTGCAGGGCGAGGGCCAGAAGCGCGGTGCTCACCTGCTCACCGCTGGCGACCACCGCGTCGTACTCGCGGGCGTCGTGGAGGCCGCTGACCGCGGCGACCAGTTCCACCAGCTTGTCGGTGACCCCGGCCATGGCGGAGACGACGACGGCGACCTGATGCCCCGCGTCCACCGACTTTTTGACGGAGCGGGCGACGGCGCGTATGCGCTCGATGTCGCCGACCGACGTGCCGCCGTATTTCTGGACCAGTCGCGCCATTCTTCAACCACTCCTGTCGAGAACCAGCCGCCGGCGGATCGCCAGGTCAGATGACCACTTCAAGGGGAGTCTGTGGCGGCTCGCGGCGTAGCGAAGTCGGAGCCTGTTGCAGCTTTGCGGCGCCGCATAGATACTCGCTGGCGCCTGCGGGTGCAAGCAGGGTGCCGCCAACGGAAGGGTCCTGGAACGATGGGTAAGGATGCTGCAATTGTGCCGCAGGGCGCTCTGGCGACGGCCGTGCCGGACGAGCTTCGCCGGTTCGCCGCCATTGCCGATGCCTGGTGGGACCCCGACGGCGATTTTCGGCCGCTGCACCGCCTCAACCCGGTCCGCATTGCGTATGTGCGCGATCACCTCGTTCGGCATTTTTCACGCGATCCGTTGAGCGTCCGTCCTCTCGCCGGGCTGGAGGTGCTGGACATCGGCTGCGGCGGCGGCATCATTGCCGAGCCGATCAGGCGACTTGGCGCCCGCGTTACGGCCATCGATGCGGAGCAGCACAGCATCCGCATCGCTGCCGCCCATGCGAAACTCTCGGACCTCGACATTGATTACCGCCACGCCGCGCCCGAGGATCTGGTGCGTGAGGGCAGGCAGTTCGACGCGGTGCTCGCCCTCGAAGTGGTCGAGCATGTGGCTGATCTCGACGCCTTCGTCGCCGCCACCGCCGGCCTGATGCGGCCGGGCGGCGCTCTCGTCGCGGCGACCCTCAACCGCACCCTTAAATCGCTGGCGCTCGGCAAGGTCGGGGCCGAGTACATCCTCCGCTGGCTGCCGCGGGGAACCCACGATTGGCGAAAGTTCGTGCGCCCGGCGGAGCTTTCCGCGGCATTGCGGCGGCACGGCCTGGCGGTGCGGGATCTGGCCGGAATGACCTACAACCCGCTGATCGACCGCTGGTCCCTGAGCGACGACCTGGCGGTCAATTACCTTGTGTTCGCGACAGACGAAAGCTGATCTGGCGTTCACGACCGACGGGGACGGACTCCCCAATGCCGTCGTTGCGGCGCGACGAAGTCGGTTGAGAGAGCAGAGTCTGCCGGGGTCATCCGTTGCGGCGCGGCAGCAGGGGGAGCGGACAGATCTCGATGCCTTCGTCGCGAAGTTCGCGCGCCGCTTCGACGTCCGCCTCGCCATAGATCCCTCGAGCGTCGGTCTCGCCATAGTGGATGCGCCGGGCCTCTTCCGGGAAACGATCGCCCACGTCGTCGCAAGTGCTGACGACGTGCCGGCGAAGCTGTTCCAGGGCGACCCGCAGCGCCTCATGACGCAAAGGCGGCGAGCCTGAAGCCGCCGGGCTTGACGACTCCGATCCCTCGCCTTCCTGGCGCTGCCCGTGATCGCGGCCGCCGCGCGACGACGTCGCGATGTGCGGGGCCATCGGCGCTTTCACGACGGCGGCGTCGCCGCAGAACGGGCACGCGACTTCGCCCTCGGCCGCCTGCTGCTCGAAGGCCGCGCTGTTGCGAAACCAGGCCTCGAACCGGTGCCCCTGCGAGCAATCGATATCAAAAACAATCATCGCGCTTCCTGTTCTCCCGGCAATATAGCCCTGTGACCGGAAAACGCCAGCCGCGCGGCCGCCCCGCGCCGATTCCCTCACCCATCCCAGTCCCGTCTCATGCCGAAGCATTACTCATTAGGGGTTGCATATTCCCGTGAGAGTGGTATAAACCACGGCGAGTGAGAATGCAAATGGTGCAAGGCATGGCTGCAATTGGATCCGGTGCGCTGGTCGATCTTGTCTCGGATTTTTACGGGGCGAGCATGGATGGGCGGTTTTGGCCGACGGCGCTGATGAAGCTGCGGGAAGCGGTTGACGCGAGCGCGTGTGCATTGGCGTGGCATGATTTTGGTTTGGGGACGGGCGGTCTTGATCAGTCGGTTGGGTTTGACGTTGAGTCGGTGCGGTCCTACGCCGACTACTACGGCCGGCTCAACCCGTGGCTTCACAAGGAGGACGCGTTTCTGACGCCGGGGACGGTGTGGAGCGGCGGCGATCTGGTGTCCGAGGAGGAGGCGGGTTCGAGCGAGTTCGTGCATCACTGGCTGCAGCCTCAGGGCCTCGGTCCGCAGCTGTTTGGGGTGCTGGAGCGCCAGGGCAGCCGGGTTCTGTATCTGGTGCTGGCGCGTCCGGCCAGCCGCGAGGCGTTTTCCGGCGACGACGTGGCCCTTTTGCAACGGCTGCTGCCGTACCTGCAGCGGGGGTTGCGGGCCGGGCAGTTGCTGCGCCGCACTCAGCATGTGCGCCAGGCGGCTCTCGATGCGCTCGACGTGATGCCGATCGGGGTGATCCTGTTGTCCGGCGGCGGGATGGTTCTGGCTGCCAACCGCGTCGCCCGCGAGGTGATGGCGGCCCGCGACGTGCTGTCGGTGGGGCGCGGCGGGCTCGAGGTCAACCGCGACGGCAGACAGGTGCGGTTCCGCGATATCATCGCCGAGACGGCCAGCGCCGCCGAGAGCAACCGCCCGCCGGATCTTGTCGCCTTCTCCGTGGCGCGCGCCGCCAGCGCCCGCCCGCTGTCGCTGATGATCTGGCCGACCCGCGAACGCGACCCCGACCAGGGGCTCGACGCTCCCGCCGCCGTCGTCTTCCTCGGAGATCCGGATCGCTCTGCCGACGTCGACGAAGGCCGCCTCAAGCAACTCTACGGCCTCACCACCGCCGAGGCCCGCGTCGCCGCCCTGCTCGCCCGCGGCCACCGCCTCGACGAAATCGCCGAAATGCTCGGCGTCGCCTACGAAACCACCCGGAAGCATCTGAAGCAGATTTTCAGCAAGACCGGCAACACCCGCCAGGCCAACCTGGTCCGTGAAATCACGACCGGCCCCGGCGGCCTTGGATTCTAGTTCAGGCCAGGCGGGACCGATTAGAACTGGGGCAAATAGGCTCGAGTTTCGGCACTGGCTTGTGCACGTTCCTTATCGTTCGGCATGAGGTACAGTCCCGTCGACCCGATACCTCGCCCTCTGCGCCGCGCAAGAGTGAGCGTCGTTGAGAGCGAGCCTGTCCGAGGGGAGCCTCTGAACGCTTGCCGCCGAGCGACTTTTGCGCTACCGCATCGACTCCACGCCATGCCACAGCTCAAGCTCGGAATTCCCAAAGGGAGCCTGGAAGCCGCGACGGTGGAGCTGTTCGCTCACGCCGGCTGGACCATTTCGCCCCGCGCCCGCAACTACTTTCCCGCCATCGACGATCCGGACATTGCCTGCGCCTTGGTCCGTTCGCAGGAGATGGGATCCTACGTGGCGCGCGGTGCCCTCGACGTCGGTCTCGCAGGCCTGGACTGGATCCTGGAATCCGAAGCCGATGTCGAGGTGGTCTGCGACCTGGTGTACTCCAAGGCCTCCAGACGGCCGGCCCGGTGGGTGCTGGTGGTCGATCAGGAATCGCCAATTCGTCAATTGGAGGACCTGAATGGGAAGACCATCGCGACCGAGCTGGTTGGCTACACGCGGCGCGTGCTCGCCGAGCGCGGAATTGACGCGCGGGTCGAGTTCTCTTGGGGCGCTACCGAAGCCAAGGTGGTGGAGGGTCTCGCCGACGCGGCGGTGGAGCTGACCGAGACTGGCAGCACCATCCGCGCCCACGGGCTCCGCATCGTCTGCGACATCCTGGAGACCCACGCCGTACTCGTAGGGAACCGGACGGCGCTCGGCGACCCATGGCGCCGCGACAAGATCGACCAGATCGCGCTTTTGCTGTCAGCGGCCTTGGCGGCGCGCGGCAAGGCGGTCCTGAAGATGAACGTCCCCGTCGATCGCATCACCGCCGTCACTGCTGAGCTCCCCAGCCTCCAGGCGCCGACCGTGTCCCAGCTCACCGACGATGCGTGGCTGGCGGTCGAGACGGTGGTGGACCGGCACACGGTGCGGTCGCTCATCCCGCGTCTCAAAGCGGCCGGCGCGAGGGGGATCCTGGAGCTCGAGCTCAACAAGCTGTGCTGAAAGCGGCCAACTTCCACGAGGAGCGGACACCATGGTGACGGTTTATGCCATCGACGGGGTTGTGCCGGTGGTCGACCCGACGGCGTTCGTCCACCCGCAGGCGACCCTGATCGGCGACGTGATCGTGGGGCCGCGCTGCTACATCGCGCCCCACGCGTCGTTGCGCGGCGACATCGGCCGCATCATCATCGGCGCGGGCGCCAATATTCAGGATGGCTGCGTCCTGCATTGCTTCCCGCGCGCGGAGTGCATCGTCGAGGACTGGGGGCATATCGGCCACGGCGCCAAGCTGCACGGGGCGGTGGTCCGCCGCAACGCGCTGGTCGGCATGAACGCAGTGCTCATGGACGGATGCGAGATTGGCGAAGACGCCTTCGTCGCCGCCATGTCGTTCGTTCCGGCCGGGCTCAAGGTCCCTGCGCGAACCTTGGTTGCCGGCATCCCCGCCGCCATCCGCCGCCCGTTGACGGACGACGAGATCGTCTGGAAACGCCGTGGCACCGAGGAGTACCAGCGCATCGCTGCCCGCAGCCTGGCGACGATGCAGGCGGTCGAGGCTCGGACCCAAGTCGAGGCCAACCGCCCCATCCTCGATGTGGACGCGCACCACCCCCTCCACATCGCCCGCCAACGTCGTTGATATTCTTTCGCTGGCATCCCGCTGCGTGCCGGAAGCCGTCGACAGCGATCAATGACGACGTCGACGAACCCTCGAACGGAAGATTGGCCGCGCCGCGTGTTGACGACGCGGCCCTATCATCTGCCCGGCGGCAGGGAAGCGATTTGACGAGCCGTCAGCCGGACTTTCCCGTAATGCCAACAAGCCTTGGCAGACCCGCTGGAGCGGGAGGGTGAGGGTTTTTGCGGTCGCCACGGCGGTCGCCTGCCATGTACTTACGGAACGAGTGCAGCGGCGCATTCAAAGAATGCACCGCTGCACGTAACATCTTCACTCCCGCGCGCACTATGACCCATTCGACTGCTTCGTTCGAATGGGCCTCTGCACTAGGCGATCGCGCTCATCTCCAGGTAGTCGAAGCGGCCGTATTCGCCGTAATCTCTGGTGGTGCTGATCTCAATCACGCTGTTGTGGTTGACACTCGCGGTGACGACGAACGTGTTCGGGCCGTCGTCCTGATCGAAGTTCCAGCTGCCCACCTCGACCCCGTCGACCGAGATCGACCCGGTTCCCTGGCCGTCGTCTTCGTCCCCGTAGGCGGCGGTCAGCTTGTAGGTCCCGGCCACACCGCTGAAGTCGAACTTGGCTTTACCGGTGTTGAAGGTCTTGACGACCTTGCCTCCGGAGGCCCAATTCTGGTCTTCCACGACATACCGTGAGAGCTGCATGTTCTCGGCTTCGTAGCGCACCACCTCGCCCGTGGGCGTTCCACCGCCATCGGGAGGCGTTCCACCGCCATCTGGCGGCGTGCTGCCGCCATCTGGCGGCGTGCTGCCGGAAGCGCGCAGCTCGGCGTAGTCGAGCCGCCCGTACTCTCCGGCGTTCTGCGTCGTCTTGAGCTGCACGATGTCACCGGTCTGCAGGCTCACCGAAACGACCCGTTCATAAATACCGTCCGGTTGATTGAATGACCAGGTGTCGACCTGCTCACCATCGACGATGATCGACCCGCTGCCCACCCCGTCGTGTTCGTCGAGGTAGCCTACCGCCAGATCGTAGTCGCCGCTGGCGCCCGTGAACTCGAACTGCGCCGTTCCCTTGTTGAAGGTCCGGATCCACGCCCCGCCAGAGGCAACCGATGCCGGGTTGACCGAAAAGCCGTTCAGATCCATGTCCTCGGCTTCCAGCCGACCCGACGCCAGTCCCGGCAGATCCCCGCCGTCCGGAGGCGTTCCGCCGCCATCGGGAGGCGTGCCGCCGCCGTCGGGGGGCGTGCTGCCGGCAGCGCGCAGTTCGGCGTAGTCGAGCCGCCCATACTCCCCGGCGTTTTGCGTCGTCTTGAGCTGCACGACGTCGCCGGTCTGGAGGCTCACCGACACGACGCGCTCATTGAAATTGTTCTGCTGATCGAATGCCCAGCTGTCCACCTGCACGCCGTCGACGATGATCGACCCGCTGCCCGCGCCGTCATCTTCGTCGAGATAGCCTACCGCCAGATCGTAGTCGCCGCTGGCGCCCGTGAACTCGAACTGCGCCGTTCCCTTGTTGAAGGTCCAGATCCAGGCTCCACCGGAGGCAACCGATGCCGGGTTGACCGAGAAGCCAGTCAGTTTCATATCTTCGGCTTCCAGCCGGCCCGACGCCAGTCCCGGCAGATCCCCGCCGTCCGGAGGCGTTCCACCGCCGTCCGGAGGCGTTCCACCCCCGCCGGGAGGGGTCCCGCCGCCGTCGGGAGGCGTTCCGCCGCCGGTGGATGGAGGAGCGGCGCTGGTGGTCGGCGGGCTACCTTCCGGCAGTACGTCGAAAAAGTCCCAGCGGCCGTACTCGCTCTGGTCACGGGCCGTTGTCACTCGAATCTGATCGAGAAACGTCAGGTCGACAGGAACATGCAGGATGTGCCAGCCACCGTCGTCCTGGTCGAATTCCCAGCGGACGATCTGGTTCCCATTGATGCTGATCGTGCCGAAGCCCTGCCCGTCGTCCTCGTCGAGATACCGCAGATATATATCGTAGGCGCCACTCTCCCCGCGAAAGTCGTAGACGCCGATGCCATCGCTATACGTGGACACGATCTTGCCATTGGAGGCGCTCGGTTCGTCCACGATGCTATAGCGCGCGCGGGCCACGTTCTCCGCCTCGTGCCGGAGACGTTCATCCGCGCGCGGTGTCTCTATTGCCATTACTCCTCCTAGGATCCTGTGAAATTCCCGGTAACGTTGCAATCACTACCACAGGTCGTACGTATTGACTACTAAAATTGTAAGCAAATGCCCGCGACCGCGATTGCGTTCTTAATTCCTTGAAACATAATGCGTCAAGGGCGTTCAGCGATGAACCAATCGAGGAAACGCCGCGATCGCTGGCCTAGACGCCGGCTCACCCCGCTTATCAGGCACCTGCCGCCTTGCCCGGCTTATCGTGCCCCCGCCTTGCCCGGCTTATCGTGCCCCCGGCTTACCCGCTTGTGTGCCCCCGCCGCCTTACCCGGCTTGACGGGCGTCGCCCCCGATCTGTTGCTCGAGGCGCTGGACGCTGCGGCGGGCGATGCGCGCTTGGTTGTCGGCGCCGGCCCGCTGAAAAACCTCCAGCGCCCGACGGTAGGCGGCCAGGGCTTCCTGGAGCCGCGACGGCGCCTGCTCACGATCGCCAAGGCTCCACAGCGCCGCCGCCATGTTGGCCTGGGTCAACGCCCAGTGCAGCGGCAGGCGCTCGTGCGCACGCACCTGCAGTGCCTGGCGGTAGGCTTCGACCGCCTCGACCAGGTGTTCGCTGCCGTCCTCCTGCTCACCCCAGTCGCGCAGGGTGGCGCCGAGGCTGTCTTGCGTCATCGACCAGGCGAGCGGAAAGCGCTCGCGGGTGCGCACTCTGAGCGCGGCGCGAAACGCCGCCACCGCCTCCGCCAGATAACGGGCGTTGTTTTCGCGGACGCCCAACAGATGGAGCGCGTTGCCGAGGGCAAATTGCGTCGCAGCCCAGTCCAAGGGCAGACGGTCCGGCGTGTACACCCTGAGCGCTGCCTGCAGGGCGTTGATCGCCTTGCGGAGCCGCTGCGCACCCTCTTCGCGCTTGGCAAGCGCAGTCAGTGCGGCGCCGAGGTTGTGCTGGCTCATGGCCCATTGAAACGGCAGTTCGTCCCACGTGTACACTTCCAGCGCCGCGCCGTAGGCGGAGATGGCGGCTTCCAGTTGCGATGTCCCTTCCTGGCGATGGCCAAGGGTGGATAGCGCCGCGCCGAGCCGGTTTTGAGTGGCGGCCCAATCCAACGGCCGGCGGCCGCGGGTGGTCACCTGCAGCGCCGCGCGGTACGCTTCAACCGCGCCTTCCAGAGACGCCGTTCCCTGCTCCCGATCCGCCACCGTCATCAGTGTGTCGCCGAAGTCGATCTGAGTCTCGGCCCAATCCTGCGGAAATCGCTCGCGGGTCAGGATGCCGAGCGCGGAGCGGTAGTGCGAGGCCGCCTCCTTCAGATCCGGCAACCGGCCCAGCCGAGCCCCGGCGACGGACAACACCTTGGCGAGGCCGCTTTGCGCCTTCGCCCACTCCACCGGCAGATGGTCGCGGTCGTAGACCTCCAGCGCCGCCTGATAGGCGGCAACGGCTTGCTCGAGCACCTCCCGCCCCTCGCCCCGCTCACCCAGGACACGGAGCGCGGCGCCCAGGTAGCTCTGGGTCTTGGCCCAGTGCAGAGGCAGGCTGCCGCGGACGAGAACCTCGAGTGCGGCGCGGTGAACCCTCGCCGCCTCATACAGGCGCTCCGTCCCCTTCTCGCGGGCGCCGAGGGTGCGGAGCACGACGCCGAGGTTGTTCTGGGTCATCGCCCACGATACCGGAAGACGGCTGCGGGTCAGCACGCCGAGCGCCCGTTGGAAGGCGGCGACCGCTTCCTCGAGATGGCGCACGCCCTCGCCGCGTTCCCCCAACGCATACATCACGACGCCACGGTTGTTCTCGACGTACGCCCAGTGGATCGGGAACCGGGTGGGGGTGTAGACGGTCTGCGCCTCACGGTGCGCAGCCAGCGCCTCGCCGATGAATCCCACCTGTTGCGTCTGCTCGCCGACCGACCACAACGCCCGCCCCAGCGCGTTCTGCGTCATCGCCCACATCTGCGGCTCGTCGGCCTTGTCGATATCGCCGAGCGCGTCCCGCAACAGCTCCACCGCGCGGAGCAGCCACTCCGGCTCCCGCAGCAGGCCGCCCGCTGCCGCGATGGCGATGCCGTAGGCGGCACGCATGCGCTGATGCACGGTGGCGGCAAGCCGGGGCGCCGTCGCTTCGATGACGTGGGAGGCATCCTCGATGGCCGGCACCAGATGCGAGGCGAGGGTGCGCGCCTGATCCTCCGTCATCGGATCCGATGCGGCCAGCGCCACCATGTAGAGGACCTTGCCCAGATCTTCGTCGAAGTCGTTGGGCAGGATCAGGTTGTCGCCGATGGACCGATACGAGCGCACGTCGCCGCGGGGCGTCAGCGCGGCCGACAGGAAACGCAGGAACAACAGGCGCTGCTCCCGATCGACGCGGCCCCAAATCAACAAATCGGCGCCGGCGTTGCGGACGGTCGCCCGGCCGGTGCGCAGCGCCGCCGCCAGGCCATCGACTGAATCCGCCGCCCCCTCCGCCGACAGCACCGCACCGGTGCGCTGCACGATCAGCCCCGGCCGGTTCTCCAGATGACGTTCGATGTGGCGGGCGTGCCGCTGATCGGCGTCGTCGTCGGCGAGATCGGCGATCATCACCGTGAACGGCCGCGTCTCGCCCAGCAGCGCGTCCATAGTCGTCGGCCGACGGAACAAGCTCCACAAGCGGTTCGCTGCCAGCGCCATGTCGTGAGCACTCCCCCGAATTGGTTGCAGCCACTATAGGACGGGGCAACCAAGAGCGAAAGCGAAGACCACGCCGGTTTGACGCAGCCGGTCGGGATTACGTCACGGACTAGAAATCGATGCAGCGCCCCTTGCGCTCCCAGTCGCCGAACCGGGTCGGATCGGGGCCGGGAGGGCCGCCAACTTCCGGCGCCGCGCCCGGTTCTGCCTCCGTCGCCACGTCCTCGGCCGGAACGGGCGTCTCGTCCGCCGGCGGCTCGCTTTCGACGTGCGGTTCGTCGAGGGCCGGCCTTGTGTGGTCGTCGGGTTTGGTCATCGCGATTCCGTCACATACATTTACATTTGTCTGCCGTCCCCTTGCGGGGCGGATTCTGCGAGATTACTAGACTCTGCGGACAAACCGACGCCAGTCTTTTCTCCCGGGCGGCGGACGCAACGGACAGAGAGCAACACCTGACAGCCATGAGCACCTTCAAGACCGGACTCCTTCTTGCAGCATTGACGGGCCTGTTCCTTGCCGCCGGATTCCTGCTCGGCGGCCAGAACGGAATGCTGATCGCCTTCGTGATCGCGCTTGGCATGAACGTCTTCGCGTACTGGAACTCCGACAAGGTGGTCCTGCGCATGTATGGCGCCCGCGAGGTCGACGCCCGCAGCGCGCCGGAGTTCTACCGCATCGTTCACGATCTCGCGCAACGGGCCAGCCTGCCGATGCCGCGCGTCTACGTCATCGATAATCCCCAACCCAACGCGTTCGCGACCGGCCGCGATCCGCAGCATGCCGCGGTCGCCGCCACCACCGGCCTCCTCAACATGATGAGCGCCGAGGAGATCGCCGGGGTCATGGCGCACGAACTGGCACACGTCCGCAACCGCGACACCCTGATCATGACGGTGACCGCGACCATCGCCGGCGCTCTCGGGATGCTCGCCAACTTCGCCCTGTTCTTCGGCGGCAACCGCGACAACCCGCTTGGATTTGTCGGCACCATACTGGTCATGATCCTGGCGCCGGTGGCGGCGATGCTGGTGCAGACCGCGATCTCCCGCACCCGGGAGTACAACGCCGACCGCATCGGCGCCGAGATTTGCGGGCGGCCGGCGTGGCTCGCTTCGGCGCTGGAGAAGCTGGAGACGGCGAGCCGACGCATCGACAACCCCACGGCCGAGCAGAACCCGGCGTCGGCACATCTGTTCATCATCAACCCGCTGCACATGCGGTCGGTCGACGGCCTGTTCTCGACCCATCCGAGAACCGCCGACCGGGTGCGCAGGCTCCGCGAGATGGCCGTCGACCTGCGTCAGGCCGGTCCTTGGGGTTGAAGCCGCGGCCGGAGGGAGGCGCAGCAAGCACGGGAGCGGCGGCGCGTCGGGTCGCTCTCGACCTCCTGCACCGGGTCCTCCGCCGCCGTCAGCCGCTGGATGAAACCCTGGACGCGCATCCCGGCATCGAGGCGCTGGCGGGGCGCGATCGCGCCTTCGCGTACACCCTGGCCGCGACCACGCTCCGTCGCCTCGGCCAGATCGATGCGCTCGTCGACCATTGCCTCAGCCGGCCGCTCGGGGACCAGGCAGAGACGGTGCACGACATCCTGCGCCTCGGCATCTGCCAGCTGGTATTCCTGGAGACACCGCCGCACGCCGCCATCCACACCAGCGTCGAACTCGCCAAGCGGCGACGGCAGGTGCGCCATCTCGGCCTGATCAATGCGGTGCTGCGCCGCGTCTCCCGCGAAGGTGCGGCGGTCATCGCTGGTCAGGATGCCGCTCGGCTCAACACGCCGGATTGGCTGTGGCAGTCGTGGACGGGCGCATACGGGGCGGAAACGTGTCGAGACATCGCCGCCGCTCACCTGGTCGAGCCGCACACCGACCTGACGGCCAAAGGCGACCCCGACGAACTGGCGCAGCAGGTGGACGGGCGAATCGTAGCGGCGGGGACGGTGCGAGTCGATCATCGCGGGCCGATCATCGGCCTTCCCGGCTTCGCGACAGGCGACTGGTGGGTCCAGGATGCGGCGGCGGCGCTGCCGGCGCGCCTGCTCGGCGAGGTGCACGGTCGACACGTCATCGATCTGTGCGCCGCGCCGGGCGGCAAAACCGCACAACTGGCCGCCGCGGGCGCCCGCGTCACCGCCGTGGATCGCTCGCCGCGCCGCCTCGCCCGCCTTGCCGACAACCTGACGCGGCTGGGGCTGTCGGCGGAGACGGTGTCCGCGGATGCGCTGGCATGGCGGCCGCCGGCGTTGGCCGACGCTGTGCTGCTGGATGCGCCCTGCAGCGCCACCGGCACCATCCGCCGTCACCCCGATGTCGCGCGGATCAAAACGCCCGAGGATGTGGCGATGCTGGTCTCCGCTCAGAAACAGCTTCTTCGGGCTGCAACGGAGATGCTGGCCGCCGGGGGACTCCTCGTGTACAGCGTCTGCTCGCTGCAGCCGGAGGAAGGTCCGGACGTGGTCTCTGCGGCGGGTGCGGAAAACGACCAGCTTGCCGTCGAGCGCTTGGACCCGGCGGTGATCGGCGGCATCGGCGGCTGGGTAACGCCGGAGGGGGCGCTGCAAACGCTCCCCTGCCACCTGGCCGACGAGGGCGGCATGGACGGTTTCTTCGCGGTGAGGCTGCGAAGGGCCTGACCGCCATCGAACCCGGCGGTCATCGCCTTGCGAGCTGGGGGGGAAACTGGTACCAAAGAAGAAACGCGGACACGCACCGAATTTGCCCACCGGTCCCGCTTCGGCCCACCGATCCCGCTTCGGGATGAGGCGCGCCGCGATCGTCTCCGGGGTCTCACCGTCGACAATGGACATGCTCTACCGATCGTCGCTCTATGCGCTGACCCTCAGGGGGCGGCGGCCGGAGCGCATCGCATGCACTCTGCAGCCGTCGTGGCCGGACGACCGCGAGCTGGCGCTGGCGGTGATGGACGGCGCCTTCCTGTTTGCCGGCCGCCGCTATCCACTTGGGCAGGCGCCCTGGGCGGCGCTGCTGCAGTCGGACGCGATGGCCGCCGCCCTGCACGAATTCGGCTGGCTCGCCGATCTGCGCGCGCTCGGCTCGAAGGCGGCGCAACAGCGGGCCAAGGCGCTGGTCGGCGGCTGGATTGACTCCAACCGTCGTTGGAGCACCCCGGCATGGCGTGCCGACGTGCTCGGCCGCCGCCTGACCATGTGGATCGCCGCCGCCGACTTCCTGCTCGCCGACGGCGATGACGGGTTCCGCGACCGGTTCCTGGACTGCCTGGGGCTTCAGGCCCGCCATCTGGCTCGGGTGGGCGGCCGACGTCGCGGCGACGCCGGCGCCATCGCCGCCGCCAAGGGGCGGCTGGCGTGCGCGCTGTGCATCGACGTCGGCCACTATCAGGCGGCGATGGATCACCTGTGCCGCGAGATACGCGCCCAGGTGCTCCCGGACGGCGGCCATGTGCAGCGCAATCCGTCGCTGGTGCTGCAAGTGTTGCGGGACCTCATCGACATCCGCGCCGCCCTCCAGTCCGCGCGCCAGGAGATCCCGGATGACATTGTCGGCGCCGTGGAACGGATGGTGCCGATGCTCCGCGGCCTCCGGCTCGGCGACGGCGCCCTCGCCTTGTTCAACGGCGGCAAGGAGGAGAACCCATGCCTGATCGATGCGGTGCTGGCTCGCACGGCGATCAGGGGCAAGGCCATCAGCGATGCGCCGCAGGCCGGCGTACAGCGCATCGCCACCGGACGAACCACCTTGGTCATGGACGCCGGACCGGCGCCGGTTCACGGCAATCGCGCCCATGCCGGCGCCTTGTCGTTCGAAATCAGCATCGGGGCGGACCGCCTCGTGGTCAACTGCGGCGCGCACTGGGGGGATGATCTCAAGTGGCGGCGGGCGATGGCCGGCACCAACGCCCACTCTACCCTGGCGGTCGACGACAGCGACTCGGCGGACATTGCCGCGGATGGCCGTTGCCGAACGCCTGCACGGGTCGAAGCGGCGCGGCGCGAGGAAGAAGGACAGGTGTGGCTCGACGTCAGCCACGACGGCTATCGCCGCAAGTACAAGCTCATTCACCGCCGGCGTCTTTACGTCAACGAATCTGGGGACGACATTCGCGGCGAAGATACGCTGGAAGGGCCGATCGCGGTGCCGTTCAAGGTCCGCTTTCACCTTCATCCAGAGGTGCGGGCGTCGATGATCCAGGATGGATCGGCGGTGCTGTTGCGGACGGCCGGCGGCGGCGGCTGGCGCTTCATCGGCGCCGGCGGAACCCTCGCCCTCGAAGACAGCGTCTACCTCGGCGCCTCGGACATGCCGCGGCGCACCCTGCAGATCGTCGTCGCTGGTTCGCCGCACGAGGCCGGCGGGCAGGTCAAATGGGCGTTCCGGCGCGAGGACGACGCATGAGCCCGCTGTTTCAGCGCTCCGATCGTTGTCGCATGTGCAGCGACACGAGGCTGGACCGCGTCGTCTCCCTGCCGCCGACGCCGCTCGCCAATGCCTTCGTTGCCGGCGATGACGTGGGCGAACCTCAAGTCACGTATCCGCTGGACCTCCATCGCTGCCGCGGCTGCGGCCATGTGCAGCTTCGCGACCTGGTCGATCCGTTGGCGGCGTTTCAGCGCCGGAGAACGGCCAGCGCCGAGGTGGCGGCCGTGTGCCAACGGGTCCGTACCCGCGCCGGCGATATCCTGACGGACATCCAGCCTCGCCGTGGTTCCCTGGTGGTCGTGCTGGGATCGAACGACGGGACGGTGCCGGCGGTGTTCCAGGAGGCCGAACTCCGCGTCTTCGGCGTCGAGCCGGCGGTCGATCTCGCTCGCGCCGCCATCGCCGCCGGCGTCGACACGTTCCCCGGGTTTTTTTCGCCGGCCATCGCCGCCCGCATTGAAGAGGAGTCGGGACGGGCGGCGCTGGTGATCGCCGGGAACGCGCTCGTCCATGCGCGCGATCCGCAGGGGTTTCTGGAAGGCGTCCAGCTTTTGCTGGCGCGGGACGGCGTGTTCGCTTTCGAGGTTCCCTACCTGCCGGACATCGCCGAGCACCTCCTGGTCGACGCCATCCGCCATGACGTGCTCGACCACTACACCCTGGCGCCGCTCGTGAACATGCTGCACGCCTGTGATCTGGAGGTGATTTCGGCAACCGCAGCGCCGCTCGGCCGCCTCCGCGGATACGCTCAGCATCTCGGCGGCCCCCGCCCGCACGACGGCTCCGTCGAGCGCCTGCTCGAGCGCGAGGCCTGCGGCGCTCCGGTGCTGGCTGGCCACATCGAGACGCTGGCTGGCCGCTTGCAGGCACTGAAGAAGGCGCTCGCCGACGTCCTCGGCGAAGGACGGCGCAACGGGCGGCGCTTCGCCGGCTTCGGCGCCCCGGCCACGGCCACCACGCTGATGTACGCCCTCGGTCTCGACGCCGAAGCCCTCGACTTCATCGTTGACGATTGCGCATGGAAGCAGGGACTCCGTACGCCGGGCCTGCATGTGCCGATCCTGTCGCCGAATGCACTGTATTCCGAGAAGCCGGACGACGTCGTGCTCTTGTCCTGGGACTTCGCCGACGCCATTGTGGAGCGTCACGCTGCGTTCTGCGCCGGCGGCGGGCGCTTCATCGTGCCGCTGCCGGAACTGAAAATCATCTCCGGCGCCGTGGAGCGAAGTCCGAGCGGACAATGAGCGCGGCCGTCCTCATGGCGGCGGCCGTGGCCGTCGGCGCGGCGACCTGGGCGTTGACCGGCATCGTCCTCGGCCAGTTGCGCCGCCACGCGGTCTTCGATCACCCGAATCTCCGCTCCAGTCATTCAATGCCGACGCCCCGTGGCGGCGGAATTGCCGTCATCGCGGTGCTGATGGTGGCGTGGGGGGCGTTCGCCGTCTGCTTCGACGCCGGCAGCCGCGACCCGGCGCCCGCCGTGCTGCCGTGGGTGATCATCGCCGGCATCGTCCTGGCGGTGATCTCATGGTTCGATGACCTCCGAGGGTTGCCGGTTGCGCTGCGCCTCGCGGCGCAAATTGTGGCGGTCGCGACTGTCCTCGCGGTGGCTCCGGCGGAGGGACCTTATCTGGCGGGCCTGCTGCCGCCTTGGCTTGACGAACTCGCGGCAGGCTGCCTGTGGCTGTGGTTCATAAACGCCTTCAATTTCATGGACGGCATCGACGGCATGGCCGGTGGCGAGACGGTGGCGATCGGCCTTGGCGTCGTCGCGGTGATCACGACGGCGGGCCTGCACGACAGCGGCGCCGGCGACCGCCTGGCCTTTGCCGGCGCCACTCTCGCGGCGGCGGCGCTCGGGTTTCTGGTCTGGAACTGGCATCCCGCAAAGATCTTCCTCGGCGACGTCGGCAGCATTCCGCTCGGCTTCGTGACTGGCTGGCTATTGCTGGATTTGGCCAGCCGCGGTCAGCCCGTGGCGGCGCTGATCCTGCCACTCTATTACTTGTCCGACGCCACGCTCACGCTCGCGCGCCGCCTGATTCGCGGCGAGCGGCCGTGGGAGGCGCACCGCGACCATGTATACCAGCGCGCGGTGCGGCGCGGTCTCGGCCACGCCGCCGTGGTGCGCCGCGTCATGGTCGCCAACGCCGCGCTCGTCGTGCTCGCCCTCATGGCGGCGTTGGGGTGGGGCGTACTCGCCGCATTAGGCGCTTGTCTTATTGTCGTCGCTTTGTTGGTCAATCTCTCCGTGTCAAGATCGCAACACCAGCACCCATTTGAGGGAGCTAATGCCCCATGACACGCGTTCTGGTTACCGGCGCTACCGGCTTTATCGGTCGCGCGCTTTGCCCTGCGCTTGTCCAGGCCGGCCTGCCCGTAGTCGTCGCCACCCGCAACCCCAGCATCACGTCTCACCTGACCGGCGTTGACGTGCGCGCGATCACCGGCCTCGGCCCGCGGGTCGACTGGCGCGCGGTGCTGCGCGACGTCGGCGCGGTCGTCCACCTCGCCGCCCGCACGCCGGTACTGGACGAAGCGGAGGACGCGGAGACCGTCGCGGCCTATCGGCGCATCAACGTCGACGGCTCCCGCAAGCTGGCGGAGGACGCGGCGCGCGCCGGCGTCCGCCGCTTCGTCTTCGTCAGCACCGCCAAGGTGCACGGGGACCACTCACCGCCCGGCGCCGCGATGTCGGAGCAGAGTCCCGTGAATCCTGCCTCCGCATACGCTCGTTCCAAGGCCGATGCCGAATCAGCGCTTGCCGAAGTGGCTGCGGCCCATGCAATGGAGCTTGTTGTGGTGCGGCCGCCGCTGGTCTATGGCCCCGGGGTCGGCGGCAACATGCTGGCTCTGCTCAAGCTGGCCGCCCGCGCTCGGGTTCTGCCGTTCGGCGCGATCCGCAACGCTCGCAGCCTGATCTACGTCGGCAATCTTGCCGACGCGATTCGGTGCGCATTGCAGGCGCAGGACGCGGCGGGCCGGGTCTACCTGGTGCGCGACGGCGAGGACTTGTCGACGCCGGCGCTCCTTCGTCTCGTGGGAGAAGCGATGGGGCGGCGCCCGCTCATGCCCTTCATCCCGACGGCGGCGCTCAAGCTCGCTGCGACGATGACCGGCCGCGGCGCGGCTTTCGCCAAGCTTGCCGGCTCGTTCCAGATCGACGACGCCCGCATCCGGCGCGAACTAGGCTGGACCCCGCCCGTACCCGTGCTACAAGGAATGCACGAAACAGCGGCGTGGTACACTACGAAAGCGGGACGATCGTGAGAGTTGCTCAGTGGATCCAGGCGCGACTTCGCATCCCGCGCCGGGGCTGGGTGGTGTTCGGCCATGACGTGATCATGGCCGGGGTGTCGTTCCTGTTGGCCATGGTCCTGCGGGTCGGCGACGAAATCTTTCTATTCTTTCCCCCCGTCACCCTCGTCCAGGCGACCCTCGTCTTTACCGCCATCGCGGCGGTCACCTTCCTAGCCACCAATCTCTATCGCGGCGTGTGGCGCTATGCGTCGCTGCCGGATCTGATGGCCATCCTGCGCGCCGCCACCATCACCATCGCGCTGTTCCTGCTCGTGCTGTTCCTGTGGACGCGGCTGGAGCCGATGCCGCGCTCGGTGCCGTTCATCAACTGGCTGGTGTTGATGGCGCTGCTCGGCGGACCTCGGTTTCTCTACCGGACCAACAAGGACCGGCGGATGGACCACAAGCTGGAGGCCGAGGCCGGGCGGAAGGTGCCGGTGCTGCTCGCCGGTGTCGGCCATGAAGCGGCGCTTTTCATTCGCGCCCTTCGGGAGGAGCCGCAACGCATCTATACTGTCGTCGGCATGCTGGCGGAAAAGCGCAAGAGGGTCGGCCAGGAAGTCCAGGGCGTTCCGGTGGTCGGCACCATCGACGACCTGACCAGGGCGGTGAAGGAGTTGAGCGCCTCCGGCCGCCGCCCGGAGCGGCTGATCCTGACCCGCGAGGTCATGGACGGGGTGAAGGTCCGGGCGTTGCTGGAGGAGGTCAGCGCCCTCGGCATGACCATGGCGCGCCTGCCGCGGCTCACGGATTTCCGCAGCGGCGCCGGCGAGCGGTTGGAGGTGCGCCCGATCGACGTCGAAGATCTCCTCGGGCGTCCGCAGACGCCGCTCGACCGTGAGGCCATGGCGGCGCTGATCGCCGGCGGCCGGGTGGTGGTGACGGGCGCCGGCGGCAGCATCGGCAGTGAGTTGGTGCGCCAGATCTCCGATTTCGGTCCGAGCGAGCTGGTGCTGCTGGATGCGTCCGAATTCAATCTCTACAGCATCGAGGCAGAAGCGAGGGCAAGGCACCCCCGTCTCCCCTGTCCGGCGGTATTGGCGGACGTTCGCGACCGGCGCCGCATTCGCCGGCTGTTTCGGAGCGTCCGACCTGAACTGGTGTTCCACGCGGCAGCGCTCAAGCATGTGCCGCTGGTGGAGGCCAACCCGTTCGAAGGGATTATGACCAACGCCATCGGCACGGCCAATGTCGCGGATGCTGCGGTCGAGACCGGCGCCGCGGCAATGGTGTTCGTCTCCACGGACAAGGCGATCAACCCGACCAGCATCATGGGCGCCAGCAAGCGCATCGCCGAGCGCTACTGCCAGGCCCTCGACGTGGCGCGCGGGCTGACCGCCGGCGGGCGAACCCCTGGCACGCGGTTCGTCACCGTCCGCTTCGGCAACGTGCTGGGCTCCACCGGCTCCGTCGTGCCGCTGTTCCAGAAGCAGATCGCCGCTGGCGGGCCGGTGACGGTGACCCACCCCGACATGAAACGCTATTTCATGACCACCCGCGAGGCGGTCGAACTCGTGCTCCAGGCCTCCGCCCTCGGCGTGCGCCGCGACGGCCTCGAGGGTCGGATCTTCGTTCTCGATATGGGGGAGCCGGTGCGCATCCTCGACCTTGCAAGCCAGATGATCCGCCTCGCGGGGCTCCGTCCCGACGCCGACATTGCCATCGCGTATACCGGCATCCGGCCAGGGGAAAAGCTGTTCGAGGAGTTGTTCCAAGACAACGAGGCGCTGATCCCGACCGACCACCAGGGGCTATTGCTGGCGGCGCCCGAGGCGGCGGACATTGTCGAGATGCGCCGCTCCCTCGAGCGCTTGGCGCGCGCCTGCACCGACGCCAACGATGCCCGCATGCGCCTCCTGGTCCAGAACCTGGTGCCGGAGTTCCGGGGCCGGACCGAAGTGGAGGTTGAGCCGGGAGCGGTTTCGGCGTGAATGAAGGACGATACGCTATTTGTAATATGCCGATGCGCGGTCGGGTAGAGACCGCCGCCCGGATCTGATGTTCAGCGCAACGCGGGCTCTCGCACACACGATATCGCACACATTATATTGTTGAGGGGACTTGCGGCGACGGCGGCGGCGCACGTGGCGCCGATCCATAATGTCGCCGCACGACAGAGCAGGATTATTGATGACCGCACCATCCGGCGTCACAAGAAGGCGGGGGCTCATTGCGCTCGCCGTGCTCGGCATGCTGATTGCCGCGGCCGTCCTCTACATGCGGAGCGGAACCGGCGACGCGTCGCCGGGCGATGCCGCGAAGGCTGCAGCCGGCGGCGCTGGCGCTGGCAACCGGCCGCCGCCGCCGGTGACCGTCAGCAAGCCGGCGATACGGGACATCGTCGAGTGGAAGGAGTTCACCGGTCAGTTCGAAGCCGCCGAATTCGTCGAGATCCGCGCCCGCGTCGCCGGCTACCTGACGTCGATCCACTTCAACGAGGGGCAACTGGTCAACGCGGGCGACCTGTTGTTCGTCATCGATCCGCGCCCCTTTGAGATCGCACTCGAGTCGGCCAAAGCGCAACTCTCCGAGGCCACCACCCAGATGGAGTTGGCCCAGGTCCAGCTCGAGCGAGCGGAGACGTTGCGGCAGCGGGACTTCACGTCCGAAAGCACCTATGACCAGCGGCAGGCGGAACTGCGATCCGCAACCGCTGCCGTGGATGCGGCCAAGGCAGCGGTCCGCGCCGCGGAACTGGATCTGGAATTCACCCACCTGAAGGCGCCGGTCAGCGGCCGCGCGGGGAGCCACCTGGTCAGCGTCGGCAACCTGGTGGCCGGCGGCACCAGCGGCACCCCGACCCTGTTGACCACCATCGTCTCCCTCGATCCCATCCATTTCGTGTTCGACGTCAGCGAAGCGGACATGCTGGCCTACAAGCGCGCCGTTCAGCGCGGCGACCTGCCGTCCGCTCGCGACGAGACGATCACCGTTTATGGCCAGTTCACCGACGATGAGGAATGGCCCCTGAACGGCGCCATTGATTTCATAGACAACCAGATCGACCGCTCGTCAGGCACCATCCGCAAACGGGCGGTGTTTTCCAATGCCGATCTGTTCGTTACTCCCGGCCAGTTCGGTCGCCTGCGCGTCCCGGCCTCTGGAAAGCACACCGCCATGCTGGTGCCGGAGGAGGCCATCGTGACCGACCAGGCCAACAAACTCCTATACACGGTCACCGACGACGGCACCGTTGCGCCCAAACCCATCGTTCTCGGGCCGCAACTCGACGGCAACCTCAGGGTCGTGCGCTCCGGCGTATCTCCGGACGATCGGGTCATCATCAACGGTCTGCTGCGCGCCCGGCCGGGCGCTAAGGTGACGCCGGAGCAGGGGCTAATAAACGCCGACAACTTCGCTGTTCCCGAATGACCGGGCGCAACGCGACATGACCTTCTCCCACTTTTTCATCGACCGCCCGATCTTCGCGGCGGTCGTCTCGATCTTCATCACGCTGATCGGCGGCGTCGCCTTTTTCACGCTGCCGGTCGCCCAGTACCCCGAGATTGCGCCGCCGTCGGTGGTCGTTCGCGCCCAATACTCCGGCGCGTCCGCGGAGACCGTCGCCCAAACCATTGCCACGCCGCTGGAGCAGGAGATCAACGGCGTCGACAACATGTTGTATATGACGTCCCAGTCGACCAGCAACGGACGGTTGATGTTGACCGTCACCTTCGCCCTCGGCACCGATCTGGACGAAGCCCAGGTGCTGGTGCAGAACCGCGTGGCGCTCGCGGTGCCCCGGCTTCCCCAGGAGGTGCGGAACGTCGGCGTGTCCGTCGCTAAGCAGTCGCCCGACCTGCTCATGGTGATCCACCTGAGTTCGCCGGACGGGTCGCGCGATCAGCTCTACCTCACCAACTATGCGACCCTCAGCGTCAAGGACATCCTCGCCCGCATCGACGGCGTCGGCAACGTGACCGTGTTCGGGGCGCGCGACTACTCCATGCGAATCTGGCTCGATCCCGAAAAGATGGCGGCGCGCAAGCTGACTGCGGGCGACGTCGTCACGGCGCTCCGGGAGCAGAACGTGCAGGTGGCGTCCGGCGTCATCAACCAGCCCCCCGTGCCGTCGCCCGGCGCCTTCCAACTCAACGTCGAGACCCAGGGCCGCTTGACCGACGTGGAGCAGTTCGGCGACATCATCGTCAAGGCCGACGCGAAGGGCCGCGTGACCCGGGTGCGCGACATCGCGCGGGTGGAACTCGGGGCCCAGGACTACGAGTCCAACGGCTATCTGGACGAGCGGGTCGCGGTGCCCATGGGCATCTTCCAGCGCCCGGGATCGAACGCGCTGGAGACCGCAGACCGGCTGACGGCGACCATGGAGCGGCTGTCCCAGTCGTTTCCGCCCGGCCTCCGCTACGATATCGTCTACAACCCCACGCAGTTCATCGCCGAGTCCGTGCGCGAGGTCTTCGTCACGATCTTCGAGGCGGTCGCCCTGGTGGTGGTCGTCATCGTGCTGTTCCTGCAGACCTGGCGCGCCTCGATCGTCCCCATCGTCGCCATCCCGGTGTCGCTGATCGGCACCTTTGCAGTGCTCTCTGCGCTCGGCTTCTCGCTCAACAACCTGTCGCTGTTCGGACTGGTGCTGGCGATCGGCATCGTCGTCGATGACGCCATCGTCGTGGTGGAGAATGTGGAGCGCAATCTGCGGGAGGGGCTGTCGCCGAAGGACGCGGCGCACCGGACCATGGACGAGGTGGGCGGCGCGCTAATCGCCATCGCGCTGGTGCTCTCGTCCGTGTTCATTCCGGCGGCGTTCATCGGCGGCATCTCCGGGCAGTTCTTCCGTCAGTTCGCGGTGACTGTGGCCACATCGACGATCATCTCCCTGGTGGTGTCGCTGACCTTGAGCCCGGCGCTCTGCGCACTGCTGTTCAAGTCCCATAATGAAACGCCGCACGACCGCGGCTCGCCCCTGACCCGCCCGTTCCGCGCCTTCTTTCGCGGGTTCAACCGCGGCTTTGACCGCCTCGCATCCGGGTACGGAGGCATGACCCGGCGCCTGGTGCGCATCCCCGTGATCATGCTCCTCATATACGCAGGCTTGGTCGGCTTGACCGGCTGGCAGTTTACGATGGCGCCGACCGGCTTCATCCCGCAACAGGACCAGGGCTATCTGATCGCCGTCATCCAGCTTCCGCCGGGGGCTTCGCTCGACCGCACAGACGAGGTGATGTTGCGTGCCGCGCGCACGGCCTTGGCCGTCGACGGCGTCGCCCACGTGGTGCCGATCTCCGGCCTCGAGGGCAGCACGTTCACCAACGCGCCGAATGCCGGCGTCATCTTCACGATCCTGGACCCTTTCGAAGAGCGCGCCGAGGCCGGCTTGAGCGCCGACAAAACGCGGGAGGCCCTGAACGCGCGACTCCAGGGCATCCAGGAAGCCTTCATCCTGGTCATCGCGCCACCGTCGGTGCGGGGCATCGGCTCGACCGGCGGCTTCAAGATGATGGTGGAGGATACCCGCGGCCGGGACCTCAAGGCGCTCGAGGCGGCCGTCCAGGATCTGGTCGCCGCCGCCAACCAGACGCCGGGCCTGGCAAACGTGTTCACCCTGTTCAACACCCGCACGCCCAAGGTCTACGCCGACATCGACCGGGTGCGCGCCGAGATCCTGGAGGTCTCCGCCGACGACGTGTTCGAGACCCTGGAGACCTATCTCGGCTCGGTATACGTCAACGATTTCAACCTGCTCGGCCGCACCTACCGGGTCACGGCGCAGGCCGACGGGCGGTTCCGCCAGGACATCGACGACATCGCCGACTACAAGACCCGCAACGCCGGCGGCGAGATGGTGCCGATCGGCTCGGTCGCGTCGTTCCGCGACATCACCGGCCCCTACCGCCTTGCCCGCCACAACCTCTACAACGCGGCGGCGGTGCAGGGATCGACCACACCCGGCACGTCCACGGGCTACGCCCTGGAGACCATGGAGCGCCTCGCCGCCGAGCGGCTGCCGGAGGGCTATCAGTTCGAGTGGACGGAGTTGTCGTACCAGGAAAAGCAGGTCGGCGACACGACCCTCTATGTGTTCACTGCCGCCGTGGTGTTCGTGTTCCTGCTGCTCGCGGCGCAATATGAAAGCTGGGGGCTGCCGCTGGCGGTGATCCTCATCGTCCCCATGTGCCTGCTTGCCGCCATCAACGGCTTGCTGCTGCGCGGAATGGACGTCAACATCCTCAGTCAGACCGGCTTCATCGTGCTGGTCGGGCTGGCGGCGAAGAACGCCATCCTGATCGTCGAGTTCGCCAAGCAGAACGAGGACGCCGGCCTCGACCGCTTCGAAGCCGCCGCGCAAGCCGCGCGCGTCCGTCTGCGGCCGATCCTGATGACGTCGCTGGCGTTCATTCTCGGCGTCGTGCCGCTGGTGATCGCCACGGGCGCCGGCGCCGAAATGCGCCAATCCCTCGGCACCACCGTGTTCTTCGGCATGCTGGGCGTGACCCTGTTCGGCCTGATCTTCACGCCCGTCTTCTACACCGTCATCCGCCGCTTCGTCCCCGCGGCGCGCCGGGACCCGGCGCCCGATGCCAAGCCCCGGCCGCAACCAGCCGCCCCGTGACCAAGTGCGCTATATCAGGAACTGTTCCTTGATGATGCGTTCCTCGAGGTCGTGCTCGGGGTCGAACAACAGGGTCAGTTCGGTCTGCCGGTCCTCGTGTACGACGACGGAAACCACGTCGCGCACCTCGGTGAAGTCGGCGGAAGCGCTGACCGGGCGCAGTTCCGGCATCAGCACGTCGATGGCGATGGTGACCTTGTGCGGCACCACCGCGCCCCGCCAGTGCCGCGGGCGGAACACGCTGATCGGTGTCAGCGCCAGCACGTGCGCGCCGAGCGGCAGGATCGGCCCGTGCGCGGAGACGTTGTAGGCGGTGCTCCCGGCCGCCGTCGCCACCAGCACGCCGTCGCAGATCATCTCCGGCATGCGCATTACCCCGTCCACCTTGATCTGCAGCTTGGCGGCGAAGCGGGTCTGTCGAAGGAGAGAGACCTCGTTGATGGCCAAGGCCTCGCTTCGCGTACCGGCGCGGTCGATTGCCGCCATGCAAAGGGGGTTGAGGCGGATCGGCTCGGCTCGCGCCAGCCGCTCCTCGAGGCCATCCTCATCGAACACGTTCATCAGGAACCCGACCGAGCCGCGGTTCATGCCGAAGATCGGCACCTCGCGGTCCATGTAGCGGTGCAGCGTTTCCAACATGAACCCGTCGCCGCCGAGGGCGACGATCACATCCGCTTCGTCGGGCGACGCCGCACCGTAGCGCTCGGAAAGCCGCGCCAGGGCAAGCCTGGCCTCCTCGTGCTCGGATGCGACGAAGGCGACGGATCGAAAGGTGTTCATGCCGGGACCTGCCTCAGCAGCGTGTCCAGGGTGGTGGAAAGCCGGTCCAGGTCTTCCGGTTCCGACAGCCGGTGCTCTGCGTCCTTGACCAGGGTCACCTCCACGTCCGCGCTGCGGAGCCGCTCGGCGATCGCGAGCGCCGTCCGCCACGGCACGTCCGGGTCGCGCATGCCGTGGATGAGGCGGACCGGGCAGTCGAGCGGGATTTCGTCCCGCAGCACCAGGTGATTGCGCCCCTCCTCGATGATCAGCCGGGTGACCGGCGTCGGCTCCGGGTCGTAGGGGCTGTAGACCGGCACCACCCCGTCCCGCTCCAGGATGGTTTTCTGGTCCGCGGTCAGGGTCTCGTTCATCAGGTCCTCGGTAAAGTCCGGCGCCGCCGCGATGCCAAGCAGCGCCGCCACCCGTTCCGGCCGCTTCAGCGCCGCGAGGAGCATGATCCAGCCGCCGAGGCTGGAGCCGACCAGGATCTGCGGCCCCTCGGTCAGACGGTCGAGGACGAATACGGCATCCTCCGTCCAGCGGCCGATGGTGCCGTCGACGAAGGCGCCGGACGATGCGCCATGGCCGAAATAGTCGAACCGCACGTAGCCGTGGCCGCGCTCCCGGCAGAACCGTTCCAGGCAGAGCGCCTTGCCGCCGGTCATGTCGGACATGTAGCCGGTCAGGAACACCACGCCCGGAGCCTTGCCGGGCGTGCAGTGATAAGCAATAGTCGCGCCGTCCACCCGCTGCGCCGTCTGCAGCGGCGGTTCCTCGAGCGCTTCGGCGACGGCCATGATTGCCTCCCCTGGTCCGATACGGCCGGATGATCCTAAAGCGGCTGGAGAGCATAAATCACGCGGCCATGGCGCAGCACGACCGGTTTCCGACCATCCTGCAGGTGCTGCCGGCGCTCGGCGCCCAGGGCGGGGTCGAGCGCGGATGCGTCGATGTCGCCGCCGCCATCGTCCGCGCCGGCGGCCGTGCCATCGTCGCCTCGGCCGGGGGCCCCTTGACGCCAGTCCTGGAGGCGAGCGGCGCGAGGCATGAACGCCTGCCGCTCGAAAGCAAAAACCCCGCCGCAATGGCCGCCAACGCCTGGCGACTCGCGGCGCTGGTCCGCCGCCACGGAGTCGACGTCGTGCACGCCCGCTCGCGGGCTCCGGCGTGGTCTGCCTGGGTCGCGGCGCGCCGCAGCGGCTGCCCCTTCGTCACCACCTTCCACGGCACCTACGGCGCCGGTAATCCCATGAAACGCCGCTACAACAGCATCATGACCCGCGGTCGGCCGGTGATCGCCATCTCCCGGTTCATCGCCGCGCACATCCAAAGCGTTTACGGGCTTTCGGAGCGGCACATCCGCATCATCCACCGCGGCGCCGATATCGGGGCGTTCGCTCCGGAGCGGGTATCGCCCGAACGCGTCGCGGCGCTGGCGGCGCGATGGGGGCTCCGCGACGGCGCGCCGCTGGTCCTGCTCCCCGGGCGGCTGAGCCGCTGGAAAGGGCAGGCGGTGCTGATCGAGGCCATGGCGCGCGTTGGGCGCCGCGACGTGCGCACCGTCATCCTCGGCGACCACCAGGGACGCGTCGATTACCATCGCGAACTGCAGGACCTGATCGTCCGCCACGGCCTCGGCGAGCAGGTCCTGATCATCGGCCATTGTGACGACATGCCGGCGGCGTATCGCCTGGCCGACGTGGTGGTGTCGGCTTCGATCGAGCCGGAGGCGTTCGGCCGCGTCGCGGTGGAGGCGCAGGCGCTCGGACGGCCGGTCATCGCCACCGACCATGGCGGCGCACGGGAAACCGTGATCGAGGGCGAGACCGGCTGGCTCACCCCGCCGGGGGACGCCGCGGCGCTGGCGGCGGCACTGGAGCGGGCGCTGGCGTTGGGCGGCCACGAGCGGGCGCGGATGGCGGAGACGGCCATCGCCCACGTGCGGGCCAATTTCACCAATGACGTGATGTGCCGGAAGACCCTCGCCATCTACCGGGAAGCCGCGGGGGGACGGCGCGCGTGAAGACCGAATCGATCCTGGTCATCAAGCTCGGCGCCCTCGGCGACTTCGTGCAGGCGCTCGGGCCGTGCGCGGCGATCCGCGCGCACCACCGGACCGCCCGCATCGTGCTGCTAACCACGGCGCCGTTGGTGGCTCTTGCGGAGCAGGCGCCGTACTTCGACGACATCTGGGTCGACGACCGGCCGCGGCCGGCCGAGGTGCACCGCTGGCTCGGCTTGCGCCGGCGTCTGCGCTCGCGGTCGTTCACGCGAGTCTATGATCTGCAGACCAACGGGCGTAGCAGCGCGTACTTCCGGCTGTTCTGGCCGGGGCCACGTCCGGAGTGGTCCGGCATTGCCCGCGGCGCGTCGCACCCCCATGTCAACCCCCGCCGCAACGCCATGCACACCCTCGATCGCCAGGCCGAGCAACTGCGCCTCGCCGGCATCGACATCGTTCCGCCGCCGGATCTGTCGTGGCTCAAGGGCGACATCGGCGGGCTCGGCATCGCTGCGCGGTTCGTGCTGCTGGCGCCGGGCGGGTCCGCGCACCGGCCTGGCAAGCGTTGGCCTGCTGCGAGCTACGCCGCTCTCGCGCAAACGCTCGCCGCGCGCGACCTGCAGCCGGTGCTGATCGGCACGGCGGCCGAAGCCGACGTCCTGGAGGAGATCCGCCGGCGCTGCCCGGCTGCCGTCTCCCTGGCCGGCCGCACTAGCCTTGCGGAGCTTGTCGTGCTGGCGCGCCATGCGGTCGCCGCGGTCGGCAACGATACCGGTCCGATGCATCTGGCGGCGGCCGCCGGCTGTCCAATGCTGGTGCTGTTTTCCCGCGAGTCCAACCCCGCGCAGTGCGCGCCGCGTGGGCCGGCGGTGCGCATCCTGCGGCGCGAGGCTCTGACGGAACTGGGGGTCGAGGAGGTCCTCGAGGCGTTCGACAGCGTGCTCGCGGCGGCAGCCGGCGCTTGACACGCCGATGCGCCGATCTAGATTGCCGATGCATGGCGACGGTCGAACCCCAATTGGACGCACAGCGCATCATCCGCATCACGTTGCCCGACGGCAGCGTGCGTGAAGAGGCGCGCCCGGTGTCGGGTGCGGATCTGGCCGCCTCGATCGGCCCTGGCCTCGCCAGGGCGGCGATGGCGATCCGCGTCAATGGCGCCTTGAAGGACCTGGCGACGGTCATCGATCGTGACGCCGAGGTCGCCATCCTGACCTCCCGGGATGCCGACGGCCTGGAACTGCTCCGCCACGACGCCGCCCATGTCATGGCCCAGGCGGTGCAGGAGCTTTATGCCGGGACCCAGGTCACCATCGGCCCCGCCATCGAGAACGGCTTCTACTACGACTTCGCCCGCGACGAGCCGTTCACCCCGGACGACCTGGAGCGGATCGAGACGCGGATGCGCGACATCGTCGACCGCGACCTGCCGATCGTCCGCGAGGAGTGGGACCGCGACGAAGCGGTCACTTACTTCACGTCCATCGGCGAGCACTACAAGGCCGAGATCATCGCCGACCTTCCCGCCGACGAGCCGATCAGCGTCTACCGGCAGGGCGACTGGCTCGACCTCTGCCGCGGGCCGCACCTGCCGTCGACCGGCCGGCTCGGCAAGGCGTTCCGGCTGATGAAGCTGGCAGGCGCCTACTGGCGCGGCGATTCCCGCAATCCCATGCTGCAGCGCATCTACGGCACCGTTTGGCCCGACGACAAGCAACTCACCCAGTACCTCCACATGCTGGAGGAGGCGGAGAAGCGGGACCACCGCCGGGTCGGCAGGGAGATGGACCTCTACCATTTCCAGGAAGAGGCGGCGGGTTCCGTGTTCTGGCACCCGAAGGGCTGGATGCTCTACCGCACCCTGCAGGGCTACATGCGCGATCGCCTGGAAGCCGCCGGCTACGTCGAGGTCAACACGCCGCAACTTGTGGATCGCAGCCTGTGGGAGCGCTCGGGGCATTGGGAGAAGTTTCGCGAGCACATGTTCACCGCCGAGGCGGAGGAGAAGGTGCTGGCGCTGAAGCCCATGAACTGCCCCGGCCACGTGCAGATCTTCCGCCAGGGGATCAAGAGTTACCGCGACCTGCCGCTGCGCATGGCGGAGTTCGGCTCCTGCCACCGCAACGAGCCGTCGGGCGCCTTGCACGGGCTGATGCGGGTGCGCGCCTTCGTCCAGGACGACGCCCACATCTTCTGCACCGAGGCGCAGATCACGTCGGAAACCAAGGCGTTCTGCGAGTTGCTGCTCGGCATCTACAGGGACTTCGGGTTCGAAGACGTCATCGTCAAGTTCTCGGACCGGCCCGAAAAGCGCGCCGGGTCCGACGAGACATGGGACCGGGCGGAACGGGCGCTGCAAAGCGCGACGGACGCGGCTGGCCTCGAGACCGTGTTGAACCCGGGCGAGGGCGCCTTCTACGGGCCTAAGCTGGAGTTCGTGTTGCGAGACGCCATCGGCCGCGACTGGCAGTTGGGCACGCTGCAGGTGGACTTCGTGCTGCCCGAGCGCCTCGACGCAAGCTACGTGGGCGAGGACGGCGACAAGCACCGCCCGGTCATGCTGCATCGCGCCGTGCTGGGCTCGTTCGAGCGCTTCATCGGCATTCTCGTCGAACACCATGCCGGCCGCCTGCCGCTGTGGCTGGCGCCGGTCCAGGTCGTGGTCGCGACCATCACTTCGGACGCCGATGACTATGCCCAGGACGTGCAAGCGGCTCTGGCGGCGGCGGGGGTGCGCGCCGAACTCGACGTGCGCAATGAAAAGATCAACTACAAAATCCGCGAGCATAGTCTTGCAAAGGTTCCGGTTATGGCTGTAGTCGGCGCCCGCGAGCAGGAGAACCGCACCGTGGCGCTGCGACGTCTCGGCGGCAAAACGCAGGAAGTTCTTGCGCTCGATGAGGCTGTTGCTACACTTGCCGGTGAGGCGGCCGGCCCTCCAAGTCGGCCGCGAGGGTGAACCGCGTTGAAGGGCACGACTTGAGAGTCTCCGATCCGGCTGCACACGCCCGTAGGTTCAAGGCGGCAACGGCGCCCTCGTCAGCCATGACATCATGAAAATTCGTAACGCGATCGTCTCGCCGATGATTATTGGCATCGGCGGCGGGATTGCGGTTGCTGTCCCTGTCCGGGAGCGGAGAGGGCTCACTGCGCTTGCGGGTCCGAGGGGGATCGCGGCGCCAGACGAGGAGGTTCGACTATAGCGAGGATTCCGTCCAATCAGCCGCCGTCCCGCGATGGGCCGCGCGTCAACGAAGAGATCGACAACGCCACGGTGCGCGTCGTCGACCAGAACGGGGAGCAGTTAGGGGTGATCAGCGTCGGCCGCGCCATTTCTTTGGCGGCGGAGTCCGGCCTTGATCTGGTGGAAGTGGCGCCCAACGCCGACCCGCCGGTCTGCAAGATCCTCGATTTCGGGAAATACAAGTACGAAGCCCAGAAAAAGCGCAACGAAGCGCGCAAGAAGCAAAAGACGATCGAGGTCAAGGAAATCAAGATGCGCCCCTCGATCGACGAGCACGACTACCAGGTCAAAATTCGCAACATGCGGCGCTTCCTCGACGATGGCGACAAGGTCAAGGTGACCATCCGCTTTCGCGGGCGCGAGCTGTCGCACCAGGACCTGGGCATGAAGGTTCTCGATCGGGTCCGCGACGAACTGGAGGAACTCTCCAAGGTCGAGCAGATCCCGAAAATGGAAGGCCGCCAGATGGTGATGGTCATCTCCCCGCGCTGACCCCGGCGCGGGCAGTCACTGCAGCGCGGGATGCGGTAATGCGTCACTTCAAAGCCCAGCTGAGTTGGCGCCCCATCGCTCACCGTCCGACTGCCTCAAGCACCCTGACCAGCATGTAAAGTAAAACACTGCTGGTGAAGCGCGGTCCTTGACCGCGGTGGCCGGCGGGGCTATGTTCGGATAACGTTCTTTTCCGCTGTCTGCCGGGCACAGGCTTTTCGGTCGTGCCCTTCTGGTCGCGTGCTGGCCGTACGGTTGATCGATACCAGTCACTCAACTTCCGATAGAATCCTTTGGATTCAATCGTTTAGACCGGTGCCTGCATACATCCGACTACATCCGCATACATTTTCAGCATCGAAACGGACACAAAACGTTTGATAACAATATCTTAGGTCCGTCCTCCGCGAACAGAACCGCCACAAAACCGGGAGGAACCGGGCTCAGCGGGCGGGGCGGAATGAGTTGGCGATGGCGATCAGGTGGCGCAGCCTGCGCTCGTTCATCGCCTTGATCTCGGTGAAGTACCACAGGCCGTCGACCTCCTGCAGCCGCAGGATCAGGTATTGCCGGAACGGTCCCACCTGGTAGACGCAATACAACTCCCGCATATCGCCGGCGGCGTTGTAGGCCGCGTTCGGCCCTTCGCAGAACTCCAGCGGCAGCTTCGAGAGCGCCTCCAGCCCCTTGAACAAGGTCGGCACCGCATCCCGCAGAACGTCGAAGGCAGGGTCGCCGAACGGGCTGTCGGGGCTGCCGAGCAGGTCCTCCGCGGCCGCCCCGTCGCCCACGTCGCCGGTGAGCCGGCGGGTTAGCCAGGCGTCGGGATCGTCCACCGCGCCGGTCACCGCCCGGAGGTGAATGGCGCTCAGGTTCGAGAAGGGGCCGTCGTCGGGGCGAACGGTGGCGAGGCTGTGCCATTCGGCGTCTTCCGAGCGATCCAGTTCGGTCACCGTCTTGAAGCCCGGAGGAAGATCGAACCAAGACCGCGCCGCCATCGCCGGCGCGCCGCCCGCCACCAGGACGAGGATGATCAGAACCGGCGGCATCCAGTTCCTCCTCGCCCGGAGGACGACCCTGGCCGTGCTTGTCGTCGTCATGCTGCAGTCCTCTTGAGTTTGCGCCTCTTGAGTTTGCGCCTCTTGAGTTTGCGCCCGTCGCTTCCGGCGTGCAATCGCCGCGAACTCGTGGGACAACTGCGACATGATGGTCGACAGTGAGTCCGCTGGGCGGGAGCCGGTGCGTCGGGTGATCTACTTCGCGGACCCGATGTGCTCGTGGTGCTGGGGCTTCGCGCCGGTCATCGCCGCCGTCCATGACATGCTCGGCGCCTGGGCGCCGATCAGCCCCGTCATGGGCGGGCTCCGACCCGGCACCATCAATCCGATGCGCGACAAGGACAAGGCCGCCGTGCGCCACCATTGGGAGGCTGTCCACAAGGAGACCGGCCAGCCGTTCGACTTCTCGTTGTTCGATCGCGACAACTTCGTCTACGACACCGAACCGGCATGCCGGGCGGTGGTCGCCGTGCGCAGCGTGGCGCCCGAGCAGACTTTGCGCTACCTGCACGCGGTACAGCGGGCGTTCTACGCCGAGGGCCGCGATGTCACGACGGCCGCCACCCTCGCGGACATCGCCGGCGAATTCGGCATCGGCGCCGAAGCCTTCGCCGACATGTTCGCTGCGCCGGACATGGCCGCCGCCACGCGGGCCGATTTCAAGCTGACCCAGTCGGCGGGAATCTCCGGGTTCCCCAGCGTCATCCTCCAACAGGCCGACGAGTTCGCGCCGCTGACCGTCGGATACCGCCCTTTCGCTCTCCTGCAGCCGCACCTTCAAGCCTGGATGAACGCGGCCTCGGCCTCATGACCGTTGCCCCGCCTGGGGTTTGACCTATACTGCCGCCGCGTCTCCGGCGCTCCCGTGCAACCGCGATGCGGAACCCCCGATCATGACCCGCGACGTCAAAAAGGTAGTGCTCGCCTACTCGGGCGGCCTCGATACCTCCGTCATCCTGCGCTGGCTGAAGGACGCCTACGACTGCGAGGTTGTCACCTTCACCGCCGACATCGGCCAGGGGGAGGAGTTGGAGCCGGCGCGTCGCAAGGCCGAGCAGATGGGCGTCAAGGAGATTTTCGTCGACGACCTGCGGGAAGAGTTCGTCCGCGACTACGTGTTCCCGATGTTTCGCGCCAATGCCCTCTACGAGGGCGCCTACCTGCTCGGCACCTCGATCGCCCGGCCGCTGATCGCCAAGCGCCAGATCGAGATCGCCGAGAGGTCGGCGCCGACGCCGTCGCCCATGGCGCCACCGGCAAGGGCAACGACCAGGTGCGCTTCGAGCTGACCTACTACGCCCTGAAGCCGGACATCCGGGTGATCGCGCCGTGGCGCGAGTGGGACCTGACCTCGCGGAGCCGCCTGATCGCCTATGCGGAGCAGCACCAGATCCCGGTCCCGAAGGACAAGCGCGGCGAGGCGCCGTACTCCATGGACGCCAACCTGCTCCACATCTCCTACGAGGGCAAGGCGCTGGAGGACCCTTGGCAGGAACCGGACGAGGGCATGTTCCTCCGCACCGTCGCGCCCGAGGACGCTCCCGACACCGCGACGACGCTGGAGATCGCGTTCGAGCGGGGCGATCCTGTCGCCGTTGACGGCGAGCCGCTGTCGCCGGCGGCGCTGTTGGATCGTCTCAACGTCATCGCCGGCAGCCACGGCGTCGGCCGCGTCGACATCGTCGAGAACCGCTTCGTCGGCATGAAGTCGCGGGGCGTCTACGAGACGCCGGGCGGCACCGTCCTTTTGCATGCGCGGCGAGCGGTGGAAAGCATCACGCTCGACCGCGCCGCCGCCCACCTCAAGGACGACCTGATGCCGCGCTATGCCGAGCTGATCTACAACGGCTTCTGGTTCGCGCCGGAGCGGGAGGCGCTGCAGGCGCTGATCGACCATACGCAGGAGCGCGTCACCGGCACGGCGCGGGTCAAGCTCTACAAGGGCAACGTCATCGTCACCGGCCGCAAGTCCCCCTACAGCCTCTACAGCGAGGCGGTGGCGACCTTCGAGGAAGAGCAGGTCTACGACCAGCGCGACGCCGCCGGTTTCATCAAGCTCAACGCGCTCAGACTGCGGCTCGGGGCGCGTCCGGACGCGTCACGGCCGGACTGATTTCAGTCGTCGTCCTCCGGCGGCGCCAGCAAGGCCCGCACCTCGGCGGCGGTGAGAATGACAGCGCCACCGTCGAACCCCGGATCGGCCCAGGCGTCGCTTGCGGCGCGGTGGTCGCGGCCGCGGCGGTCACCCGCGATGCGCCGTTCGTCGAAGCTGCGAAACGCGTAGGGGCGCACCGTCACCAACTGCCCCTGGCGGTCTTCCGCCGCGATGGGCGTGCGGCCGCGGCCGCGACGATCCTCGCCCTGGCGCCGGTCGTCGTTGCGCCGGTCCTGGTGCCAGCGGCGATCGCCTAGGGCAGGGAGGCCATACCTGTTGCCGTGGTCGTCCCGATCTTCGTTCATTCATGCATCCCGCGCTGTCATCCGCCGTTTTCGGCAACTCGGATCATGGCGCGACGGCCACCGTTGGGTGTTTTTTTGCAAAATTTAACCCGCAATATTAACCAATGACACAAAGTGGTTACTCGGCTTCGTCCGCGCACGGCGGTGCGCAATGTCATGCCAATGAACGCGGCGGCTGGTATGGTGGAGACCGCTCGCGCGGCGGCAACGGCGGCTGCGGAGAGACGAAGACGGGAGACGCATCGATGCAGTACGCGACGAACACCCTGGAAAACCACTGGATGCCGTTCACCGCAAACCGGGATTTCAAGGCCGATCCCCGGCTGCTGGTGGGCGGCGACGGGGTGCACTACGTGTCGCAGACCGGCGCGCGCATCCTGGACGGAGTGTCGGGACTGTTCTGCTGCGCGGCCGGGCACGGCCGCCGTGACATCGCCGATGCGGTGGCGGCGCAACTCACCGCCCTCGACTACGTTCCGTCGTTCCAGTTCGGCCACCCTGCGGCTTTCGAGTTCGCCAACCGGCTGGTGAAGATCACGCCGGACGGGCTCGACCACGTGTTCTTTGCAAACTCCGGTTCGGAGGCGGTGGACACGGCCCTCAAGATCGCCATGGCCTGGCACCGGGCGCGCGGCGAGGGCCAGCGCCTCCGCTTCGTCTCGCGGGAGCGGGCCTACCATGGCGTCAACATCGGTGGCACGTCGTTGAGCGGCCTGATGAGAAACCGCGAAGCGTTCGCAGCGGTGATGCCGGGGGTGGTGCACATGCGCCATACCTGGCAGCCCGGGACCCGCTTCGTCCGCGGCCAGCCGGAGACCGGGGTGGAGCTTGCCGACGACCTGCAGCGGGCGGTGGACACCCTCGGCGGGCATACCATCGCCGCCTGTTTTGTCGAGCCCATCGCCGGCTCAACCGGGGTGTTGGTGCCGCCCAAGGGTTACCTGGAGCGTCTCCGCGGGATCTGCGACGCCCACGGCATCCTGCTCGTGTTCGACGAGGTGATCTGCGGCTTCGGGCGCACCGGCAAGGCGTTCGGCGCCGACAGCTTCGGCGTCACGCCGGACATGATGACCCTCGCCAAGGCGCTCACCAACGGCGCTCAGCCGATGGGCGCGGTCGTGGTGCGGGACGACATTTACGAGACCGTCACCGAGGCGGCGCCGGAAGGCGCGATCGAACTGTTCCATGGCTATACATACTCGGCACACCCCGCGGCGTGTGCCGCCGGGCTGGCGACGCTCGACATCTATGAGCGGGAACGCCTGTTCGAGCGTGCAGCCGAGTTGTCGGAGCACTTCCTCGACCGCATGTTCGCGCTTCAGGGGCACGATGCGGTCATCGACGTGCGCGGCTATGGGCTCTTGGCGGCCTTTGATCTGGCGCCGGACGGGGCGCCGGGGGCGCGCGGCTACCGGACCCTGAAGCGCCTGTTCGAGGCGGGCCTGCTCATCAAGTGGACCGGCGACACCGGCATCCTGGCCCCGCCGCTGATAGCCGAGCCCGCCCAGATCGCGGACATGGTCGATATCCTGGACGAGGTGCTCCGCCGAGCATGACGACGGCTCGTCTCCCCGATCCCCGCAGGCGCGGGGCGGGCGAGGGGCGGATGGCGCCATGGCGAGAAGGCGGCGGCGGCTGGCCGGCGGCCTGTGGTCGCGGCTGCGGCGCCGAAACGCTCAGCCCTGGACGTAGTAGATGTGCCGACCTATCTGGGTGGTGCGGGTCATCGAGCGCGTCCATGGTGGGTCGGCGTAGTCGGCGTGGTACCAGAGGGCGCCTCGGGTCGGGTCCGGCGCGCCGTAGAGACCACCAGGTGGGCGACCTCCTCTGCGTGACGCCACGCCGCCTCATTCAACGGCACGTCGTTGCGGCCGTCGCAAAACCAGGAGAACTGGCACTGGTGCAGGACCGTCTCCTCGCCCTGACGTACGACGTCACAGATGGAGTCAGGGAACGCGGGGTCTTTGACCCTGTTCAACGTCACCTTGGCTACCGCGATCTTGCCGAGCAGCGGTTCGGACCGCGCCTCCCAGTAGATGTTGAGCGCGAGGCAGTGAATCTCGACTTCGAGATCCGGCAACGTGGCGCCATATCCGACAGCGGGTGTCGCGGACGTCGTCGGCAGCGACACCGGATCCACAAACCGATCGAAGTTGCCGGTGACCGTGGATGGCTCCGTCGGCGGAGCAACTCGCGTTTCGGCATCCTGAAGCAAAGCGAGGCTGACCATGATGGCCGGAGCCTCGGAGGGCTGAAGCACGGCGGCCGAGCCTTCCTCGTCGATGCGGGCGTCCGGAACGGGCGTGGCGACCGCAGCAGCAGAAACTGACCGTGTGGCTGGTACTCGGAAGACGGGCTCGGCATGCGCTGGACGGTACCCTCTACCGTCATAGCTACCCGCCAGCACAAACACCGATGCCCAGAGACCCAGAAAAACAAACCGCACCATAATCTTTACCCCATCATGCTTTTGAACCCAAATGCAGCCTCCCGCCGGATGTATACGGCCAAGATCTTGTTAATCTTGGGTCTTGATCGACCATGACCGCAAAGGTGAATAAAAAAACTCTAAAAGTCAACTATGTTGGGAATCGCGGATTTTTCACTACCGCTGGGTGCGTTTGGGGTCATCACGGCGAGATCGGGCGGCGCCACCTTTGCTCTGGCGCTCTTCACCGACGGCGGCCCGACCTGCGCCGCTGCTGCTTGCCTTCACTTCAAGGGCGGGGGGCGGGGCACGTGGGCACGCCGGCGTCGAAGAAGTCCTTCGGCAGCACGACGGCGTTGGTCACCAGCAAGTTGCGCTCCTCGTCGTAGGCGTTGCGGTAGTCCCACACCAACTCGCCGGCTGCGGTCACTTCGAACGCCCGGCCGGCTTCCGGCTCCACGATCAGGATGTTGCCGTTGTCGAGCCGCTGATGCTTGCCCATCACCCAGGTGTAGAACGGCGCCTCGTCCGATCCTTCGAACACCACCTGCGTCTCCCGCGTCACCGGATCGGTTTCTATGATCCGCGATTGCCCGCCGTGCATGTTGTTGTCGAATACGGAGATGTGGCCATTGGGCAGGAAATCAGGGTCGTGCTGACGATGCCAGGGGCCGTGTTGCCACCATTTCGCCCTTTTCGTGCCGGCGTCGAGGATCACCACCAGGTTCAGGTTCCGCACCGAGACCATGATGTCGCCGGCGTTGAACTGCGGAAACGCCCCCGCAAACTCGGCGCTCAGCACGGCGACGTCGTTGATGTGCATGGGATCTCCGCTGTCCCAGCGGGGATTGAACTCCCTGACTTCCCGGGCGATCTGGAAGATGCCGCGGTGGTCGCCGCCGAGGAACGCGTCGTCGAAGAACCGCTGTGACCACAGAACCTCGCCGGTCTCCACATCGAGCTGCGAAATGCCGTTCTTGTCGTCGGACAGACCCGACACCCAGAGGGTGCCGTCGTCTTCCAGACTGATCGAGTGATGATAAGGGTCGTCCTTCCCCCATAGGACCCTGCCGCAGGAATCCAGCCGCGCCATGATGTCGCCGACGTCGAAGCTCACCGCGATCGAGCCGTCGCGCATCAGTTCGAAGCCGTGGAGGACGGCGTTGCGACTCCGCGGGTTGGTGACGCCGATCGCATCCCGGATGACTTGCGGATCGATCGGCCAGAAAAATCGTTCATTCCCTTGTTCATCGAACAGTATGGCGCCGGCGGGGCTGGGGCGGTCGCGGACATAGCCGGCGATCACGCGCCACCCTTCGGCGAGCTTGTCGGGCTGCAGGATGGGGTTCGCCGGGCGTGCGCCGCGTTCGGGCCGGAGATAGCGGGTAGGCGCGATGCCGAAGTCGTTTTTCCAGTAAACGACAGTGTCGGCAACGTTTTCGATGTGTCGCTTTACCATTCCGAAGGGCGGCGGCTGCAGCAGAGCGAACGCGATGCCGACCGCGAAAGCGAGCACGGCCACCGACGCCAGAAAAGCGAGATACCCTAAGCGCTCGTTCATGAACCCTCCGCAACGAACCGGCGCCCGCGCCAGTATGGGAATGTCTGGAGAAAGCCGACCGCGGTCGACCGGCGAGAGGTCCGCTACAGCGGGATGATCGATGCGCCCGCGAACATCGCCGCGGCGCGTGGAACCCGTATGCACTTAGCAAAGCCTTCCGCCGACGACAACCCCTGGTGGATCTGGCCCTGGTGGATCTGGCCCTGGTGGATCTGGCCCTGGTGGATCTGGCCCTGGTGGATCCGGTGGGTCGGCCGGAGAGGCCGGAGCAACGGACGTGTTCGCCAGCAACCGTGACTGCGGCCGTCCGTGACGTTCTGGATTTCGCATTCAGTCCGAGCCGCTGAACTGCTGTATGCTTGGCGATGATGCCTTACGATCACGCTTCGCCGCCGGCTGTGCGGTTTGGTTTGTCGGCGCGCCTTCTAGGGCTCACGATCGTCTTCGTAATGCTGGCGGAGGTTCTGATCTACGTCCCCTCCATCTCCCGCTTTCGCGAAGTGTATTTGGCGGATCAACTGGAGAAGGCAAATATCGCGGTGCTGGCCGCGAGAGCGAACACCGAAGGCGGTCTTGCCGAAGCACTCGCCATGGATCTGTTGTTCCACGCCGGCGCCTACGCCATCGTGCTCAAGTCGCCGGACGGCCGGGTGCAAATGCTGAGCGGCGACATGCCGCCGGCCATCGACGTCACCTTCGACATGCGCGGCCGCACCCTGATGGACATGATCAGCGAAGCCTTTGCGACCCTGGCGCAGCCCCGCAACCGGATCATGCGGGTGGTCGCGGCGGTTCCCGGAGAGGAGGACCGGACCATCGAAGTGGTTCTGGATGAAACGCCGCTGCGCGAGAGAATGTACGGCTACTCCGCGCGCATCCTGTCGCTCTCCATCGTCATCTCGCTGATCGCCGCCGGCCTCGTCTATTTCAGCCTGCAATGGCTGATGGTGCGGCCGATCCGGATCATTACCGACTGCATCATGGGCTTTCGCCGGGATCCGGAGGACGAGGCGCTGACCTTGCCGCCGACCCGGCGCACCGACGAGATCGGCATCGCCCAGCGCGAGTTGGCCGCCATGCAGACGGACCTTCGCGCCGCGCTCCGGCAGAGAACCCACCTTGCCGCTCTTGGCGCGGCGGTCGCCAGAATCAATCATGACCTGCGCAACACGCTGGCGACGGCGGTTCTTGCCTCGGACCGTCTGGCGGCCATCGATGATCCCGAGGTCAAGCAGGTGACGCCCCGCCTGTTCAACGCCATCGATCGCGCCGTCACCCTCTGCACCCAGACACTCCGCTTCGTCCACGATCCCAGCCAGACGCTGGAGCGCGCTGCCGTCTCCGTCGGCGACCTGTTCGCGGACGTCCAGGCCGCGATCGAGGCGCCCGAGGGGCGTAGCGGGTCGCTCCAGCGGGTGACGGGCAGCGGCCTCGATCTCATCATCGACGTCGATCGCGACCAGATGTTCCGGGTGTTCAGCAATCTTGCCCTGAACGCCGGCCACGCCGGCGCCCGGACGCTCGCCATCGTCGCCGTGCAACAGGACTCGCGCGTCGTCATCGACGTTACCGACGACGGCTCCGGGATTGCGGAAGACGCCCGAGCGCGGCTGTTCCGACCGTTCGAGGGCGCCTCGCGCCAAGGCGGAACCGGCCTCGGTCTTCCCATCGCCCGCGAAATCGTCCACGCCCATGGCGGCGATCTGTCGCTCGCTGCGACCGGGCCGCAGGGGACGACGTTCCGCATCGTTCTGCCGACCCGTGAACGGAGTATGGCCGGGGCGCGGGGCGAGGCTGCGCAGACGAAAAGAGTTGCGCAACGCTCCTGATTGACTGAGTTTTGCTCTCGGGAACGACGTCGCAGAGCAGGAGGATCGAACGTTGGCCAATGTCGACCGCTGGATTGCCGGGATCTTGATCGCAGGCATCGGCCTCTACGGGCTCGTCGTGGCGTCGCGGGCGCACGAGCACACAACGTACTACATCGGCATCGGCATCTTCGTCGCCAGCCTCGTGTTCAATTTCTACCAGATCAACCAGGCCTTCAAGACGCCGCCGACTCACCGACAGACGCAGCACCCGAGCGGTAACCTCTCCGCCTGACTGCCCTTGACGCCCTGACGCCTGACTACCCTTGACGCCTTGGCGCGTCCGCGCTTCGCGACCACGAGATGCGGGTGAGGTACCGGGTTTGCCAGGCTGAGGTGCTGGGCTGGATCCCGCAAACTGCGAAACCCGGGCCGAGTGGGAGCACCCGCCGCCCGGGCCGCCGGGCGCCCGGTGGGAGAAGGGGTGCGGACAAAGGGAGGTGTCGATGCGGTCGTCGAACAATTCCGACAGGTTCTGCATCATGGTGCCTCCCAGTTCGTCGGCGTCGACCAGGGTCACGGCGCGGCGGTAGTAGCGGGTGACGTCGTGGCCGATGCCGATCGCCGTCAGCTCGACCGGTGACACCGTCTCGATCCAGCGGATCACGTCCCGCAGGTGGCGCTCCAGGTAGTTGCCGGGATTGACCGACAGCGTCGAATCGTCGACCGGCGCGCCGTCGGAGATCACCATCAAGATGCGCCGCTGCTCCGGCCGCACGAGCAGCCGGCTGTGCGCCCACAGCAGCGCCTCGCCGTCGATGTTCTCCTTGAGCAGCCCCTCGCGCAGCATCAGCCCGAGCGAGCGCCGCGCGCGCCGCCACGGCGCGTCGGCGGCCTTGTAGACGATGTGGCGCAGGTCGTTGAGGCGGCCCGGCCGCTGCGGCTTGCCGGCCTTCACCCAGCGCTCGCGCGCCTGCCCGCCCTTCCAGGCGCGGGTGGTGAAGCCCAGGATCTCCACCTTCACGCCGCAGCGTTCCAGCGTGCGGGCCAGGATGTCGGCGCTCATCGCCGCCACGGTGATCGGCCGCCCGCGCATCGAGCCGGAATTGTCGATCAGCAGCGTCACGATGGTGTCGCGGAACTCGGTGTCCTTCTCCGCGCTTGAAGGCCAGCGGGCAGCGGGTCGACGACGACGCGCGCCAGGCGCGCGGCGTCGAGCACGCCTTCCTCCAGGTCGAACTCCCAGCGCGGGTCTGCTGCGCCAGCAAGCGGCGCTGCAGGCGGTTGGCGAGGCGCGCCACCACGCCCTTCCAGGCTGGCGAGCTGCTGGTCGAGATTGAAGCGCAGCCGCGACAGCTCGTCGGCTGGCACACAGCGCGCCGGCGATCGATCTCTTCGTCGAACTCGGTCGTGAAGGCCTGGTAGGCGCCGTTCCGGCGTTCGATCGTCCACCCGGCGCTCAGGCCGCGCGGTCGGACCGGCCGGCGCCAAGCCGCCCTCTCCGGCGATTGCGCCTTCATCCGGCAGACCGTCGGCGCCGCTGTCGGCGTCGCTCATGTCGCCGCTGAGGGGCGCCGCGGTCGTTCCCGCCTGAGCCGCGCCTTCGTCGCGTTGATGTTCGGGCGAGTCTTCCGGCCGGCGTTCGTCGTCACCCGGCTCCGAGTCGGCATCCTCGTCGTCGTCCTGGAGCGACGGATCGTCGTCGTCGATAAGCTCCAGGGCGCGGATCATCTCGGCCGCCAAGCGGCGAAGGCGCGTTGGTCTTCCAGCGACGCGGCAAGTCGGCTCAACTGGGTGGCGCACCGCTCGGCCAGGATCGGCCGCCAGGCATCCGTCAGCGCCCTTGCCGCGTCCGGAGCGGAACGTCCCGTGAGCCGCTCTCGCGCGAGCAGGCTGAGTGCGTCGGCGAGGACGCCGCGTCGGCGTTCGGCGACCGTCCGCGACCGCCGCGACCGGCAGGTCTGGTCGAGGCGCGCCCAGGTTGTCCGGCGACGCCGTGCATCTGGCGGCTGCCGAGCGCCTCGACGCGCGCCCGCTCCATCGCGTCGAACACCTGCGCGCCCGCCGGCCCAGCGGCAAGCGCCGCTCATGCAGGGCGCATCGTGGTGGCGAAGCCGCAGCGCCGGCGGCGCGCGCTGCCCCGAAAGCCGGCCTCGTCGGCGGTCGCGCGCATCGTGGCGGGCAGCTTCACCCGCTCGCCGCGCAATTCCGGCGGGCCGGGGCCGAAGCTGACTTCGGTGCCGGGACGGTGCGCGACGCCGCGCACCGCCGCGGCGGTCACACGCTTGACGAGGCCTGTGGAGTCTTCCTCGCGGCCCCGGCTCATTCAGCGCGCCACAGCGTGAATCGCCGACTCCGGCAGGTCGCGGCCGAAGCAGCGCTGGTAGTACTCGGCCACCGTCGCCCGCTCCACCTCGTCGCACTTGTTGAGGAAGGTCAGCCGGAAGGCGAAGCCGAGGTCGCCGAAGATGCGGGTGTTCTCGGCCCAGGTGATCACCGTGCGCGGCGACATCACGGTCGAGATGTCGCCGTTGATGAAGCCGGCGCGGGTCAGGTCGGCCAAAGCCACCATGGAGGCGATGGTGTCGCGGCCGTCCTTGGTGTCGTAGCCGGGAACCTTGGCCAGCACGATCTTCCGCTCCGCCTCGTGCGGCAGGTAGTTCAGCGTCGCGACGATGTTCCAGCGGTCCATCTGGCCCTGGTTGATCTGCTGCGTGCCGTGGTACAGGCCGGTGGTGTCGCCGAGGCCGATGGTGTTGGCGGTGGCGAACAGGCGGAAATAGGGGTGCGGGCGGATCACCCGGTTCTGGTCGAGCAGGGTCAGCTTGCCCTCGACCTCCAGCACGCGCTGGATCACGAACATCACGTCCGGGCGGCCGGCGTCGTACTCGTCGAACACCAGCGCCGTCGGGTGCTGCAGCGCCCAGGGCAGGATGCCCTCGCGGAACTCGGTCACCTGCTTGCCGTCGCGCATGACGATGGCGTCCTTGCCGACCAGGTCGATGCGGCTGATGTGGCTGTCCAGGTTGATGCGCACGCACGGCCAGTTGAGGCGCGCCGCCACCTGCTCGATGTGGGTCGACTTGCCGGTGCCGTGGTAGCCCTGGATCAGGACGCGGCGGTTGTAGGCGAAGCCGGCGAGGATCGCGAGCGTCGTGTCGTGATCGAAGCGGTAGGCGTCGTCGAGGTCTGGGACATGGTCCTCGGCGACGCCGAGCGCCGGCACCTCCATGTCGCAGTCGATGGCGGACGTCTGGCCGACGGACACCCGTATGGCCCCCCCGGGCCCCCCGCCCCCCCCCCGCGCCGCGCGCCGGCGCCCGGGGGTGCCCCGGACCAGTGTCCGTTTCAGCCCGTGTTCTGGTTGGTGGCCCCGCAAATTGGTCGTGGTCACCCCCGCGCCCGGGGTCGTCAGGCTCACCATGATGGTGCGATACGCTTCGCTGATCTCCTTGAACCGCTCTTCTGCCGCCTTGTCGCCGCCGTTGGCGTCCGGATGGTGCTGCTTCACCAGTTGCTTGTAGCGCTTCTTGACGATGGCGACGGTGACCGGCGCGGTCAAGTCGAGAACCACCAGGGCCTTTTCTTCCGGCGAAATCGACGGCCGGCGCACTTCCCGAGGATCCGATTGGAAAAACCCGAAGGCGTCCCTGAAGGTTCCGCTCGGGTGGACGAAGCTGCGCGGATCGTGCCCGAGACGCCAGGACGGTCGCTGCCACACGGTGTCCCGGCGCAGATCCGCCTCGACCTCGTCCTCGGTCATGCCTTGATAGTAGTTCCACGCCGAATTGTATTCGCGGATATGATCGAGACAGAACCAGACGTACGAGGTGAGCGCGGCGCGGGACTGCGGCGCCCGGTATTCCCCGCGTTGGGGGCAGCCCGGCCAGTGGCAGTGACCGGGCTCCCTGGTCTGCGCCTGAAACGTGCTGCGTCTGCGGCCGGTCGTCAATCTCATGGGCATACTATGGTCATTCGCTCGCTGACAGGCAACCCGATCCGCGGGCGTTGCGCACGCCTGGCCGGGCCGGAGTCTTGCGATCGCGGCTTGACGCCGCCGGACGATGACATCACCACTTCTTCGTCACGCAAACTGGTACGAGATGGCACGTCATGACCATAGCTTCGATCCTCCGAGCCAAGCTGCAGGCGGCGTTCGAGCCGTCCCTGCTGACCATCGTCGACGAGTCCCACAAGCACGTCGGCCATGCCGGCGCCCGCCCGGAAGGCGAAACCCATTTCAGGGTGGAAATCGTATCGCAGCAGTTCGGCGGCAAGTCCCGGGTCGACCGCCACCGCATGGTCACGGCGGTAATCGCCGAGGAACTGGCGGGCCCCGTTCACGCCTTCAGCCTGAAGGCGCTGACGCCGGCCGAAATCGACGCCCGGTAGTGCGCGCCACCAAAAAAGCCGCCCCGGGGAGGGGCGGCCTAGTTTGGATAGGGAGGAGGTCAATGCGAACCAAGCTCTGAATTGTTGGTTCGCGAGGACGCTCGCGGGACACGCGTGGTATACCCCGATTGGGTTATGTAAACAAGCTTTTTCTGAAATTTTTTCTGTTCCCTGTTCATTCCGGATCCGACAGCCCGGCGGGGCCGTCCTGACGAGAGGTTTCGCGAACGCTGGTTCTGTAGCCCGCGGCGTGTCCATCCTGATCCGTAATGGCTTGCCAAGAGATCGCCGCGTGCCGAACGGTCTTGTCCTTGCAAACGATGCGGAACGGCAGGTCGTTGCCCTGCGGAGCTTTAAGTTCCTGCACGAAGCGTTCGCGATCGGCGCGATAAACCAGAGGCAGAGGATAGTGCCGCATGCCCATGCACTCGGCCACCGAGTAGCCGGTGATCCGCTCCACCGCGGGATTGATCCATAGCGGCGTCATGTGCGGCCCTATCCAGCTTTCCCAGTCGTAGGTATGCTCGGCTATCGACCGGAATCGGGCCTCGCTGGCGCGCAGCGCGCGCTCAGCCTCGATGCGTTCGGTGATGTCGAGACAGGAGCCGATGTAGCCGGCGAGAGCGCCGGTCTCGCTGTAACGCGGAACGCCGGTTTCCAGGATCCAGCGCCAGGCGCCATCTCGCCGTCTGAGGCGATACTCCATCCGATAGGAACGGCGGTTGTCGAAGGCTCCTGAATAGACGGCGAAGCAACTGCTGCGATCATCGGGGTGAAGGCACTCCCCCCAGCCGCCGCCCAGGACCTGCTCGAGAGAGCGGGCCGTGAACTCCAGCCACGCATTGTTCACGTAGGTGCAGCGCTTGTCCGCGTCCGCCACCCAGATCATCACCGGGGCCGCATCCGCCACCAGACGGAACCGCTGCTCGGCCTCCTGCAACTGGTGTTCCTTGCGGACGCGGTCGGTAACGTCGTCCTGGACTGCGACCCAGTGGCTGACGTCGCCGTCGGATGAGCGCAGCGGCGCCATCCGGACCTCGTTCCAGAACAACGCTCCGTCCTTCCGGTAGTTGCGCAGCACCGCCGTCACCGGGCGGTGTTGCGCCAGGGCATCGCGAATGAGCTGCAAGCCCTCCTGGTCGCGATCATGCGCGAACAGAAAACGCAGGTTGCGGCCGCGGACCTCATCGCGAGCATAGCCGGTCAACATCTCGAACGCCGGGTTGACATCGACGACGGCGTGGTCGGCATCCCGGCCGGCGGTCACAACGATCGAGGCGGTCGACGCTTCGAACGCGCGACAAACCAGTCTGTCAGAAGGCTGATCGTTCATATTGCCTCACCCTCGTCACCCTCGTCACCCTCGTCACCCGCAGCGCGGACCACGGTCGCTAATCGGCCGCGGCGGCACCAAGCTGCGGGGCAAAATCGCTCCTGGATGAGGTCCGCGCCACCGGCACGACCCGTCTCGATGTTGAGCGCGGCTGAGAAAGCCGGGCTCCCGCCCGGCCGTCAACGTGGACGCCATCCGCCGCGCCCTTCCACCGCTTCGGGCTCCAGTCACCCTCGAAGATGCGCCGCGCCGCTGCCTCGGCCTCAGTCTTGCTGACTGCAGCACCGACGTTGAGGATCACGAGCGGCGCCTCGTGCAACCTCCCGCGGACATCCGCCAGCGTCTTGTAGAAGGTCACCCGCCACGGCGCCTTGCTGGATGCGCCGCCACGCAGATCGCTCAAAGAAACGACCCCGGTCAGACGCCCGGCTCGATCGAGTACCGGCAACCGCCGGACGCCATGCTCCATCATGATCCTTTCCGCCGCCTCGGCTGGCTGATCTTCAAAGCAGCACAGAGCTTCGCTCGACATCACGGTCCAGACCTTGTTTCGGGTGGATGCCTTGCCCTCGGCAAGGCCCCGCACCACGATGTCACGATCGGTGACGACGCCCAAGAGCCGGTCGTCGCTGCTGACCAACAAGCAGCCGACGTTCGCGTCACGCATCATTCTGGCTGCGGCGGCAATCGTCGTGCTTGGGTCGATGGTGTCGACCGGGCTGTTCATGACCTCCCTGATCCTCATGTCTTCTCTCCTTCGTCTTTCTCTAAACGGTGCCGATCCGGGCACCTTCCGTGTCCATCACTTCGGCCGCGCCCGAAGCCGGCTATGCAGCCAGCCGCCACCGGCTCTCGTCTTCGGCGCCCGAAACGCCCGAACCGTTCCGATCTCTGGCCGTCGGCAGCGTGTTGCCGCTGCGCCTCATCAGGCCGTCGACCGTCCGCTCGATGTCGTTGCGCCGAAGCCCGATGTCGGCCAGCAACCGGCCGTCCAGCGCCTGGAGTTGAGCGACGGCGACCCGCCGCCGTCGCCGGCACAGATAGCGCTCGACGACGCCGATCCACAGGAGTCGCGCCGTTGTCCTGAGCGCGCGCCGGAGCGCTTCGGCAACCGGCAGGGGCTCGGCCATGGTCTCCGGCAGCGGCCGGTGCGCGGGGTCATCCCGATGGAGCGCCGGCAATCCGCGCAATCGTTTGAACAGGTCTCTCGCGTATGCCATGGCGGGAACTGTCGCCGGGTGATGTCCGGCTGTCGTGTTTGCGACAGCAGCAGCTTCGCTGCGGCGAGGACAATTCATGCGGCGCCGACCGAGATCAGGTTCATATCCAGGCTTGCGGCCTTTCATCCGTGCTAAGGTGTCCTCGGCATAACGCAGTGCGCGATGGTCTTCGGTGGCCGGCGTTCCGTGTGCGCCATGATGGGCACGGACTACCCCGTATCCCGTCAAGCGATGGAACAGGTCATTGGCGTACATGGTTGGGTCGCCGACTTTCCTTGCGTCCATGATGGGGTGTCCCTCATGCGCCCGCTTGCGCGTCTTGAAGGTGTTGTCATCTGTCCTGTGGATATACATCCCTGTCACTCCTTGGTTGTCTGCGCTCGCAGGTCGCCCCGCACGTCGGGCGGTGGACGCAGCAAGCGCGCACGTTGCAGCATGGCGATCGGTCGCCGATCCGGTGCGCCGCGTTCACGCGGCGGGGGGCGGGCCGGAGCCGTTATCGGGCGGGCGCGATCGCGATTTCGGCTTAAGCCGGGCCACGACCGTCATCGGGACGAGGTTCGCCGTTCGCTGTGGACGACGTGCGGAAACGGGAGCACCGCAAACGGGACAGCGAGTTCCCGACGAAGGCGCCCCTCCGTTGCAGTGAGGGCACTGGATTGAAGACAGCATGATGTTGGCATCCTCTTGGGCGGCTTCGTGAGCGAGCACGGAAGCCGTCTACCGACGGACCGCGGTCCGCCGGACGACTGGAAACGATCAACGGTGATTTCGGTGGGATTGGCCCCCGAGCCGGGCCGGGGCGGAGCTACGCCCGGCCAGCGACGCTCGGGGCGAGACCGCCCGTTTTCAGGGAGCCTGAATGCAAGAGAAAGCGGGTGGGGCAAAGACGCATAATCATGTTAATCTAAATATAGAAGATGCCGGTAAGAATGCAACCATATTTGCGATCGCCGGGAACGTCAGAAACGTGCCGCCGCCCGCCGCCCGCCTCCCGCCGCCAAATTGAGGATGCCGGCGAGAGACGCGGCGACAACGAGGGCCAAGTCTTCAAGCATCCTCAACCGGCGATCGCGGATGTCTCGGCCAACATGGCCGAGAAGTAGACCGAAGGTCGTTGAGGCCGCTCAGATCGTGATCGTGCTGAGCTTGACCGGGGTGCGCTTGCCTTCGATGACGACGATGCCGCTTTCCGAGACGTGGTATTTCTTGCGGTCCTCGTCGAGGTTGTAGCCGATCACCGAGTCCTCCGGGATCTGTACGTTCTTCTCCAGAATGCAGCGCCGCAGCTTGGAACGGCGGCCGATGTCGCAGTTGTCGAAGATCACGCATTCGTCGATTTCGACGCCGGCGTGGGCGTAGACATGGCGCCCGATAACGGAATTGCGGATCGACGCGCCGGAAATGATGCAGCCGCCGGCCACGACCGAGTCGATGGCCTGGCCGCGGCGGCCGTCCTCGTCGAACGCGAACTTGGTCGGCGGGTCTGAGTAGCCCGCCGTCCGCAGCGGCCATTGGGCATTGAACAAATTGAGCTGCGGGTCGATCGCTCGCAGATCCATGTTCGCCTCGTAGTACGCGTCTAGGGTGCCGACGTCGCGCCAGTACGGCATCTTGCCGTGCGGTTCGCCGGGAATGCGGTTGGTCATGAAGTCGTAGGCGAACAGCTCTGCCGAGCTCACCATCTTCGGCAGGATGTCCTTGCCGAAGTCGTGGGAGCTGTTTTCGTCCTTCTGATCTTCTTCGACCATCTTGAGCAGCATGTCGGTCGAGAAGATGTAATTCCCCATCGATGCATAGACGCGGTTGGGGTCGCCGGGCATGGTCGGCGCGTCCGCCTTCTTCTCGTGAAAGCCAATGATGCGGCCGGAGTGTGTCGTCTCCAGCACGCCGAATTCCTTCGAGTACTTTTTGTCCGTCGGGATCGCCGCAACGGTCGCGTGGGCGCGCTTGTGCTCGTGGAACTCGATCATCTCATGGATGTTCATGCGATAGATGTGATCGGCGCCGAACACGGCAACGATGTCGGGGCGGGACTGCTCGATCAGGTTGATGTTCTGATGAATGGCGTCGGCGGTGCCCCGGTACCAGTCCTTGCCGGCGCTGCGCATCTGAGCCGGTACCGGCACCACGAAGGCGCTCTTCAGGATGCCGCCGGTCTGCCAGCCATCGTTCAGGTGCTGCAGGAGCGACTGACTGCGAAACTGGATGACTACATAGATGGAGTGGATGCCCGAGTTGATCAGGCTCGACAGCACGAAGTCGACGATGCGGTACTTGCCGCCGAACGGAACCGCCGGCTTGGCGCGCTCCTTGGTCAGCGGAGCGAGGCGGGTTCCCTCCCCCCCGGCGAGCACTATGGCGAGCACTTTGAGCCTCATGGCGACCTTCTCCTCCTCATGTTTCATGCGGCGATCATTGGTCATCGGTTCTGTGTCGCATCCCGAGGCAGGTGAGCGCGGCGGGCAACCGCGCCACCCGCAAGTTCAGCAATCGAATCGCCATAAGGACGCCGTTCACGGCCGATGTTGCAACGCACCATTGATAGCACCCTTGGAACCGGATCTCCAAGACTGGAACGCCGCATGCGGCTCGGTATAGTAGGAACTCTGAAGGCCCCATCGAGTGCAGGCCCATCAGAGCAGGTCTTAGTGAAGGGAAGTCCCGTCCATGAACATCGGATCGTTGCTGCCGCGCCATGCGCGCTTCCGCGGGGACCACGTGGCGCTGGTGGTCGGCGACCGGCGGTTGACCTACCGAGAGCTGAACGCCTACGTCAACCGTTACGCCCATGCGCTGCTGGCCTGCGGTCTTCGCAAGGGCGACAAGTTCACCACGGTGCTGCCCAACTGCCTGGAGATGATGGCCTCTTACTGGGCCGCGGCCAAGACCGGCATCGTCATCGTCCCGGCCAGCCCGTTGTTGCAAGGCGAGGGACTGGCGACGCTGCTCGCGGACTCCGACACCGCCATGGTCGTCGGCCACGCATCGTTCGCGGAGACGTTCGGGCGCATCCGGGAACGCCTGCCGGCGATCGCCGCCGACCGCTACGTCCTGGTGGGTGGTGGCGAAGCGCCGGTACCCGGTTTTCGGTCTTTCGAGGCGATGATCGCGGATCAGGCGGAAAGCGAGCCGCCGGACGCCGGCCTCACCGACCAGGACATGTTCAATATCATGTATTCGAGCGGCACCACCGGGCTGCCGAAGGGGATCATCCACACCCACTACGTTCGGGCCATGTACTGCATGATCTTCGCGGAGACGTTCCGCATCATCCCGGAGAGCATCGTGCTCCATTCGGGCTCCATCGTCTTCAATGGCTCGATGGTCGACCTGATGCCGTGGATGTTCGTCGGCGGTACCTACATCCTCCACGAGGCGTTCGCCGCCGAGCGGGTGATAGAGACGATCGCCGCCGAGAAGGTGACCCACATCGTGATGGTGCCGTCGCAGATCATCGCCGTCCTCAACCACCCGGCGTTCGCGCCTGACAAGCTCGGGTCGCTGGAGATGCTGCAAAACATCGGCGCGCCGCTGCCGCTTCCCTACAAGCAGAAGTTGAACGACCTGCTGCCGAACCGGTTCTACGAACTCTACGGCCTGACCGAAGGCCTGATGACGGTGCTCGACAAGCACGACGCCATGCGCAAAGTCGGCTCCGTCGGCTGTGCGCCGCCGTTCATGGACATCAAGATTTTTCGCGACGACGGCACGGAGGCGGCGCCCGGCGAGGTGGGCGAGATCTGCGGCCAGAGCCCGTGCATGATGCCGGGGTACTACAAGCGGCCGGACCTGACCGACAGGGCGATCATCGACGGCTGGTTGCGTTCCGGCGATCTCGGCTATCTCGACGAGGACGGCTACCTGTTCCTGGTCGACCGCATGAAGGACATGATCATCTCCGGCGGCGTCAACGTCTATCCCAAGGACATCGAGGACGTGGTCATCGGCCACCCGGCAGTGCAGGAAGTGGCGGTGTTCGGCGCGCCCGACGACAAGTGGGGCGAGGTGCCGGTCGCCGCCGTGGTCCTTGCCAAGGGCCGGTCGCCGACCCCGGCGGAATTGGTCGCGTGGACCAACGAGCGGGTCGGCGCCAAGTTCCAGCGCCTGCACGACGTGGTGCTCTACGACGAGTTCCCCCGCAACGTCGCCGGCAAGACCCTCAAGCGCGACATGCGCGACGCCTATAAGCCGGGGAACGGCGGTTAGGAGCCCGCAGCGCCCGCCGGTCCGGCGGACTGTCCCAGGTTAATGCCCCTGGCGTGGCCGCGGCGGTAGGCTCCGCTCCCATGACGAAAGGGATAGGAGCGACGATATGAGGTGGCGAGGGTGTCCAAGGGCGCTTTCAGGCGCGGTTGCGGCGGGACTGGTGGCGACGCTGGCCGTCCCGGCGATGGCGGAAACGATCGAGCCGAAGACGGTGCTGGACAAGGCACGCTCCGCAGTCGAGGACTTCCGGACCGGGCACACCTCGTCAGGGTTCAGCGCGGCGTTGGCGCGGGCGGACGCCGCCATCGTCGTACCGGTTCTCGACGAGACCGGATCTACACCCGGCGAAGATGAGGCCGGACGGCCGGCGGTGGTGGTGGTGCGCGACGGCGTTATCGGGCCGTGGAGCGATCCGGCGTTCTATCGGGTGCAGTCGCGCGACGGGAAGGCGCCGTATCCCGGCCTCGCCATGACGTTTCTGATCATGCGCACCGATGCGATTACGCGCTTGAAGGAGGGGTCGGCCGAGCTTGGCGGCGAGGACGGGCTTCGTGTCGATCCGGTCAACGTAGGCGTCGATCCGGACGCGTTCTCGGATCCGCTGCCGCACATGGTCGCCTTCGTCAAGGTCAACGAGGCGAGCACTCTGCTCCCCGCCTTCGACGGCTGGAAAGTCACGGCCGACCCGGCGCTCAACGAGCAGTTCTATCGCAGGTCCCTTGCTCCGGCGGAGATCCTGTCGCGGGGCGCCGCCGAAACCCGCGAGCCGGAATCGCTGCTCGACGCGCTCCGCACCGCCGAAGAACACGAGGCGCCCGACGCCAGCCCTGGCGACGTCAGGCAGTAAGCACCTCGCGGAGAATCTGGCTCTCCGCCTCTTTACGGCGCTCTCCCGGCCGACGGCGCTGGCCGCGCTGCCGCTCATGGGCTTCGGGCACGCAGCATGCCGCGGATGTCGTCGAGGCCGCCGGCCCCCGATACCTGCGCCGTAGCGGCGAACGCAGCCAATCCGGCTGCGACAACGGCGGCCAGCGCCAAGGTCCGCTGCAGCGCGTCGGAGTCGAGCCACCCGGCGGTCGCCGCCATCATCCCGTAGAGCACAACCGCCATCAGCGCCGTGGAGCCGAGGGTGCGCGGCAGACGTCGCCTGAGACGGTCGTCGATGTGCAGATGGCCGCGCCGATGCAGCATGAACGCCAGCAACCCTGCGTTCATCCACGACGAGGCGGCGGTAGCGGCTGCGATGCCGACGTGCTGCAACGGCCCCATCAGCGCCACGCAGAGGGCCACGTTGACGGCCGCTGCGGCGGCGGCGATCTTGACCGGCGTCGCCGTATCCTCGCGGGCGAAAAAGCCGGGGGTCAGCGCCTTGATCAGGATGAACGCCGGCAGGCCGGCCGCGAACGCCGCCAGCGCCGCCGCGGTCTTGGCCGTCTCCTCCGCGTCGAACGCGCCGCGCTGGAACAGCACCATGACCACCGGCTCGGCCAGCACCACCAGCGCCACCGCCGCCGGAACCGTAAGGAACAGCGAGAACTCGAGCGCCCGGTTCTGGCTGTGCTGCGCCGCGGCGTCGTTGCCGGCGCGCACCTGCCGCGACAGCAGCGGCAACAGCGCCGTGCCGACCGCAACGCCGACCACGCCCAGCGGCAACTGGGTCACCCGATCGGCGTAAAACAGAAACGAGACAGAGCCGGACGGCAACAGCGAGGCGATCACGGTGTCGACCAACAGGTTGATCTGATAGATGCCGGCGCCGATCGCCACCGGCAGCGCGCGGCGCAACAGCGTCGCTACCTGGGGCGTCATCTGCGGCCGGCGCAGGCGGAGGCTGACGCCGGCGGCGCGGCAATTGGCGACCAGCCATGCCAGCTGCACGGCGCCGGCTACCGGTACACCCCATGCCAGGGCGTGGCCCGGCGTCGGCAGCAGCGGCGCGAAGGCGAGGATCGCGGCTATCAAGCAGAGGTTGAGCAGGATCGGCGTGGCCGCCGCCGCCGCGAACCGCCCGAGCGAGTTGAGGATGCCGGCGTAGAGGGAGGTCAGCGACACGAACAGCAGGTATGGAAACGTAATGCGGGCGAACAGCACGGTCATGTCGAATTTGGCCGGGTCCGCGACGAAGCCGGGGGCGAACACCAGCATCGCCACTGGCATGGCGATTTCCATCACCGCGACGATCAGCGCCAGCGCCCACACCAACACCGCGAGCGTCTGCTCGGCGAATCGGCGCGCCGCCTCCTTGCCGTCCGTCTCCAACTTGCCGGCGAACAGCGGGACGAACGCCGCCGTGAATGCCCCCTCGGCGAACAGCCGCCGAAACAGGTTGGGGAATTTGAAGGCGACGAAAAACGCGTCGGCAACGGGCCCTGCGCCGAGCGCGCCGGCGATGAGGATATCGCGGGCGAACCCGAACAGGCGGCTGACCATGGTCAAGCCGCCCACGGTGGCGATGGATCGGAGCAGGAGCATGCGGCGGACGGTTCCGGCGTCTGACCTTGGGCTACTCGGCCGCCGACGACTTGATGCTCGGAGCCGACCGATCTTCGGGAGCCTCGATGGCGCGGAGCAGGCGGGTTTCGATGCGCCGCAGCTTCGGCTGGTCTTCCACCTTCAGCCCGAACACGTCCTTGACGTAGAACACGTCGACGACCCGCTCGCCATAGGTCGAGATGTGGGCGCTGGCGATCTGCAAACCGAGGTTCGTCAAGGTCCAGGTGACGTCGCAGGAACCCGAGCCGATCCCGGCCATTGACCTCGATGACGGTATGGGTGCGGCTCGCCCGGTTGTCGATGATAACCGCCGGCGGCACCTGGAAGACGCCGGTGCGGCTCGGCAGCGCCTTGGCGCGCACCGCTTCCAACTCCCGCGCCGGCTGTATCTTTCCTGAGACGGCAGCGGCGATCACGGTGCGTATCCGCTCCAGCCGTTCCGCCGGATCGTAGCCTCCCGCCGCCGCGTCATGGACGTAGAACGTGTCGAGCGCCATGCCGTTGGCGAGGGTGACGATCTTGGCTTCCACCACGGAGATGCTGGTCAGCGCCAGGGCGCCGGCCAGCCGCGCGAACAGGCCGGGATGATCGGGCGCATAGATGATCAGCTCGGAGACCGGCAGGTCCGCGTCCCGGCGCGACTCGACGCACAGCGTCCGTCCCCTTGCCTCGGCCTTCCGCATCATGTCGAAGTGGTTGACCTTGGTTTCGGTATCGTAGGCCAGCCAATAGTCGGAGTAGCCGCGGGCGATGAACCGCTCCAGCATCTCCTCGTCCCAGGCGGCGAGCCGTTTGCGAAGCTGATCCTTGGCGCGGGCCACCCGGTGTTCACGACGTTCCGCCGGCTGGCCTCCGGTCATCTCCATCTCTTCCAGCGCCTGCAGATACAACTCCCGCAGAAGGTTCGCCTTCCAGGCGTTCCACACCCCCGGGCCGACGGCGTTGATGTCGGCGCCGGTCAGCACCAGCAGCATCTTGAGCTGCTCCGGCGACTGGACCGTGGCAACGAAATCGCTGATCGTCTTCGGGTTGTCGAGGTCGCGCTTGAAAGCGATCCGGCTCATCAGGAGGTGGTGGCGCACCAGCCACGACACGGTGGACGTTTCCCAAGCATCAAGCCCCAGCCTCGGGCCGAGGAGCAGAGCGATGTCGGCGCCGATCTCGGAATGGTCGCCGCCGCGCCCCTTGCCGATGTCGTGCAGCAGCACTGCCAGATACAGGGCGCGCCGCGAGCGGATCTCGCCGACGATCTCGCTGGCGGTCGGGTGCAGCTCTTTCAGTTTCCCCTGCTCGATACGGTCCAGGATGCCGATCGCTCGGATGGTGTGCTCGTCGACGGTGTGGATGTGGTACATGTCATACTGCATCTGGGCGACGACCCGGCGGAAGTCGGGAATGAAGCGCCCGAACACGCCCGCCTCGTTAAGTCTCCGCAGCGTCGTCTCGGGATCCTTGCCGCAGGTCATCATGTCGATGAACAGCCGATTGGCCTCCGCATCGGCGCGCACCTCGCTATTGACGCGGCCAAGGCTCTGGCGGACGAGGCGGAGCGCATGCGGATGCACGTCGGCGCCGAGTCGCTGCGCGTCGTGAAAGAGACGGAGCAGATTGACCGGGTCGTTCGCAAACACTTCCGCGCGGGCCACGGTGATGCGGTCGCCGTCGAGTCGGAGGCCGGGAGCGGTGCGGCGCTTGAAGGACAGGGACGGCAGCCGGAAGCGCCGCTTCGATTTGTGTTCCTCCTCCAGCACCGCGCACAAGACACGCGTCAGGTCGCCGACCGTCTTGGTGATTAGGAAATAGTGCTTCATGAAGCGCTCGACGCCGCGCTGGTGGCCGCGCATGCGGTAGCCGAGGCGCCGCGCGATCACCTCCTGGACGTCGAAGGTCAGCCGCTCTTCCAGCCGGCCAGTCACGTAGTGCAGGTGACAGCGCACCTTCCATAGGAACCCCTGGGTCTGGCGGAAGTGGCGCGCATCGGCGAGGGTGAACACACCGCGCTCGACCAGCTCCTGCATGTCCTTGACCCGGTAGAGGTACTTGGCGATCCAAAACAGTGTGTGGAGGTCGCGCAGCCCGCCCTTGCCCTCCTTGATGTTGGGCTCGAGCACGTAGCGGGAATCGCCCATGCGTTCATGGCGGGCAGCCCGCTCCTTCATTTTTGCCTCGACGTAGGCGGGGCCGGTCCTGGCCACCACCTCCGCGTGGAATCGGCGCTCGAAGGCGTGGAACAGGACGTCGTTTCCCCACAGCCAGCGCGCCTCCAGAAGGCTGGTGCGGATGGTGAGATCCTGGCGGGCGAGGGTGATGCAGTCATTGATGGTGCGGGTGGCGTGGCCGACCTTGAGGCCCATGTCCCACAACATGTAGAGCATGAACTCGACCACCTGCTCGTGGTGCGGCGGCGGCTTGTCCGGCAGCAGGAACATCAGGTCGATGTCCGAGAACGGCGACAGCTCGGCGCGGCCGTAACCGCCGGTGGCGGCGATCGCCATGTCTCTGCCCTCGGGTGCGGAGCCAGGAAACGCGTGCGTCGTCGCGATGTCGTAGAGGGCCCGCACCAGTTGGTCGACGAGATGGGAATTGGCAGCGACCACGTCCGTGCCGTCGATGCCTTCGTCCTCGAAGCGCCGGCGGATCTCGCCGACGCCATGGTGGAGCGCCGCCTTGAAGATCTGCAAAAAGTTGCCACGCGTCTCGGTCGAGCAGGCGGTCAGGGTCGCCTGCTCCTCCAGTTCGCGAAGCAAAACCTTTCGGTCGATGATGGCGCGCGGCTTGTCAACGAGGTGCATCGTGCCTCCGGATTCGGCAATGGAACCCTACGCCATACGACGTCTTCGCGCCACTGGCTCAGTGCTGGCCTCTCGATGCCGGCGCCTCATGGTGAGCATTTATCCTGAGCTTGTCGCAGGACGAGTCATGAGCTTTCCCTGGAAACCAACCCTTCGACTTCATTTCCGGACGCAGAACCTGATGGTCTGCATTGACAGTGTCGGCGCGGTTGCCCATGGTCCGGGCTCGCCATCGGACACCTCGACGGATCCCCGGACATGACCAACGACTTGCAGAGTACCATCGATCAGGCATGGGAAAGCCGCGACACCATCGGCTTCGAGACGAAAGGCGCCATCCGCGAAGCCGTTGACGAGGCGCTGAACTTGCTGGACACCGGCGCCGCGCGGGTCGCCGAGAAGGCCGACGACAAGCCCGGTGGGGGCTGGAGGGTCAATCAGTGGCTGAAGAAGGCGGTGCTGCTGTCGTTCCGCCTCAACGACATGGCGCTGATCGAAGGAGGTCCGGGCGGCGCGCCGTGGTTCGACAAGGTGCCGTCCAAGTTCGCCGGCTGGGACGCAGGCCGCTTCCGCGCCGCCGGCTTTCGCGCCGTGCCCGACTGCACGGTCCGCCGTTCGGCGTACATCGCGCCCGGCGTGGTGCTGATGCCGTGCTTCGTCAACCTGGGCGCCTATGTGGATCGGGGCTCGATGATCGACACCTGGGCTACGGTCGGGTCCTGTGCGCAGATCGGGCGCGACTGCCACATCTCCGGGGGAACCGGGATCGGCGGCGTGCTGGAGCCCTTGCAGGCGGAACCGGTCATCATCGAGGACAACTGCTTCATCGGCGCCCGTGCTGAAGTGGCCGAAGGTGTGCGGGTCGGCGAGGGCTCGGTCCTGTCCATGGGCGTTTTCATCGGCGCCTCGACCCGCATCGTCGACCGCGCCAGCGGCGAGATCTTCTACGGCCAGGTGCCGCCTTATTCCGTCGTCGTCTCCGGCACGATGCCGGGCGGATCCCTGCCCGACGGCCGTCCGGGGCCGGGCCTCTATTGCGCCGTCATCGTCAAGCGGGTCGACGCCAAGACCCGGTCGAAAACGTCCATCAACGAGCTGTTGCGAAGCTGACCGCCGGTCGCGGGTGGTCAAGTCACGCCGAGTCCGCAGGAGCAGCCGTGCGTATCGATCCGCTCGATCTGAGCCGGGCGCTCATCCGCTGTCCGAGCGTCACGCCGGCCGACGCTGGGGCGCTTGATGTGCTGCAGGCGGCGCTGGAGCCGCTCGGCTTCTCCTGCACGTCTCTCGTGTTCTCCGACCCCAAGTCGCCGGATGTACGCAATCTCTACGCGCGGCTTGGCGATGCGCGGCCGAACGTCTGCTTTGCCGGGCACACCGACGTGGTGCCGGCGGGCGATCCCGGCGGCTGGTCGGTCGATTCGTTCGCGGCGGAGATCCGCGACGGACGGCTCTACGGGCGAGGCGCCGCCGACATGAAGACCGCCATCGCCTGCTTCGTCGCCGCGGCCGACCGGTTCGTCGCCGGGCGCGGCGCATCGCTCGGCGGTTCCATCAGCCTGTTGATCACCGGCGACGAGGAAGGACCGGCCGTCAACGGCACGATCAAGGTCCTGGACTGGTTGCGGCAGCGGGGCGAGCATCTCGATGCTTGCCTGGTGGGCGAGCCGACGAACCCGGCGGAACTGGGCGACATGATCAAGATCGGCCGGCGCGGCAGCCTCAATCTCGTCCTGACCATGGAGGGCGTGCAAGGGCATGCGGCCTATCCGCAGTTGGCGGACAACCCCATCCCGCGGTTGATGCGTGCGCTGACCGCCCTGATCGAGACGCCGCTCGACGCCGGAACGCCGCACTTCCAGCCGTCCCAAGTCACCATCACCAGCGTCGACGTCGGCAATCCCGCGGGCAACGTCATTCCAGCCGTCGCGAGCGCACGGTTCAACATCCGCTTTAACGACTTGCACACGCCGGAGAGCCTGACGGCGTGGGTCCGCGACAAATGTGTCGCGGGCGGCGGGCGCTTCAGGCTGCAGGTCGACAGCGCGGCGGCGGCATTCGTCCACCCGCCGGGCCCGTTCGCCAACACGGTCGTGCGCGCGGTCGAAACCGTGATCGGACGAACGCCGGTGCTCAGCACCTCCGGCGGCACCTCAGACGCCCGCTTCATCAAGGACATGTGCCCCGTCGTCGAGTTCGGCATGACCGGTGCCACCGCCCACAAGACGGACGAGAATGTCCTGGTTGCGGACCTCGAGCGCTTGACCCGGATCTACGAGCACGTTCTCGACGGCTTCTTCGCAGGCTCAGCGTGACGACGCTGCTCAACGAAGCGGCGGCCTCGCTGACCGGGGCCTGGCGCCTCGCCCACTTCGACGCGGGCGGAATGGGCTACTTCAACACCACCCACGAGGGCGTCTGGCGCTCGTTCTGGGCGGCGGCGATCGTGGCGCCGCTTTACGCGTTGTTGCTCTTGGCGGCCTTTCCGCTGCTCGATCCGGCCCCGAACGGGCTCCGCTTCATCCTCGTCGAGGCCGAGGGCTACGTCCTCTCCTGGGTCGCCTACCCGCTGGTCATCGCGTGGCTGACCCAGCAACTCGGCTGCTGGAACCGCTTTCCCGCATATCTCGTCGCCTACAACTGGGCGATGGTGCTCGCCAACGGCGTGACGATCCCTATCAATATCGCGCGAATCACTGAAATCGTGCCGGCCGACGCCGGCGGGTTCCTGTGGCTGATCGGCGTTTCCGCGGTGTTCGCCTACCTGTGGTTCATCGCACGCACCGCTCTGCCGGTCAGCGGCATGGCGGCGACCGGCATCGTGTTTTTGGATTTGGCGCTCAGCCTGCTGATCGGTATGACGACCACGCGGATGTACTGGCCGGTGTCCTAGTGCGGCGGTGCATTCAAAGAATGCACGGTCGCTGCACACAACCAATTGACTCTAGTGCACGATCTGACCCAATCAGATGTACCGTCTGAATGGGTCTGTGCACTAGTGCGGCGGTGCATTCAAAGAATGCACGGTCGCTGCACGCAACTCTTGATTCTCGTGCACAGACTCATCCGAATGAGCGGCGGGGCTCAGTAATCGACGGAGACGAAGGTGAGGCCCGCGGCGGGGGCGGTTTCGCCGCCGCGAGCGCGGTCGCGTGCCTGCAGCGCCGCCTCCACATCCGCGGCGCTCCACTTGCCCATGCCGACCCGGCGCAAGGTCCCGACCATGTTGCGGACCTGGTGGTGGAGGAATGACCGCGCCGCCGCCTCGACGTGGATCTCGTCGCCGCGGCGGGTCACGCTCAGTCGATCGAGGGTCTTCACCGGCGAGCGGGCTTGACAGAGCGCGGCACGGAAGGTCGTGAAATCGTGCCGGCCGACGAGCACGGCGGCCGCGGCGGCCATGGCGTCCGCATCCAGCCGCTTCGGGTTCCACCAGACGCGGCCGCGATGCAGCACCGGCGGCGCCGGTCGATCGGTGATGCGGTAGAGGTAGTGTCGCCGCTTGGCGGAGAAGCGCGCATGGAAATCGTCGCCGACCGGCTCAGCCCGCACCACCGCGACGGCCGCCGGCCGCACATGGAAGTTCAGGGCATTCCGCACCGTGTCCGCGGCATGCGCTCGGCTCAGATCGGCGTGGGCAACCTGACCGACAGCATGAACGCCGGCGTCGGTGCGGCCGGCCGCGACGATGCGGGTCGTGTCCCCGCAGAACGCATGGATCCCGGTCTCGATCACCTCCTGCACCGAGAGACCGTTGTCCTGCCGTTGCCAGCCGACGAAGCCGCGGCCGTCATATTCTATTGTCAGCTTGTAGCGCGGCACCGGCGTCTCGCGGGGAGGTCGCTCATAGTGGGGCACGTTGCGAGCTGCGGGGCTCTTTCAGTCATCGTAAAGGTTTCTATGCGATCAGTGTGAGTGCCACAACTCGCCGACCACGATCCTCCAGCGCCGACCGGGGCAGATCACCGATGGTGTTAGAACAACAGCGGGAAGCCACTGCAGACATCGATCGCGATTCTCTGCACATCCTTCCGCTCTCCATCATCCCGTTCATGACCCCGGCGCTCAAACGGGCGCGCATGATCAAGAACGTTCATCTGGACAGCATCGTCGAGCTTTTCGAGGGCAAGCAAACAGGGAGCGGCCAGATCGACGTCGAGGCGATCCCGCGCGAATTCGGCTGGTTGGATACGCAGCCCCACCCCGACCATACGGTTCTGCGCAAGCTGGCGCTGCTGCCCAGCTTCGATGTGTTCAGCCTTCGCGTCCTGCTGCGCGACCACGGCATTGCCGTCAACGACCACACGGCGCTGCGCCTGTCGGAGTCCAAGAACAAAGAGCTGACCCACTACATGGCCGATTTCACACGGCCGTTGATCAAGCAGATCTACGGCAGCGAAAACATGTCGATCGACAGTTTCGACGACATCGTCGCTCTGTTCAAGGATCCCGACGTCAAGAACGCACTCCAAAAGCTCAAGATCATGGCCGCCCGCCTGGAAATCTCCGTCGAAGACGTACCGAAGTTTCTTGAGGACTATGGGGACATATTCTTGTCGCTCTCTTACTATCGCCAAGCCCTCGATCACATCGAGCCGATCGTCAGCAACTTCCTGGACGCCATCACCGACATCCGTCGGCATTATCAACTGCGTCACGACGTCCACCTCATGAAAACCTGCCGCCTCCTGCAGGAGACGGTGAATGCGGTGATGGCCAACGTCACCGGTCGCTTCGAGAGCTTCGACCGCGCCACCAGCGATTTGTGGAGCAACGTGTCCGCGGAACGCTTTCGCCGAGTTCAGAAGCTGATTTCGAGCCATCACATCGTGACGGGCGGTGTGCTGTGTGCGCTTTCGGTCAAGATGGATGCGTGGGCGCGTCTGTTCCCGACCCGCGACAGCGGCGGGCCCGGGCGGCGTGCAGAATTCCTGGTAACGGAGATGCGGCAAGGCATCGAAAAAATCCAGCGCATCGAAGATGCGGCGCCTATGCTGTCGGCGCTGGAGTAACGCCGCCTCCCTATGCCGTCGTCAGGCGTGTTCCCGACGGGAGCGCATGGCCCCTGAGGAACGCCGCGGTGGGCATCGCTGCCCGGCCGCTCCGCTGCAAGCTCAGCGGCCGCAGGGCCTCGGTTCCGCAGGCAATGGTCAGGCGATCGTCGAGGACGACGCCCGGCGCCGCCGGTTCCGGCAGCGGCGCCGTCTCCGCGACGAGCACTCGGATCCGTTCGCCGTCATGCTCGAACCAGGTACCGGGCCACGGATTGAGCGCCCGCACCGCACGCTCCAGGGCCGCGGCCGGACGTGTCCAGTCGAGCCGCCCGGCGTCGCGGGTCAATTTTGCGGCGTAGGTGACGCCCTCTATCGGCTGCGGCACCGGCAGGAGAGCACCGTTCGCCAAACCCTCCAGCGCCTCTACCAGGAGGCCGGCCCCAAGCTGCGCCAGGGTGTCGTGCAACTCCGCCGTGGTGGTGTGGGGCCCGATGGGAACGGCGCCCCGCATAATCATCGGCCCGGTGTCGAGGCCTTCGTCCATCTGCATGATGGTGACGCCGCTCTCCGCGTCGCCGGCGAGGATCGCGTGCTGGATGGGCGCCGCGCCCCGCCAGCGCGGCAGCAGCGACGCGTGCACGTTGACGCATCCGAGCCGCGGCGCATCCAGCACCGGCTTCGGGAGAATGAGGCCATAGGCCGCGACTACCCCCACATCCGCGGCGAGGGCCTCGATCGCCTCCTGCTCCGCCGGCGCTTCCAGGGATCGCGGCGTCCGCACCGGAACGCGGTGATGATCCGCCACCGTATGCACCGCCGACAGCCGCTCCCGCTGGCCGCGTCCGGCCGGCCGCGGCGGCTGGGAGTAAACGGAAGCCACGTCGTGCCCCGCTTCGATCAGCGCGGACAAGGCCGGCACGGCGAACGGCGGCGTCCCCATGAACACGATGCGGAGCGGGGTAGGAACGGGCGGCATGGCGCGCTGCGGAATGGCGTCCGGCGGCGGCCAATCAGGCGGGGACGGGCTGTTTCCGCGCCTTGACCAGCTTGCGCAGGATAATGTTGCGCTTTAGCGACGACAGGTGATCGACGAACAGGGTGCCACTCAAGTGATCCATCTCGTGCTGGATGCAACGTGCCAGCAACCCGTCGGCATCGCGCTCGCACACCTGGTTGTCGCGATCCAGATAGCGCACCCGGATGCGCTCCGGGCGCATCACCTCGGCGTACTGGTCGGGCAGCGACAGGCAGCCCTCTTCGACGCTGATCAGTTCGTCCGACTCCCAGACCACCTCCGGATTGGCGATGAGCAGCGGTGCCGCCGTCTCGCCGGGTTCCATCACATCGACGACGATCACCCGCTTGCCGACGCCGACCTGCGGCGCTGCCAATCCGATACCCTTCGCCGCGTACATGGTCTCCAGCATGTCGTCCATCAGCTGGCGCACCTCTGGATCGACGGCGACGACGGCGCCGGCGCGGTTTTTCAGCCTGGGATCGGGAGCGATGATGATCGGGAGTACAGCCATGCGAGGACGGTTCTCTCTGCGTGCCATTCATAAAGTCTCGGTTTTAGATAGAGACTCCAAACTTCCCGGTCAAGGCCGGGCGCCTTCGCGACACCTCCACCCATCCGCCCACCACGCCATCGCGCGCGGGGGCAAAGGCCCACCTCCGTCCCCGACGTTTCGCCTGACTTGACGGTAATCGGGGCGTAGGCTGTGGATCATGAAACCGCGCACCGCCGCCCGCCTCGCCGCCGCCATCGTCATGCTGGGCATGTCCCACGGACGCGGTGTTGCCGGCGCCGGCGGAGAAGCCGCTCCAGAGGATGCGACGCCGTCCATCGTGCTTACCATAAGCGGCTCGCCCGGCATCCGGTTCACCGCCCGCTGCGCGCTGGCGCGCGGCGGCGCGGAGGAGACGGTGGAACTGCAGGGTAAGGTGCCGGCGCGTCATGAGTTCGACGCCGATGCGCTTCGCTGCCGCATCGAGAACCGGAGCGGCACGGGGGAGTTGCAGGCCGAAGCCCGCAAAGGCAGCGGCGCGTTCAGCCGCTCGTCCGCCACCGGCGGCGGCGCGATCGTTCTTTCCATCCGCTGAAGCCGCGAAAAGCCGAGGCCGCACGGCCGCACGGCCGCGACACCGGAGCCCGACGCCGCGTCGTCGGGCGCGACAGCGCCGGTGCTCCTCGCTATAGTCGCGCGCCATGTCCAGCCAAGATCGCAAACCTGATTCCGCCCTGACCTCCGGCGCCGACGCTACCGGCGATGCAATCGCGCCCGACGCCCAACAGTCGGCCGGCGGTTCCTCCACCCATTTCGGGTTCCGGGAGGTGGACGAGACCGTCAAGGCGGGACTGGTCGGCGAGGTGTTCTCGTCCGTCGCCAGCCGCTACGACCTGATGAACGACCTGATGAGCTTCGGCGTCCATCGTTACTGGAAACAGGTGATGGTCGAGTGGCTGCGGCCGACCCCGGACATGCACGTCCTCGATGTCGGCGGCGGCACCGGCGATATCGCGATACGCATCCTGAAGGCCGGCGGCGGCGCCGTGTCGGTGGTCGACATCAACCGCGAGATGCTGTCGGTGGGCCGCGATCGCGCCCTCGACGCCGGGCGGGTGCGTAATCTCGACTGGATCTGCGGGGACGCGGAACGCCTGCCCATCGCCTCGTCATCGGTCGACGCCTACACCATCGCGTTCTGCATCCGCAACGTGACGCGCATCGCCGCGGCGCTGGCGGAAGCGCGCAGGGTCCTCAAGCCGGGCGGACGCTTTCTCTGCCTCGAGTTCTCGCGGGTGGCGCTGCCGGTGCTGGACGGCCTCTACGACGCTTATTCGTTCCGGGTGCTGCCGCGGCTCGGACAGGCGGTGGCCGGCAACGCCGAGGCCTACCGCTACCTGGTGGAGAGCATCCGCCGCTTTCCGCCGCAGGACGCGTTCGCCCGCATGATCGGCGACGCGGGTCTCGACCAGGTGCGCTACCGCAATCTCTCGGGAGGCATCGCTGCCCTGCATTCGGCATGGCGCACGTGATCAGGGCGTGATCCGACCGTGATCCGCACTGTCCGCAACGTCGTTCGGCTGCTGACCATCGCCCGCATTCTGGCGCGCCACGACGCCCTGTTCCCGCTCGAAAGCCTCGGCATCACGCCCTTCATCATCGTGTCGGCGCGCCTCATCTCCCGCCGTCCCGAACCGGGGCGACCGGGGCAGCGCCTCGCACGCGCCCTGCATGAAGCGGGACCGTCGTTCATCAAGCTGGGCCAGGCGCTGTCGACCCGCTCCGACCTGATGGGCGAGGAGATGACGGCGGATCTCTCCGAGCTGCAGGACAGCCTGCCGCCGTTTCCCGGCTCGCAAGCGCGAGCCATCATCGAGGAGGAATTGGGCAAGCCGATCGGGAGCCTGTTCCGCAGCTTCGACGATCGGGCGGTGGCCGCCGGCTCCATCGCCCAGGTCCACTTCGCGGAGGACAGCGACGGCCGCCCGGTCGCCGTCAAGGTGCTGCGCCCCGGCGTGCGGCGCAAGTTCGAGCGAGACCTCGACTTGTTCCTGTGGGTGGCGAAGCTGATCGAGACGGCGCGCCCGGAGTGGCGTCGGCTGCGCCCGGTCGAAGCGGTGCGGACCCTGGCCGAGTCGGTGGCGTTCGAGATGGATCTCCGTTTCGAGGCGTCGGCGGCGGTGGAGCTCGCCGAGAACTTCGCGGACGATCCCGGGTTCCTGGTGCCGGCGGTGGATTGGGGCCGCACCGCACAGCGGGTGCTGACCACCGAGCGCGTCTACGGCATCCCGTTCGACGACCGGGAGGCGGTGATCGCCCACGGCCTCGACCCCCATGACGTGCTCGCCAAGGCGGCCGGGGCGTTCTTCCTGCAGGTGTTTCGCGACGGGTTCTTCCACGGCGACCTCCACGCCGGCAACGTCTTCGTCCGCGCCGACGGCGGCTTGGCGTTCGTCGACTTCGGCATCATGGGCCGCCTCTCCCGACGCGACCGCCACCATCTCGCCGAGCTGCTGCTGGCGTTCATGACCCGCGACTACCGGCGGGCGGCGGAGGTCCATTTCGAGGCCGGCTGGGTGCCGTCCCACCGCTCGGTCGACGCCTTCACCCAGGCCTGCCGTTCCGTCGGCGAGCCGATCATGGACAAGCCGCAGAACGAAATTTCCATGGCCAAGCTCTTGGGCCAGTTGTTCTACGTCACCGAGGCCTTCGAGATGGAGACGCAACCGCAGCTCCTGTTGCTGCAAAAGACCATGCTGGTCGCCGAAGGCACCGGCCGGCGCCTCTGTCCCGACGCTAACATGTGGCTGCTCGCGCGCCCGCTGATCGAGGGCTGGATGGGGGACATGCTCGCCCCGAACGCCATAATGCGGGAACGCATGGCCGAGGTGGGCGACAGCTTGTCCCGGTTCCCGGAACTGCTGCGCCGTGTGGAGCACCGGCTGGAGATGCTGGCCGAGCACGGCGTCCGCCTCGATCCCAACAGCCTGCGGCCCGCGTTCGGTTGGACCGAATCGCGTCTGCAGGTGACCCTGCTCGCCATCATCGCGGTGCTGTTTCTCCTGTTCCTGCTCGCCGGCGTATAAGCGGAAGAGAGAGTCTCGGTGGGCATCATCGTGTGTACGCGCGCCGGCCATGCTTCTGGACGTTGATCGCCTGCCGTTAACAACGTTTCGCTCATGCGGCCTACTCATGATACACGTATCACCGATAAGGCCTAATAGGGGGGACACCATGACGCGCCGCGCCGATCTTCTGTCCGTTTCCATGTTCGCTCTGGCCGTGGGGCTCGGGAGCCCCGCGTGGGCCGCCAGCGTCAGCGTGCTCGGCGCGCCCGGCGCCGACGGCGCCGACGGCGCGGACGGCAACCCGCCCGGGGACGGCCAACCCGGCGCTCCCGGCGGCGACGCCTTCGCCAATGGCAACACCGAGCACGCCACCGCCATCGGCGGCCGCGGCGGCGACGGCGGGGATGGGGGCGAGTCCACGGCACTTGATGTTCCGGGTGGCCGCGGCGGTGACGGCGGCCGCGGCGGCAACGCCAGCGCTCACGCGAACGGCACCTTGAGCCCTCGGCACAAGGCCTACGCCACCGGCGGCGATGGCGGCGCTACTAGCTCAACTTACAGCGGCTATGGCAGTCATCACGGCGCTGGCGGCACTGCTAGCGCCACGGCTCGATCTAAAACGACGGCTCCGGGTCGTCATGCCAAGGCTGTTGCCGACGCGGAGGGCGGAGCAGGCCGCGATACAAATATCGACCCCATATACCTCGGCGGAGCGGGCGGAGAGGCGGGCGCATTTGCGGTTGCCGAAGCCATCGACGCCGACGCAACGGCGGCGGCCGTTGCAACCGGTGGCGAAGGTGGGGATTCGATTGCCTTCAGCCGAGGTGGCAATGGAGGCGACGCCGACGCGGAGGCCTTTGCGACTGTGCGTCGTGGCGCCGCCAAGGCTGATGCTCTGAGCAACGGCGGTGGTGGAGGGTCGTCGGAAGCCGGCAGCGGTGGTGCCGGCGGCAGAGCGACATCCACTGCCCGCGCCACGGCAGAGCGAGGCCAAGCCGATGCAAAAGCGACCGCCAACGGCGGCCTGGGCGGCTTCTACGAGTCCGGTATTGGTGCCGGCGACGCGCGGGCGGATGCGACTTCCAACGTTGGCACTGGCTCCGGCACCTCACGGGCGACAGCAGTCGCCGGCAAGGTAGGCGCCGGCGATGGCGCCGACGCGCGGGCGAGCGCCAAAACGACGGTTCAGGACGGTGACGCAAGCGCGAGTTCGCATGCAGCCGGCGGCGACGGTTTCATTTTTGACGGTCGTGCGGACGGCGGCGACGCGGACGCCCTCGCCGAAGCGTCGGGCACGGCGCGTGTGTCCTCCTCTGCCATCGCCGTCGCGGGCGATGACGTGTCTTTTTGCGAGTTCTGCGACGACGATGGAGAAGCAGGGCCAGGCGGCCGAGCCACCGCCAAGGCCCAAGGTTCTAACGGACGAGATATCTCAGTAAACGCATCCGCTGCGGGTGGCGCGGGGGGCGGAGTCTTCGGTGGTGGCGATGGCGGATCGGGGGGCGATGCGTCCGCACATGCCGAGGGCCGCGGCCTGGGTCGAATTTCTACCAGATCAGGCGCCGTTGGCGGCGAAGGTGGGGACAACGGCGGTGGGGGCGACGACGGCGGCGTCGGCGGCAACGCAGACGCCACCAGCTTTGCAACCAGCGTCGGTGGCGATGTTTCCGCGTACGCTGATGCCATCGGCGGCGTCGGGGGCGACAAATCCGTCTCCTTTCGCAATTCCCCCCGCGATGTCGCCGGTCGGGGCGGTGATGCGGTTGCGACCGCTGAAGGAACGGGCCCTGGCCGGATCGATGCACGGGCGATCGCCAGTGGTGGCGCGGGCGGCAAGCCGACCGTGTCCTGGCCCGATACCAATCCTCCTCCATCGAGCGCGGCCGGCGCTGCCGGCAAGGCGACGGCGACCGCCAAGGCGACCGGTCCGAAGGGCTCGGTGCTCGCGCGCGTCGTCAGCGAGGGGCCGGTGCAGAGCCGGGCCGACGCCGGCGCGGCGATGTTCCACCCGACGTCGGTCTTCCTCGACGCGTCCGCGGCCGGTACCAGCACGAACATCGGCACCGTGGCCTATGGCCGGCTGTTCCCGGAGGCCGCGGGTCCAGCAAGCCTCCACGGCGGGCGGGCGACGCTCGCGACCGCGACCCTCGGCGCCGGGCACGTCGCCTCGGATGGCGGGCTGCTGACGTTGACGACCTACACCAGCCAGCTCGACTTCAGCGTGGCGTCGTTCGCGAAGAGCGCGCCGGTGCTGACGCTCGATCTGGTGGACGCGGCGTTCTCCGGGGGCGGGTTCGAGACGCTGTCGTTCCTGGTCGACGTGGAGGACGGCGCGGTGACGTTCAAGAAGGCGTTCACCGAGCTCGCCGACGCGCTGGCGTTCTTCACCGGCAACGCGGTCAGCCTCGGCGACATGAGCGGCTACGTCAGCGCCGACGGCATTCTCGACCTCGCGATGTCGATGGTGCTGACCGGCGGCGGCAGCGACGGCGCCTTCTACGCCGACGTGGCGGTGCGGGCGACACCGCTGCCGGCGGCGGTCTGGATGTTCCTCACCGCCCTCGTCGCCCTCGCCGGCGCCGCCTCGCGCCGCAGCAGCCAGGGATCCGCCTCGCACCTCTCCTGATCTCCCTCCGCCGCACGCGGGAGAGTCTCAGGGCGAGGGTGTCGAAGGGACTTGCGCGGGCGCGGGCCGGCGTATAGCCCGCTACACCCTCGACCGCCGACCCGACGCGTGCAAGCGCCATCTCTCCGGATGTCGCCTCATTGCTGTTGACAAAGTTCTGCCAAAATTGGAGTCTCCGTGAGAACATGACTAATTGCCGATAAGGCTCAGAGGGGGGACACCATGATGCGCCGCACCGATCTTCTGTCCGTTTCGATGTTTGCACTGGCCGTGGGTCTCGGAAGCCCAGCGTGGGCCGCCAGCGTCAGCGTGCTCGGCGCCCCCGGCGCCGACGGCGCCGACGGCGCGGACGGCAACCCGCCCGAGCCCGGCCAACCGGGCGGTCCGGGCGGAGACGCCATCGCCAATGGCGCCACAGAGCACGCCACCGCCATCGGCGGCCGCGGCGGCGACGGCGGGGATGGGGGCAAAGCGACCGCGCCCGGCGTGCGCGTCGGCCGCGGCGGCGACGGCGGCCGCGGCGGCAACGCACGTGCCGAGGCCAGCGGCACCCCTAGCCCGAGCCATGTTGCCAAGGCCATCGGCGGGGGCGGAGGCGAGCGTGGCGCGGGTGATTTTGCTTCCAGCTACGGCACATCGTCTAGAGGGACCGGGGGAGACGCCGACGCCACCGCAAAAACGGTAACGGCCGACGTCGATGCTGCAGCAACGGCCGAGGCCAGCGGTGGACCCGGAGGCGGGACCGGGACTTCCTACTACTACAATTACGGTGGTCTCGGAGGAAATGGCGGCCTAGCGAACTCCACCGCGGTTGCTGCCGCCAATAACGCGGATGCCGAGGCTACTGCAACTGCATCGGGCGGAGCGGGCAGTGAAGGGGATGTTGGTGCCAATGGCAGTCGGGCGGATGCCAATGCTGGCGCGTCTGCGATTCGCGGCAGCGCCACGGCCATCGTCGATGCGACCGGCGGCGACGGCGCGCCTGGTGTGACGGGCTCGCGAGGCGGCGATGGCGGCGATGCGAACGGCAGAGCAAGCGCATCGGTTAGTGAAGGTATTGCAACCGCGATCTCCAACGCCAACGGCGGCATCGCACGCTTCGGCGACGCCGGGAGAAGCGGGCTTGCAGGAGACGCGGTCTCGGACGCGCAAGCCTACGCTTATGAGGTCGGAAGGGCCAATGCCACGGCTACAGCCACTGGTGGAGATACAGAAGACGCAGAATCAGGCACTGAAGCTGGCAACGCAACTGCTGGCGCCCGGACCGTTGTCGGTACGGGCACCGGATCGGCGGCGGCCACGGCAGTTGGTGGAAACGGGCGCTCGAGCGACGGTGGCGACGCCATGGCCGACGCAACGACTGTAGTGCGGGACGGCAGCGCCAGTGCGATTGCAGCGGCAACGGGCGGCGACGGATTCATGTACGACGGACCGGCAGCGGTCGGCGGCGATGCTCACGCCATCGCAGATGCAATCGGCACCGACATCATCACCGTAGAAGCCACCGCGACCGGCGGGCTCGCCATACCCACTGACAGCGGCACGAGGGGAAGCAAGGGCGGCGATGCAACGGCCGAAGCCGATGGCCGCGGCGGAAGCGAGATATCGGTTGACGCTTCGGCGAGAGGGGGTGACGCCTATCCTTCCTATCCGACGCCTGATTACTACCAGTCTGAGGACGCCGGGCCAGGTTTGGCAGGTGATGGTAAGGCTTACGCAGAAGGACGGGGCCCCGGCAGAATCCGGTCTGCGGCAAATGCCGAGGGTGGCGTTCGCGGCATCTTGACATTTAACAATGGTCGGGTCGAGTACAGCGCCGCTGGCAAGGCCACGGCAACAGCCAAAGCAACTGGACCGAAAGGCAGCGTGCTGGCGCGGGCGGTTTCGGACGGGCCGGTGCGGAACGAGGCCAATGCCGGGGCGGCGATGTTCCATCCGACGTCGGTGTTCGGGGGTGCGTCGGCGGGGCTGGCCGGGACCGTGGCCTACGGCCGGCTGTTCCCGGAGGCTGGGGGGCCGGCGGATGTGGGGCGGGGAGGCGCGAAGCTGGTTGCCGCCGCGACCATGGGCGCCAGCCACACGACGGGCGACGGCCCCATCACGTTCGCGACGTATACGAGCCAGCTCAACTTCACCGCCGATGTGTCGTCGTTCGTCGGCCGGACGCCGATGCTGCAGTTGGATCTGGTGGACGCAGCGTTCTCCGGCGGCGGCTTCGAGACGTTGTCGTTCCTGGTCGACGTGGAGGACGGCGCCGTCACCTTCAGGGAGGCGTTCACCGAACTCTCCGAGGCGCTGGCGTTCTTCACCGGCAACAGCGTCGATCTCGGCGACATGAGCGGCTACGTCAGCGCCGACGGCATCCTCGACCTGGCGATGTCGATGGTGCTGACCGGCGGCCGTCGCGACGGCGCCTTCTACGCCGACGTGGCGGTGCGGGCGACCCCGCTGCCGGCGGCGGTCTGGATGTTCCTCACCGCCCTCGTCGCCCTCGCCGGCACCGCCTCGCGCCGCAGCAGCCAGGGATCCGCACCGCGCACAACTTGATCCTCCTCCGCCGCTTGCGGGAGAGTGCCAGGGCGAGGGTGTCAAATGGGCTTGCGCGTGCGAACGCGGACGCGTAGTTTATCCACACTACTCGTTCGTAAATAATGCTGACGTGTGCACGTGCTCGCGGGAAAAACAATATTGCTGATCGTCGCCGGGGGGATCGCGGCGTACAAGAGCCTCGAGTTGATCCGCCGTCTGCGGGAGCGGGGGGCGGCGGTGCGCTGCATCCTGACCGCCGGGGGTGCGGAGTTCGTGACGCCCCTGTCTCTGGCGGCGCTTTCCGAGAACAAGGTATACGCGGACCTGTTCTCGCTCACCGACGAAAGCGAGATGGGCCACATTCGCCTGTCCCGAGCCGCCGACCTGGTGGTGGTGGCCCCGGCGACGGCCGATCTTCTCGCCAAGATGGCGGCGGGGCTGGCGGGCGATCTGGCGACGACGGCGCTTCTCGCGACCGACAAGCCGATCCTGGCGGCGCCGGCGATGAACGTGCGCATGTGGGAGCATCCGGCGACCCGGGCCAATCTGCGGGTGCTGGCCGAGCGCGGCGTCCGCACCGTCGGCCCCGACGAGGGCGACATGGCCTGCGGCGAATGGGGCATGGGGCGGATGGCGGAAGTGGACGACATCGTCGCCGCCGTCGAGGCTTTCTTCGTGGACGCCGGGAACGGACGCCTCGCCGGGCGGCGGGCCTTGGTGACCAGCGGCCCGACGTTCGAGGCCATCGACCCCGTCCGCTTCATCGGCAACCGCTCGTCGGGCAAGCAGGGTCACGCCATCGCCGGCGCGCTGGCCCGACTGGGCGCGGCAACGACGCTGGTCACCGGACCCACCGGCGAGCCTGATCCCGCCGGCGTCGACGTCATCCGCATCGAGTCGGCGAACCAGATGCTCGCGGCCTGCGACGGCGCCTTGCCTGTGGATGTGGCCGTGTTCGCCGCGGCCGTGTGCGACTGGCGGGTGAGCGCCATCGCCCCGCGGAAACTCAAGAAAGCCGCAGGAGAGGACCCGCCGGCTTTGGCTCTGGAGGAAAATCCCGACGTACTGGCGACGATCGCCGCCGGGACGCCGCGCCCGCGCCTGGTCATCGGCTTCGCCGCGGAGACCAACGACGTGGTGGCCAACGCCACCGACAAGCGACGCCGCAAGGGCTGCGACTGGATCGTCGCCAACGACGTCTCGCCGCAGACAGGAACCTTCGGCGGCGCCGCCAACACGGTCCACCTGATCACCGGCAACGGCGTCGAGGACTGGCCGCCGATGAGCAAACAGGCGGTCGCCGAGCGCCTCGCGCTCCGCATCGCTGAGGCGCTGCCGTCATGAGCAAAGGTCCCGCGACCGTCATGAACACAGGTCCCGTGACCGTCATGAACACAGGTCCCGCGACCGGCATGAACACAGGCCCCGTTACCGTCGCCGTTCGCCGCCTTGCCCACGGCGCCGACCTGCCGCTGCCCGCCCACGCGACGTCGGCGAGCGCCGGCGTCGATCTGCTGGCGGCGGTTGCGACGGCGGTCGTGCTGCCGGCCGGCGGCCGCGCCACCATCCCGACCGGCATCGCGATCGCCCTGCCGGCGGGCTTCGAGGCGCAGGTGCGGCCGCGATCCGGCCTGGCCGCCCGCCACGGCGTCACCGTGCTCAACAGCCCCGGCACCATCGACGCGGACTACCGTGGCGAGGTGGCCGTCGTGCTGATCAACCTCGGCGACGCGGCGTTCGTCGTCGAGCGCGGCATGCGCATCGCCCAGATGATCGTCTCGCCGGTGGTCAGTGTCGCCTGGGCGGAGGCGGAGGAGTTGCCGCCGACGGCGCGCGACGCCGGCGGGTTCGGATCGACCGGCAGCGCGTCCGGCGTGCTCTGAACGCGGCGGGAGGCGGGTACGAACATGTTGCGGCTGTCCAGAAAGACGCTGTTTGCCATCGAAGCGGTGCTCGACATCGCTTACCATGCCGGCAGCGAACCGGTGCAGAGCAGCGAAATCACCCGACGCCAGGGCATCCCCCGCCGCTACCTGGAACAGGCCCTGCAGAACCTGGTGCGGGACGGAGTCCTGATCGGGGTGCGCGGCCCCAGGGGCGGATATCGCTTGGCCCGTGAACGGCGCCGCATTACGGTTGGCGAGGTGGTGCGGGTGGTGCGCGGCCTGGAAGCGGGCGAGGACGATCTCAACGACGACTGCGGGTCGATGCTGGCACGCAAGGTGGTGCGGCCGTTGTGGTGCGACATCCAGGACGACGTGATGAAGCGACTCGACGATCTGACCATCGACGATCTGTGCGAGGACGCGCACCGCGCCGGCATCGCCAGCGAGGGACGCAACAGCCTCGATTTTTCCATTTGAGCGAGAAGCGCCAAGGGCGCCGTTCGCTTCAGCCAACGGAAGGGGCCGCGCAAGATGAACACCCTGGATGCCTATGCCGCGGTCGATGCGCCCGGGCGCGGCCGGATCTACGACAATTTCGTCGAAACCACCGGCGATACGCCGCTGGTCCGCATGCGCCGGCTTGCGGAGGAGACCGGATGCAAGGCTGACCTGCTCGGCAAATGCGAGTTCTTCAAACCGTTGTCGTCGGTCAAGGCCCGCATCGGCTTGGCGATGATCGAGGCTGCCGAGCGCTCGGGCCGCGTCGGCGGTGACGCGGTGCTGGTGGAGCCGACTTCGGGGAACACCGGCATCGCCCTTGCCTTCGTCTGCGCCGCCCGCGGCTACCGCCTGATCCTGACCATGCCCGACAGCATGTCCTTGGAGCGGCGCAAGATGCTGGCGCTGCTCGGCGCCGAGATCGTGCTGACGCCGGCGACCAGAGGGATGCCGGGGGCTGTCGCCAAGGCCGAGGAGATCGTCGCCTCGACGCCGGGAGCGGTCATGCTCCAGCAGTTCAACAACCCGGCCAACCCGGAGATCCACCGGCGGACCACCGCCGAGGAGATCTGGCGCGATACCGGCGGCAAGGTTGACGTCCTGATCAGCGGCGTCGGCACCGGCGGCACCATCACCGGCGTCGCGGAGGTCATCAAGGCGCGCCGGCCGGAGTTCCGCGCCATTGCCGTCGAGCCGGAGGACAGCCCGGTGCTGTCGGGCGGCGTTCCCGGCCCCCACAAGATCCAGGGCATCGGCGCCGGCTTCGTGCCCGCGGTGCTCAACGCCGACCTGATCGACGAGGTCGTCCGCATCGGAAACGAGACGGCGTTCGCGATGGCGCGCCGCGTGGCCCGCCTGGAAGGCATGCCGGTCGGCATCTCGTCGGGCGCGGCGTTGGCCGCGGCGATCGAAATCGGCGCCCGCGAGGACATGGGCGGCAAGACCATCGTCGTCATCCTGCCGTCGTTCGCCGAGCGCTACCTGTCCACGGCGTTGTTCGAAGGGATCGGGTTGGAGTGAGGGCCGCGCCCGCACCTGCCGGGATGGAGTTCCGCGAAGAGCAGATCCAGCGCTACGCTCGTCACATCCTGCTCGACGAGGTCGGCGGCGACGGCCAGAAGACCCTCCTCAACGCCCGGGTGCTGATCATCGGCGCCGGCGGTCTCGGGTCGCCCCTGCTGTTATACCTGGCCGCTGCCGGCGTCGGCACCATCGGCGTCGTCGACGACGACGTGGTGGATCTCTCCAATCTCCAGCGCCAGATCGTCCACCCCACCGCCGCGGTCGGCTTACCCAAGGTGGAGAGCGCCCGGCGCACCATTGGCGCCATCAACCCGGACGTGCGCGTCGTTTCGCATCACGCCAGGCTGGCGGCGGACAACGCCCTCGATCTCGTTTCCGCGTACGACATCGTCGCCGACGGCTCCGACAACTTCCCGACCCGCTTTCTCGTCAACGACGCCTGCCATTTTGCGAAGCGGCCCTTGGTCAGCGGCGCCATACTCCGCTTCGATGGCCAGGTCGCGACCTTCAAGCCTTTCGCGGAGCCCGCCTCGGGCGAAGCCCCTGGTCCATGCTATCGATGCCTGTTCCGCGAGCCGCCGCCGGCGGGAGACATCCCGAGCTGCGCCGAAGCGGGTGTTCTCGGCGCCTTCTGCGGCGTCATCGGTTCGATGCAGGCGACCGAGGTCATCAAGGAACTGCTCGGCATCGGCCAGAGCCTGTCGGGCTGGCTGATGGTGTTGGACGCGCTCTCCTCGACGGTCCGCAAGATCCGTGTGCGCCGCGACCCGGCCTGCCCGCTGTGCGGTGACCGGCCCAGCATCGTCGACCTGTCGGCGCACGGCGAGCACGACACGGAAGCCTGTGCTCATGCCGGCGGGTAGAAAGGCCGCGGGCCCCGACAAGCTGTCGCTGGTCGTCTACGCCGGCGATGTCGGCAGGGTGCACTACGCGCTCGCCCTGGCGGCCTCGGCGCGCGCCATCGACAAGCCCGCCACCCTGTTCTTCACCATGGGGGCCTGCCGGACGCTGATCCGGCCGGCAGCGGACGGCGCCGTCCCGTGGCGCGCGCTACCGGACGGGGAGGGGGGCACGGCGGGGCAGCTTGACGACCGGTTCGCCGCCGGCGGCCTCGCCACATTCGAGGACCTGCTCGCGTCCTGCGTCGCGCTGGGCGCTCGTTTCCTGGTCTGCGAGATGGGGCTCAAGGCGGTCGGCCTCGCCCCTTCCGATCTTCGCGATGACGTGCCGCTGGAGGTTGCCGGCATCGTCACCTTCCTTGCCGACGCCTCCCCCGACGGAGCCATGATGTTTATCTGAGCGGGTAGGCGCCGGTTAACAGGCAGTCCGACCGATTGCACAAGAATTATGCAGTCGTGCTTGCCCTTGACGAAAGCTGAACCCCTAGGCATATTAGACGCAACTAAGGTGGATGGGAGGAGCCACCCTTCGTTACGGAGGTCTCCCCATGACAGTGACGAGAAGCGACAACTTCATGCCGGAACCCTGCAGATCGCTTTTCGAGCATGAGCTGAAGACCCCGCTCACGTCGATGCGGTCCGCTGCAGAGATTCTGCGCGACAATCAGGATCTGCCGCCGGCCGAGCGCGACCGGTTCCTCGACGCGTTGATCGAGGACAACGTCCGCCTCGAAGCGATCATCAACCGCATGCTGTCCGCGGCCCAGGGCCACCCGCCAAGCGCCTCGCCGGACTGCCTTCAACCGGGCCGCGCGTAGCCTACTCAACGCCATGACGCAGCGTTCGCCCTTGTCATAGCCGGGCCGGCGCGCCAAGCTCTCCGGCGTCATGACTGAAAAGCGCCTCCTCATCGTAGCGCACGCGCCCTCGCCGAACACCACAAGGCTCCGCGATGCGGTCGTCGCCGGCGCGCGGCATCCGGATATCGGCGGCGTCGACGTCGACGTCCGCAGCCCCTTCGACGCGGGTCCCGAGCAGGTCTTGGCCGCCGACGCCATCATCCTCGGCACCACCGAGAACCTCGGCTACATGAGCGGCGCGCTGAAGGATTTCTTCGACCGCATCTACTACCCGTGCCTCGAGCACACCCAGGGCCTGCCCTACGTGCTCTACCAGCCCGTTGACGAAAGGGGTGTCGCGCTCATTTTGGGTTCGGCGGTGACCATCACCGTGAGGCTGCCGAATTCGGTTTCTGTTGCGGCGAAGAGGATGATGGCCAGAGCATACTGAGTTCGAATGACGACCAGGAAGACGCCCCCGCGGGCGGCGGCTTCTTTCGGGGTCCCGGCGCCGATGAGCCGGCGCATGAGGATGCCCAGATTGTGACCGGCGACGTGGATGAGGTAGCGCTTGTGGACGTTTTCCCTGCCGCGTAGCCACGTTCGCCGCATGCCACCGCGCTCCAGATTGTGGGCGAATGATCGCTCGACGATCTCGCCGCGCCGGCGCATGGCTTGCTTTCCCACCTGCGAGCGGAGTCGGTTGCGGTTGGCGTAGACCGCGTCCCGGGCTTCGGTGTCGCCGTGCCAGCGAAGCAATGCCGTGCGGTGCGGTTCGGCGATCCGCGTCGTCCAGGGGCTGTCCGCCAGGGATTTCAGAACCGCGCGCGAATGGTAGCCTTTATCGGCGACGAGTTCGGCGGTGTCGGCCCGGGTCGGCGCCCGACCGACCTGCGCCAGGTTGGCTTCCGCCACCTCCAGCGTGCCGGTGAGCGTCGTCGTGTCACCATCGTCCGCGGCGTGGATCTCCGCCGCCACGACGGCACCGGTATCGAGATCGACAGCGTGCTCCGGCTTGTAGGCCAAGTGCGTCGTCCCGTCCTTCATCTTGGCGATCTTGGCGTCGGGATCGCTCTTGCTCACCCAGTCTTCGTTGGACAGCTTCTTGCCCTTGCGGGCGCGATCCATACGAATGAGATCCTCGGCCGTCGTCGTCTCGATGCCGCTCTCTTCCGCCATCCGCTTCAGCATTTCGCGATAGGTCTCGTCCGTATCCCGTCGCACCAGCGTCCGCAGCGCCGCGTTCGCTTCCATCGTCGAGGCGTCCACCCCGATCCGATCGCCCGTCACCAGACCATGCTCGTCAACAAGCGCGAGCACCCAGCCGAACACCCGGTCGTGAGCTTCATAGGGCAGCCGGCTTCGCGTCTTCGACAGCCACGAATGATCCGGAACCCGCTCCGTCGTCTCCAGACGCAGAAACTCCCTGAGCGAAAGCGAGTCCGAGCAACGCCATTCGAGCCCGCGTTCGCTGTCGATCCCCTCGAAGTAGCCCACCATGTGCATCCGGAAATAGCGCCCAGGCGGAACCGACGGCGCGCCCATCCGGGCCGCATAGTACGGCTTGCAGGTCTCTTCCGCAAAGGCGTCAAAGCCGGCCTCGATCAGCACCGCCTGCAGCCGATCATAGAAAACGTGGCCCGGCGATCGCGGCATCTCGCGCCACGTCACCATCAGCTCGCCTTGCCGATCCCTCTGCCGTCCCAGCGCCATCACACTACCCCCGCAAACTCCACCACAGGTGCATGGAGTCAGAACCGCACGACTTCGTCAACGGGCTGCTACGTCCGCGCCGGCCACGACGGCACCGGCACCCGCCGCGCCGTCGAGACCATCGTCACCGGGCTGCGCTGGCGCGCCGTCCAGGAGCCACTGGTCTGCCGCGGTCCCTGGCAGGAGTCCTTCGTCGGGACATGCGAGGAACTGGGCATGGCGGTCGCCGCGGGCCTCGAGGCGGGCGTGTTCTAATTGCAGGACCGAGCCCGATGCGGACGTGCTGCAACGGGCGTCTTGGCTATGTCAGCGTGCTCATCGCACGTCCGGCTCCACGCCTTGTCGCGCAGCCGTCGGCGGCGTGGTGCGGAGGCCCAGGATGGCGTGAGCGATCAGGGTGGCGAGAAGGACGGCGCCGCCGATGACGGTCGCCAGGCCGGGAACTTCGCCGATGGCGAGCCACACCCAGAACGGCGCCAGCACCATCTCCAGCAGCGTGATCAGGCTGACCTCCGCGGGCGGCAAATAGCGCGAGCCCTCCGTCAACTGGCCGAAGGCGATCGGCATGATCAGGAGGCCGAGCAGCGCCAACAGCGCCATGTCGCGGGGCGTCACGCCGAGCGGATCGGCAACCGGGGCCATGATCGCCGCCACCATCAGGCCGCTCAGCGCCAACGCCGGTATCATGCTGACTGCGCGTGCGTGGCTGAGCACGACCAGATAGCCGGCAAGGCAGGCCGCCGAGGCGACCGCGCACAGGTCGCCGACCAGGGTCCCGCCGCCGATGCTGCCGGCGAAGATCAGCGCGATGGCGGCGACCGCAACGGCAACCGCGATCCAGGTGCGCGCCGGCACCAACTCCTTCAGGAACACGCGGCTGAACACGGCCGCGAACAGCGGTGCGGCGCTGAGGATGACGAGCGTATTGGCTGCGGTGGTGAGCGTTGCCGAGCTGACGAACATCATCGTTGAACCGGTGAACAGCGCTGCGGCGAACACGCCGGCTCGGCCGATCGCCCGCGCCCGCGCCACCGCTTCGCCGCGGTAGCGCAGCCCGAGATACGCCGCCAGGCCGATCGCCATCAGAAGGCCCCGCCCCCACAGGAGCGTCCAACGGTCGGTCTCGATCAGGCGAATGATGAGCACGTCGGGACTGAGCACCAGCACCGCGCCCACCACCAGCACCAGCCCCTTCAGCCTGTACGGGTCCAGATCCGGCTCACGGTCTCGGACGTGGTTTGCAGGCACGAGCGCTGTCGGCCTACGTATGGCCGCGGACCGGTTGCGGCTGGTAAGCTTCTTCGAGGCGCTCGATCTCCCCGTCGTCGAGGCTGAGGGCGAGCGCGCCGACGGCGTCGCTCAGGTGATGAGGCTTGGAGACGCCGACGATGGGCGCCACGACCCCCGGCCGCGACAACACCCAAGCCAGCGCCACCTGCGCCATCGTCACGCCGCGCTCGGCGGCGACGCCGGCGACGGCGTCGATCACCGCGTCGTCGGCCGGCGCACCGTACAGCGTCTTGCCGAAGTCGTCGGTGTCTGCGCGATGGGTGTTCTCCCCCACCGGCCGCGCCAGACGGCCGCGGGCGAGCGGGCTCCACGGGATGACGCCGACGCCCTCGCTCAAGCACAACGGCAGCATCTCCCGCTCCTCTTCGCGGTAGAGCAGGTTGTAGTGGTTCTGCATGGAGACGAAGCGCGCCCAGCCGTGGCGCTGTTGCAAGGCAAGCGCCTTCATGAACTGCCACGCGTGCATGCTGGAGGCGCCGAGGTAGAGCGCCTTGCCGGCCCGCACCACGTCGTCCAAAGCCTCCAGCGTCTCTTCGATCGGCGTCTTCGGATCCCAGCGGTGGATCTGGTAGAGATCGACGTAGTCGGTGCCGAGGCGCCGCAACGAGCGGTCGATCGACTCCATGATGTGCTTTCGGGACAGGCCACGGTCGTTCAGCGCGTCGCTCATCGGGCTGAACACCTTTGTCGCGATCACCACTTCGTTCCGCCGCGCCACGTCGTTGAGCGCGCGGCCGAGGATCTCTTCGCTGACGCCGCGGGAGTACATGTCGGCGGTGTCGAAGAAGTTGATCCCGGCGTTGAACGCGTCCCGAATGAAGTGCCGCCCGACCTCTTCGTCCAGCACCCACGGCCGCCACTGCGTCGACCCGTAGGTCATGCAGCCGAGGCAGAGCCGCGACACCCGCAGGCCCGTGCGGCCGAGAAACGCGCTATCCATTCCCATCGTCGGTCCTCCCCCAGCGTTTGCGGCGGTTCGCTTACGGTTGTTCAAGCGGCGATAACGGCCATGGCGCCCTGGGCAATGGCGACCGGCGTCTCCCCGCCATGGGCGTCGACGCCGACCACGTCGGCGCGGCACACGATCAGCCGCTTGCCCGGCTTCACGACGTGACCGCGGGCGATCAGCGCCGCCCCGGTGCCGGGCGACAGCAGATTGACCTTGTACTCGGCGCCGACGACGTTGCTGCCGCTCGCCACCAGCGACGCCGCCGCGGCGCCCATCACCGCCTCGGCGACGCTGCCGACCACGCCGCCGTGGAAGTACCCGTCCTGTTGACCCAGATCGTCGCGGTAGGGAACCCGGAACACGACCTCTCCCGGCTCGATCTCGACCAACTCGGCGCCGATCAGCCTGAGATACCGCTGCGCCCCCACATAACCTTCCAGAAAAGCCCGGAAATCCGGGTTCCTCGGCTCGAACTGCGCCATGGCGACCGTGCTCCTACCCAAGCTCCCGCCGAGATTGGTAGCGGCTTCAGTGATCCATGCCAAGTCGCCACCGCGACATCAACGCACAAAAGCGCCCGGGACATTCAGGCGGCGGGCCCGGCGACGACGCGGAGGAAGCCGTTCGACCGGTGGGTTTGCCTTGCAATCGCAGGGTGGGCCGTATAACGACGTGGCCGGCCGCTACCATTCCCGAGTACATCATCGCAGGAAAAGCAATGATGCTCAGCAACGACAAGCATCCCCCGAGAGCGCGGCTGGCGCTCAGGGTCGGGGTCACCGGGCATCGGCCGAACAAACTTGACGACAAGCAGGATGCGGTCGTCGCCGGCATCCGCACCGCCCTGGCCGCCATTGAGGACGCGCTTTCGGCCATCGGAGCGGAAGCTCGCGCGGCAGGCTGTTATCGCGACGAAGACCCGATGCTGCGCGTCGTGTCTCCCCTCGCCGAGGGAGCCGATCGCATGGTCGCGCACATCGGTCTGGAGCGCGGCTACGACCTCCAGGCCGTACTGCCGTTCGCGGCCGACGCCTATGAGGAGGACTTCGCGGACGAGCGTTCGAAAGCCGCGTTCCGCGACCTGATTTCCAAAGCTTCGGCCGTGCTCACCCTCGGCGGCGACCATCAGGCGGCCGCGGCGCGGGATCGCGCCTATCGGGATTGCGGGCTGACTGTGCTGCGCCAGTGCGACGTTCTGATCGCTATATGGGACGGCGAGGAGGCGGTCAGCAGCGCCGGGACCGGCGGCATCGTCGCCGATGCGCTGGCTCTCGGCGTCCCGGTGCTCTGGATCGACGTGCGGGATCCCGCGTCCGGACCCCGACTCCTGGAGCAAATCGCGTCACCGGGCGACGGCGGGGCTCACACGACGGTTCCCGTCGATCGCCTCGATCAGCGGCTCCGGATGTTTCTCCTTCCCCCCGACAGTGACTCGTCTTCCCGCACCAAGCGTCACGGCCCCGCAGCAGGTCTGACGTGGAGGACGTATTTCGCCGAGCCGTGGCCGCGCTGGTCGCTGCTCGCCCCGTTCTACACCTTGTTCGTTGCGCTGTTCTCGTGGACGTGGATCCGGCCCTCGGCGACGCTTCCGTCATTTTCAGACCGGCTCGCTTCCCCGCAACGGGTCACCGCGGCGATCGACCGCCGGAAAGAGCACTACCTCTGGGCCGACCAGCTTGCCGATTATTACGCCGGCGCTCATCGCGGCTCTTTCGTTTTGGGTTTCACCCTGGCGCCGGTCGCCGTCCTCTTCGCGCTGCTGGCCTTCGGGTTGGGCGACATCTGGCCGTGGGTCAAGCATGCCGAGATGCTGTGGACCATCGGCGAACTCGTGGTCATCGTGCTCATCCTGGCGCTGGTGCTCAGCGCCCAACGCAGGCGCTGGCACGAGCGCTGGATCGAGTACCGGTTCCTCGCCGAGCAATTCCGTCTCATGGACATGCTGGCGCCGCTCGGCCGAGCGCCGGGCGTCGCCCGCTTTCCCGCCCACCACGACTTCGCCAACCCAAGCGCCAGCTTCGCCCGTTGGCACTTCCATGCCGTCGTTCGCGAAGCCGGCCTCCACGGCGCAACCCTTGACGAGCCCGGTCGGCAAGCCTTCGTGTACGATGTCGCGCTGCCGCTGATCCGTGATCAGGCTGCCTACCACAAGCGGACGGCGCACCGCAGCGAGCGGGTGGCGCACGCGCTGCATCTGACGCATGTCCTGTTGTTCGCCCTCACGTTCGTCGTCGTCGCCGCCCATCTTGCCGAGGAGATCTGCCACTGCCTGCCCAGCCCGTTCACGCCCAGCCTGCTGAGCATGTTGGCGGCGGTCCTGCCGGCGTTCGGCGCCTCCTTCGCGGCCCGCTCCAGCCAAGGCGAGTTCCACCGCCTCGCCCAACGCAGCGAGGCATTGTCGGCTCGTCTCGACCAGGCCGCGGACCAACTTGCGAAGACGCCGTCGTCATCATCTGCCGCCCTCGGCGACCTTGCCGAGAGCGCCGCCAACCTGATGGTGGAGGAGGTCCTGGACTGGCGGGTGTTGTTCCTCGCGCGTCCGCCCGAGCTGCCCGCCTGACCCTCAAGCTCGGAATTCAGGCGACAGCGCCGGCCGGCGGCGGGTCGAAGCGCTCGCTGAAGTGGGTCTCGCTGATCTGCGGAAGAGCGGCGGCGCGGCCGAGGCCGAGCAACCGGCTCGCCAGCTCCGGCCGGTCGATGCAGGCGAGATCGGCCAGCTCCCGGTCCGACAGGATCATGGACAGTTCGCGCTCCAGCCACGCCCGGGACAGACCCACGTCATAGCGCAGATAGCGCAGCAGCGGGCCGCCCGCGAGCCGGTCGGCGGCGAGGTCGCCGATTTCGCTGTCGATTGTCCAGGGGGTCGGGCACTCCGACAGCCACTGCAACAGCGTCTGGTTGAGCCAGTTGCAGTCGTTCATCATCGACATCAGCGACTGCACGGCCAGGGACGCCCCGCTCATGCGGGCGAACTCCTGGGCGGAGCGGGCGACGGGTTGCTCGCCGGTGCCGACCGAACAGAGCAGGAGGTTCTCCGCGCCGAGCGGCCAGCGGTAGCCATAGCCCTCCAGCGCCGCCAGCATCAGCAGCAGCAGCGACGGGTTGTTGTGCGGGCTGGCGCCGCCGTCGACGAATACGCCTTTGACGCCGCGGGCGATCTCGATCGTCTCCGGCGCGAAGAAGGTGGGCGCCGCGGTGCTGGCGCGGACCAGGTTGACCAGCGGCAGATCGCGATTTGGCGCCGCGCCGTCATCGTGCGCCGCGGGGCCGAAATAGACGCCGCGGGGGTTGTTGTGGAACACCCAGACGCTGCCCGTGTCGATGCGCTTGGCGACGATGGCGAGGCCGGTTCTGAGCCGCTCGGAGCCGAGCGTCGCGTCGCCGATCTGCTCGCGCAGCACCGCGACGAACGGCTCGGTGCGGAACTTCGGGATCAGCACGCCGCCGTGCCAGCGGGCGCCGCGGAACCCCCGATGCGCAAGGTTGAGATAGATATCGACCAACTGGCCAACGCTGAACCCGAGGGCGAGGCCGGCTGCGATCAGCGACCCCGTCGACGTCCCGCCGATCATGTCGAAGTAGTCGCAGAGGCGAAAACGAGAACCGAGCCCGGACCGCTCCGCCAGCATCGCCTCTATCCGCTCCAGGAACGCCAGCGCGACGATCCCCCGCACCCCTCCCCCCTCCAGCGCCAGCATCCGCTTCGGCCCCGGCCCGAACAGGTGCTCGTCGCGGCTGGTCATGGGTTGCGGCCGTTTGGTTGGTCAGCGGGCTGTGTGGTCGCCGCTGAGGCGGCTCTGCAGGTACCCGAGCGGCCACGCAAACTGGGAGTCGCGGATGAAAAACACCGATTTGCCGCTCTTGCTGAAGCTCAGTTCAGTCGCAAGGGCAGAGACGATGTGCGCCCCGGCGGCGAGGTTGTCGACGGTGAAGACGCTGCAGACGCGAGCGATGGCGCTGCCCGGCGTATTGCGGGGGTTGGCGGAGCAGAGCCGCGCCCCGGCGTCGGGGGCGGAGGTCTCACGCAGGAAGCGTTGGACCAGCGCACCATCGATGAGCACGGCCTTGTCGGTGTTGTCCGGCAACATCAGGGTGACGAGCGCCCACGGCGTTCCGCCGATCAGGTAGACGAGGTCGCGTTCGCGGGCGCCGGGGCGATCCGCCAAGGCTGCTTCGAGTTCTGGCAAAAGAGCATGGTCGCGCCAGTCGGCGGCGGCCGGTGCGAACGCGCCGCTGCCGCGGTTGGCGTCGATCTGGTTCGTGGCCGAGACTGTGCCCCAAGGAATACCGAACCCGACCACCCGTTCTTCGCCGCCCGACACCTCGAGATACGAGCCCTTGGTGTTGCCGCTGCCGATGTCGATGACCAGCAAGCGCGCGTGAGCGGGTCCCCGGATCTGGCTGCGGCCGAGGCTGAGGAGGCCGTCGAATGCGTGTGTCGCTTCCATATCGGCCGAAACGAAGTCCATGGCGTAGGCCGGCTCGACGCGGTCCTCGATCGCCACCATCAGGTGGTCGCGGTGCTCGACATTGGCGATGCCGCTACTGCCGACGATGTAGATGCGGGTTTCGTCGACGCCATGCCGGTCCTTCAGAGTCGCGACATGGGTGGCGACGGCATCGGCGGTGGCGTCGACGGAACCCCGTTGCAGCGGGCTGACGTTGATCGACTCGAGCCTCTTGAGGTCGAGGCAGCCCAAGTAGGCGTCGTAATTCTTGTGGCAGCGCTCATGGCGGGCCGTATCGAGATCGAACACGAACCCGCGCACGCCCTTGCTCCCCACCTCGATGACGGCATAGGGGCCGGAACCGGTAGCCTCGGCCATCGCTCGTCCACCGGTCAGCGTCGGCACGAAAGGAGAACCGCGAGCGCGACAAGAATGACGGCAACGAAGCCGCGCCGTCGACTCCCGGGCGTACCGCGCCGCCTGCCGAAGGGACGGCCGCCGAAACGGAATGCCTTGGTCATCTTCCCCCCTTCTTTGTCCACGCCTAAGGTTCGGCCGCTCCATCGCGGGACAGCAGGCGGAGCCGCTCCTTCGCCCGCATGTTGCCCTGCCCGGCGGCCTTCTTGTACCAGGCGATCGCTTGCTCGCGGTCGCCTGCCTGCTCGGCGGTCTCGCCCTGGTGGACTTGGGCGGCGACGACGTCGGCATCCGCGGCTCGGCGCATCAGCTCGCGACCACGATCGGGATCGGCGGCGAAGTCGCCCTCGTAGAGCCCAAGGTGGAGCCTCGCCAGCTCGTAGGTCGCACGCGCATGCCCGCGCTCGGACGCATCGGCGAACAGGTCGCCGGCGGCCGCGAGATCGCCGTCGAGCAGCCGCGACAGCGCCTTGCGGTAGACCGTGTCCGGCGGCTCGGCCGTCACCGCCGGCAGCGGCCGCGCCATCGCCACCTCGGTCTCGCCTTCCGGCTCGGACACCGGCGGACGCGCCTGTTCCGGCGGCGGTGCGGGCTGCTCCGGCTGCGGCGGGGCAGGCTGCTCGGCCTCGGTTGCAGCGACATCGGTCGGCGCAGGCGAACCGCCACTCGTCGCTCCGTCGGTCTGTTCGGCAGTTGCAGTCTCTTGTTTTGAGGCGTTCCCTAACGCATAAACCGCAAGATCCGGGAATGAGACGTTGTTGTCCTTTGCGATCTTTTCCAGCTTTATGAAAGAGTCGCGAACATCCTGCGGAACGATCATGCCACGGTTCTTTTCCAGCCAGATCGCCTGGTCCTCGATGCCTTCATATTTCCAGCCGGGCGGTCGCTCGAAGATGTAGAACTGAAAGGGAACCGTGATTGGACTCCCCTGCATGATGACCGGGACGGTGAACCGCTTCATATTCGTGTTTGCCTTGATAGCACGAACGCGCTCCGCTTCCTTGGGCTCTTCAGGGCCGCCCACGCCGTTGTCAAGCATTTCAGCGTACGGCTCATAGCAACCGGGGGCGAACGCTTCGGTACACGCCTTGTAAACCTCCCTCGCCTTGACGGGCTCGCCGGCTGCAACATGAAGCTCCGCAAAACCGCGCAACGCCCTAAAATATGACTGCCTCAAGTAAAGTCATGGTGTAGCGAGCGTCATACTGGCTGCAGAATGAGATCGCTCAGTTTAACCAGGCATCTTCCGCCTTGGAGAAGCCCCTGGCCTTGACCGACGAAAGCACTTGCGCATGCAGGTTGCGAATGTCGCATGCGCGATTAAAGGATTCCGATCGTTTTGAATTTGCAATATAGTGCGCGTTCTCGTCGACCAACACGATGGCTCGTTCTAGCACCTCTCCTGCTTCGGAAAGTCGGCCAAGTTCTCGACCGAATCGCCGACTCCAACCCGGCGGCGAAGGCGACATCTCCACACTGGAGCAATCCTCCGCGCAATTCAGCACAATCAATGAACTTCAAGAAAATGTTACTGAGGCGGTCGGCATGGTTCTTCCCGCAGCAAGGGCTTTTCGCTCGCCACGCGTCTCCTCCATTTGCTTCCCGACATCGGTATACGATCTCAAGGCTTCTGAGAGATAATCATGCTCGGAGAGCTCTAGGTTCTCGCCTCCTAGAATCTCAGCGTAGCCTCAACAAGGCCTGCCCTACACGTCTCTAGCCTTACCCGGAGCTCTTGTCTACAGATGTTCAAATAACCCTCCGCTTGTACCGCTCGGCCCCGAGCGCCGCGCGGAACTATCGTCTCCGTGCCGGCGTACCGCGAGGCTTCCTCCGCGATCTCCCGTGCCTGGTCGAGAAGACGAACGGCCTCGGGACGCGCGCCGTTGCGGACGGACCGGTCGGACTGCTGAAAAAGGCAGTAGAGGTAGCTGCTAACCGCACTGCGGTGACGCGGATTTTCCTCGTAAAGCTCCTGCGCCAGCGCGCAGCCACGGGCAAAGTCCGCGGCCCATCGCGCCTTCTCGTCCATCAGGTTCCAGACGAGCGCGCGATTCGAATAGAAAATCGAGAGGTCGAGTTTGCGCTCGAACGCCGCGCCCTCATCGAGAGCAGGCCCGGCATAAGCGATCGCCGGTTACTGGCCTCGAGGGCCTCGGCGTACTCGTTCCTCGCCTGATAATACAACCGCAATTTGTCGAAGAAAAGTGCAGGCCAGCCGACGCCGTCGTAACCCACAGGATCCGCGAGCGCCCGTTCGGCGACCGGCGTCACCCCCTGCACCTGTTCGTCGAGGTCCTCCGATCTGCCGAAGGTATCGAGCAACGGCTGTCGATAGTAGGCGATGCGCAGCAACAGCGCGCGGTCCTCCGGAGTGGCGCCTTCGGCCAGTGCCAGCGGCAGGGCGCGCTCGTAGGCGCGGATCCAAGTGCTCCATCGCGGCTTGCACGTTTGCCTGGCGCCGGTGAACGAGGCCGAGGCGCGCATGCATCAAAGCTTCGGCGTGGGCCCCGGCGCCACCCGCATCCTCCGGCAGTTGCTTCTGTGCCTCTGTGAGGCGGAGCAACAGGTCTGCCTCGATGTCGGTGAAGCCCCAGACGCGCTGCATGTCCGGGCTCTCCAACGTCGCCAGCGTTTCGTCGATCGCTCCGCGCCAGCTTTAGATGGCTCCGCCTCCAGCCGGGCGTCCTCTGGGCTTCCCGGCGCTCCTGGCAGACGCGTTTCGCCAGCCAGCCGAACAGGGCGGCGGCACCGCCGAAAACAGTGAGGACGACGATCGTTGCCGCGACGGCCATCCGCTTGCGGTTGCGCTTTGAGTCCGCCGCCCGCCGGGAGTCCGTAATGAATGCGATCACCGGCGGCGACAGCAGGTCAGAGCGCCGACTGCGGAGGTCGACGGCGTTGGAGAGGCGGTTGCCCTCGAGCAGGTGCCCCTTCGCACCCTTGGCGTCGCCGGCGTCCACGGCGGCGCGATGCTCCCGCTCTGCACGCTCGAGCCGCGTTCTCCAGTCGAGGTCGAGGCGGCTGTCGGCGAGCAGCTTGGCCGCCCGTGGCCAGCGCTCGAACAGGCTCTCGTGGGCGATGCGGACGGTGGGCGCCGCGCCTCCTTTGTCGCCGGCCTCGCCGAAAGCGAACAGCAGCCGTTCCGCCAACAGCAGATCGATCAGCCGGCGCGCCGGCGTGCCCGCGGGGAACTCGGACAACGCCGCCGGGCGCGCCGTCGCCGCCGTCCGCTCGCCGGCGAGGTCGACACTGGCGAGGGCGCCGAGGACACGCGGCAGTTCCTTCTGCGCGTCTTCGTCGAGGCGGGCGAAGGCGTCCTCGGCCTTGTGCGCGAGCGCCCCGGCGAGGCCGCCGAGCCGGTCGTACTCGGCCAGCGTCAGCGTCTCGCCATCGCGCGCCTCGAACAGCGCCTGCAGCGTGTACTGCAGCATCGGCAACGCGCCTGGGTGCGTCGCCTCGCTCTCCAGCAACTGGGCCAGATCCCGCTCGTCCGTCGTCTCGTAGGCGAGGCCGCTGGCGCGCGCCGGCGCCTCGATCATGTCGCGGATGCCGGCGCCCGATGGCGGCTCCACGTCGAACAGGCCGCATTGTTTCTTGAGCGCCATGGACGGCGGGTCGGACTGCAGCGCATCGTAGAAGTCCGAGCGCATCGTGACCACCAGCCACACCCGGCCCGACTGCACGAGGGCCGTGAGGATGGCGAGGAAGCGCTGGCGCGCATCGTCGCTGTCAGCCGAGAACAACTCCTCGAACTGGTCGACGACGAGGAGGAGGCCGGTCGCCGGGTCCGTGTCGAAGCCGCCGCTTCGCGCCAGTCTGGCCGCGGCTCGGTCGAGCGCCGCCGCCACCGGAATGACCGCCTGCGCCGGGCCCGCGGCCATCACCGACGCGACTTGCTCCACCGTCCTGCAGTCGCCGGCCAGGATCTCCGGCAACACGTCCTCCACAGCGAGGGCGCGCGCCAGCCCGGCGATGAGGTCGCCGCCCAGCGCGGTCGGCGTCACGACGAGCCGCTGCCACCGATCCATGTGCGGCTCGGTGTCGCCGTGGATCATCAGTCGTGGAATCAACCCGGCCCGAACCAGCGACGACTTGCCGGCGCCGCTGGCGCCGAGCACGAACACGCCCGGGAAGCCGCGTTGCGCCGCCGCCATCAGCGCGGCGCGCAGACGCCCCGTCGCCCGGCGGCGCCCGAAGAACACGCTCGCATGTTTTTCGTCGAACGCCGCGAGGCCGCGGAAGGGGGAGCCCTTGACGGCGATGTCCCAGTCGGTGTTGCTCAGCCGCGCCGCGATCCAAGCGCGCAGGTCGCGCTCGAACTGACGCGCGAACGCATCGGGATCGGCATAGTTCTTGGAGGCGGCAAGGAAATAGCCTTCCTCGTTCCTGAGCCAGCGGCACCAGAACTCGTCGAGCGCCTTCTTCTCCGCCTGCTCCTGGGCGAGAGTGACTTCGTTGAAGGTGACCGGCTTCGTGCTGCGGTAGACGAAGATGGCGGGGATCTTCTCCGGGCGCGTTCGCGCTGCGACGCAGGCGTCCTCGAACTCGAACTCCGTGCCGGTCCGGGCCGAGCCGTCGGGGCGGTTGAACTCCGGCGGAAGCACCGTGCCGAGGCGCTTCCAGAAGATGCAGACGACCAGATCGCACTCCGACGGCTTGTCGATCTGCGCCTGGAACGTGGAGACCGCCGAATATGGCCGTTCCTCCCAGCGCACCACCTCAAGGTCGACGTCCCAAAGATCGGCGTCGACCTTGCGGATGACGTCGTCGGCGCGATTGCGCTCCGCCGCGACGTCGCCGGGCGACGACAGAAAAATGCGCAGTCGGGAACTGCCCGTACCCAACCGTCAAACCCCCCGGCCCGCAAATACTAAGCTTCTTCATTAATATCCGTCGACACGTCCGCGTCAACCGCGACGGTGCGCGACCGTTGCGGAGACCGCGCGATCAAGAAGCCGAACCGGACGCTGGAATCAACGCTGGTGCGTCTCCTTGACCGGTATCAAGATACCAATGCGCAGGAAGGCGCCAAATGCGGAGACAGGCAGGTGCCGCCCGTCCTAACTGTCGTAGCTGACCAGGGCCGAGAAGGGGACGTCGAGGCGCGCGCGGCCCTCGAGGAAGGTGAGCTCGATCATGCAGGCGCAGCCGACCACCTCGGCGCCTGCCTTGCGGAACAGGGCGATCGCCGCCGCCATGGTGCCGCCGGTGGCGAGCAGGTCGTCGAGGACGACGACGCGCTGCCCCGCAGCGACCGCATCGGCCTGGATCTCGATGATGTCGCTGCCGTATTCCAGCGCGTACTCATGGCGCATCGTCTCCCCCGGCAGCTTGCCGCGCTTGCGGACCATGACGAAGCCGAGGCCGAGCTTGAGCGCCAGCGGCGCCGCCACCAGGAAGCCGCGCGATTCGATGCCGGCCAGCACGTCCGGCTGGTGACGGCTGACCGCCTTCGCCAACCGCCCCATCGCCACCGACCAGGCGTCGGCGTGCGCCAGCAGCGTCGAAATGTCGTAGAACAGGATCCCCGGCTTGGGGAAATCGGGGATAGAGCGGATGTGGTTCTTGATGTCCATGGCCGGCGGCGTTCCTTATGTCAGCGGCGAATACGGAAGGTGCCGTGGATCGGGCAGCGTGCATGCTCCGGCGCCGCATTGCTGCGCCCGGGTGCAACGGGCATTCAACGGGCTCTCAGCGCAGTCGCACCGCCGACGTCGAATAGCGCTCGGCGCTCGAATAGTCGATGTTGTCGAGCACGACGCCCGCCACGGCGGCGATGGCGAACACTGCAACAAATCCCAACCACATGGCCTTCATGGCGATCAAGTCCCTCCCGGACAAGCGAGCCTGTCGTTATTGTTCCCCGATCGCCCCGCCCTTCGCAAGCCCGGCCGCGCACCCACCCGGGCTCACGACCAGTGCTGGCTGCCGATGTAGGCCTCGGATCGCATTTCGTGCAGGCGGGAGACGGTGCGCTGGAACTCGAAGGCGCCGTCGCCGGCCGGATACAGCTCCTCCGCCGGCGCCGCCGCCGAGCATATGAGCTTCACCTTGTGCTCGTAGAGGGCGTCGATGAGGGTGACGAAGCGCTTGGCCTCGTTGCGGTTGCCGGGTCCGAGGCGGGGGATGCCGGCGAGCAGCAGCACGTCGAACCGGGCCGCCAAGGCCAGATAATCGGCCGGGCCCAGCGGCCGCGCGCACAGTTCGGGGAAACCGCTGAAGGCGATGTCGTCCGAGGCCCGGGTGATCGCCAGGTCGCGGCCTTGCACCCGGATCGTCTCCGGCCCGACCTCGGCGCCGTGGGTCAACTGCTTGAAGTACTCGTCGAGCCGACGTTCGCTCTCTGGTCCCAGCGGCGTCAGGTAGACGTCCATCAGCCGCATGCTTTCGAGGCGATAGTCGATCCCGGCATCCAGGTGCAGGAGATCCAGCTTGCGCTCGATCAGGTGGATGAACGGCACGAACAGTTCCCGCTGCAGCCCGTCCTTGTAGAGATCCCGAGGCGGCCGGTTGGAGGTGGCGACCACCACCACGCCGGCTTCGAACAGCGCCTCGAACAGGCGTCCGATGATCATGGCGTCGGCAATGTCGGTCACCTGGAATTCGTCGAAGCACAGCAGCCAGGCATCGGCGGCGATGCGCGCCGCCACTTCGTTGAGCACATCGTCGCGGGGGCGGGGACGCGTGCGCGAGCCGCCCTTGAGGCTGTATTCGGCATCGCGGCGGCGCATGTCGTTGAGCAGGCCGTGCACCTCCTGCATGAATGCATGGAAGTGCACCCGGCGCTTCATTTCGAGGGGCGCGCAGCGGAAGAACAGATCCATCAGCATCGACTTGCCGCGGCCGACGCCGCCGTACATGTAGAGGCCCTGCGGCGGCTCCTGCCTTCGCCGCCCGAGCCCGAACCGCTCCTTCCAGCCGGTCGTGCCGGACGAAGGCTGGTAGTGCATCAACGCGTGATACAGGCTTTCCAGCTTCTCCGCCGCCAGTCCCTGCTCCCGATCCGGCTTCAACTCCCCGGCGCCGACGCGCTCCCGGTAGAGTGCCAGCGGTCCCTTGTCCATCCTGCACGTCCGAGCAAATGCTGCACCCGCGAAAAAGTAGTTGCCCCCGGCGGTCTTGTAAAGCGGATGCCAAGCAGGCCAAGCGGGCGAGCATCGTCGCTGAATTCTGGCCGCAGGCGCTGCCCCGGCCTATGTATTCGGAATGGAAAGTTTGCTTGCGGCCGAAGCTGTGGTGCGCATCGGCGCCTTCGCGTCCGTTCTGGCCATCATGCTGCTGTGGGAAGCGGCGGCGCCGCGTCGGCGGCTGACGGCGCCCCGCAGCGGCCGCTGGCTGGCCAACCTCGGCGTCGTCGGCGTCGACACGGTGCTGGTGCGCCTGGTCTTTCCGGCGGCCGCCGTCGGCGTCGCGCTGACCGCCGCCGAACGGGGTTTCGGGCTGTTCAACGCGGTTCCGGTGCCGGACATTGTTGCGCTGGTCGTCTCTGTGGTGGTGCTCGACCTCGCGGTCTACGGCCAGCACGTGGCGTTCCACAAGGTGCCGGCGTTGTGGCGGCTGCATCGCATGCACCACTCGGATGTGGACATCGACGCCACCACCGGCATCCGCTTTCACCCCATCGAGATCCTGCTGTCCATGGCCTACAAGATGGCGCTGGTCGCCATCCTCGGCGCTCCTGCGGCGGCGGTGGTGGCGTTCGAAGTGCTGCTCAACGCGACGGCCATGTTCAACCATGGCAATGTCCGCTTGCCGGTGGCGTTGGACCGGGCGCTCAGGACAATCGTCGTGACCCCGGACTTTCACCGTGTGCATCACTCGATCCACCGCGACGAGACTGACAGCAACTATGGTTTCAACCTCTCGATCTGGGATCGGCTCTTCCGCACCTACCGCCCCCAGCCCCGCGACGGCCACGAAGCGATGACCATCGGCATCCGTCAATTCCGCACCCCCCGCGACCGCCGCCTCCACCGCTTGCTCATCCAGCCGTTCCTGAAGGGGTGAAGGAAGATGTCGCGTTTCGGCGGATGGCGCCTTGACGATGGAGTTCGCGATCGATATGTTCTATCTGCGTTCGCAGGGCGCCGCGCGCGGCGGAACTGCGCGGTGTTCGCGTAAGGGTAGAATCCCTTGTTTTCAATGGGATGAGGCCCGTTTGGAGTACATCTGCATACATCCGCATACAGAATCGGGCGGGATTCGGACACAAACTGCCTGTTATCAACGGGATAGCCTTGAAGCGGCGTCACAAAACCGCTGAAAACGTACGCATTTTGGACCTTGTTGCGCCATGACCTGGCAAAGCGGTGCACGGACTGGTTGCGTGCTTTCCGGGCGGCGCCGATCCGGCTGGGTGTCGGCGGACAGTTCCGTGACGGGCGGCAGCCTGGAGCCCTACGGGCGCCGCCGGGCGCGGCGGCTTGACGGCGGGGGTAACTCGCCCCTAGATTCCGCGACGCAGACCGACATGGTCGTCTTGAGCCTCGTGTGAAGCCCAACAATTTGCGAGAGGATTTGGATCGATGCCGAAGCAGGTGACAGACGATTCGTTCGATGCCGATGTGCTGAAGGCGGAAGGGCCGGTCCTGGTCGATTTTTGGGCGGAGTGGTGCGGGCCCTGCAAGCAGATCGCGCCGGCGCTCGACTCTGTCGACGCCAAGATGGGCGACAGACTCACGGTGGCGAAGCTCAACATCGACGAGAACCCGATGACCCCCTCCAAATACGGGGTCCGCGGCATCCCGACGCTCATGCTGTTCAAGGACGGCCAGATCGCCGCCACCAAGATCGGAACCCTCAGCGAGAGCAAGCTTCTGGAGTGGGTTCAATCGGTCGTGTGATCGTCCCGGTGCGCAGCGAGAACCGCGCCCGCCAGATAGAGAGAGCCACAAACCAGCACCCTCGCCGGTTCCTTTCCGTCCCGGCCGAGCCGCGCAAGCGCATCCCGGATGCTTGCAGCAGGCGCGGCTTCGAGACCAGCCCGTCGGGCTAACTCGGCGGCTTCGTCCGCCTCCAGGCTGTTGGCTTCGCCGGGGATAGCCACAGCCGCCATCTTCCCGGTGCAGCAGGGCGCGATCGCGGTCAGGAATCCCACGGCGTCCTTCTGTCTCAGCATCCCGAACAGGATGTGCAGCGGCCGATCCCGCCAATGTCGGATCTCGTCGGCGATGGCCTCCCCGGCGGCGGGATTGTGGCCGCCGTCAACCCACAACTCCCAGCCGTTGGGCAGCAGGGCGTTGAGCGGCCCTCCCTCCAGGCGCTGAAGCCGGCCCGGCCACACGACGCGCCCCATGCCGCGCCGCAGCGCCTTCGCATCAAGGCGCAGCCCCGGAATGCGGGTACTCGCGGCCACTGCCAACCCGGCGTTGCGGATCTGGAACCTGCCCGCCAGCGCCGGTTTCGGTAGCGTTAGAGACGTGTCGGCATCCCGATAGACGAGGCCGTCCCCATGGCTCTCGGCGGTCCAGTCAATTCCTTCGATGTAGAGCGGTGCGCCGAGCGCCTGTGCCCGCGCTTGAATGACGGCCTCCGCGTCGGCGTGTTGGGCGGCCGACAAACAAGGGACCCCCGGCTTGAGGATTCCGGCTTTCTCGGCGGCGATCTCTGCCAGCGTGTCGCCGAGGAAGGCCTGGTGATCGACGGCGATGGGGGTCAAGACCGTCAACGCCGGCCGCTCGACCACATTGGTCGCATCGAGGCGGCCGCCGAGCCCCGTCTCGAGCAGCGTCGCATCGGCGGGCGTGCGCGCGAAGGCCAGCAGCGCGGCGACGGTGGTGATCTCGAAAAAGGTGATCGCCTGGCCGTTGTTGACGCGCTCGCACTCCTCCAGCACCGCGGCCAACGCCGTGTCTTCGATCTCGCTCCCGGCCACGACGATGCGCTCATGGAAGCGGACGAGATGGGGCGAGGTCAGGACGTGAACGCAGAGTCCGTGCGCCTCCAGGAACGCTTTGAGGAAGGCGACGACGGATCCTTTGCCGTTGGTCCCGGCGACGTGAATGACGTTCTGAAGCCGCGTCTCAGGATGGCCGAGATCGTCGAGCAGGCGCTGCACCCGCCCGAGGGAAAGGTCGATGACCTTGGGGTGGAGCCTGCCGAGGCGCGACAGGATGTCTTCAGTGGTCATGCCGGCGTGGTCGTTGGCCTTGGATCAAAGCTGCTTGGCCGCGTTCTCGCTCCGAAGCCTCAGCACCTCTGCGGATGGTCGCGGATGGCGCAGCAGATCGAGGAAGTGCGCCACCGTCAGGGCAAGCTCGCGGCGGTGGACGATGATGTCGGCCTCGGCGCTTTCCGTCATCTCCGGCTGCGCCATTGCCGCTGCAGAGCCCTCGGCATCGGCGGTGTCCCCATGAGCCGGCCGATTTTCACCGCTGGCCCACTCTCCTCCATCACGGCGGAAAGATGCATGACTTGCGGGCTCCGCGATCACCACATGGGCTGCGTCAGTGAACGCAGCGGCGGCGCCCCGAGGGTATGGCCAAGGGTGCGGCCAAGGGTGCGGATCCGCGAGCACGACGATCAGCGGCAGCCGCCGCTCCCGCACCTGGTGCAAGGCGACGGCGATCCGACCCGGCTGAAGCAGCGACAAGACGCCCTCCTGAACACGGAGCCCGGCCGAAGAAACGACGACAACCAAGGGCGACTCCTGGACGACCGCCAACTGCGCCGCGGTGATGAGGCCCTCGCCCACGGCGGTGCCGATCGTGCCGCCCAGGAAGACGGGATCTAACACCGCAACCACACCGTTGCCGCCCCCGATCGCGCCATGGCACACGACCAGCGCCTCCGGGCGGCCCGTCGCTTGCTGCGCCTCCTTGAGACGCTCGCTGTAGCGCTTGACGTCGCGGAAGCGCAGCGGATCGGCCCGTACGCTCGGAAGCTCTATGGCATGAAACTCGCCGTCCCCGAACAGGAGCGCCAGGCGCTCCGGCGGGGGCAGCGGCATGTGGAGGTCGCACGCTGGGCAAACCCGCAACGCATCCCGCCACCGGCTCTCCCGGTCCCGGTGCCCACAGCGCGGGCAAGATAACCACTCCTCCTCGCCCTTGTCTCGTCCGGTCCCGACGATGTCGCGGAACTTGGGCCGGACCAGGTAGGTGAGCCAACTCATGCAGGTGTCCCGGCCCGCTCGGTCCGCCCGGCGCGCACGCCGGCAGCCAGGTCGCGCACGAAAGCGAGCGCAGCGTCGACCGCTGCGGCGCCGGCCCCTTCGCCGTCGTCCAGGTTCTCGGCAATCCGGCTGACCAAGGCGGAACCGACGACCGCCGCGTCGGCGACGGCGGCGATTTCTCCGGCTTGTTGCCGGGTCTTGATGCCGAAGCCGACGGCCACCGGCAGGGCTGTCCGCTGCCGGATGCGCGCCACTGCTGCGGCGACGTCCGATGCGTCGGCGGAGGCCGTGCCGGTGACGCCGGCGACGGCGACGTAGTAGATGAACCCGCTGGCGTGCTCGACGACCACCGGCAGGCGATGGTCGGTGGTTGTGGGCGCGACCAGGAGGATGATGGAGAGGCCGGCCGCCTCGGCCGGACGGCGGAGCTCTTCGTTCTCCTCGGGCGGCAGATCGACGACAATTACCCCGTCGACGCCGGCAGCCTTGGCGTCGGTGACGAAGCGCTCGACCCCGTAGATATAGATCGGATTGTAGTAGCCCATGAGAACCAGCGGCGTGCGGTCGTCGTCACGGCGGAACGCGGCGACCATCTCCAGTGTTCGAGCCAGAGTCTGCCCGGCCTTCAGGGCTCGCTGCGACGACGCCTGGATGGCCGGGCCGTCGGCCATGGGGTCGCCATGAACGGCATGCCGAGCTCGATGATATCGGCGCCGGCCGCGGGCAGGCCGCGGAGGATCTGGAGCGACGTTTCGGTATCGGGATCGCCGGCTGTGACGAACGTCACCAGCCCGCCTTGCCCTTCCGCCCGCAGCGCCTCGAAGCATCGGGTGATGCGGGTGTCGCTGCGGCTGGTCACAGCTCGACCCCCAGGTGAGCGGCGACGGCGAACACGTCCTTGTCGCCGCGTCCGCACAAGTTCATCACGATGAGGTGGTCGCGCGGCAAGTCCGGGGCGATGCGGACGACATGGGAGAGCGCGTGGGCCGGCTCCAGCGCCGGGATGATGCCCTCCGTCCGCGAACACAACTGGAAGGCGTCGAGCGCCTCGCTATCGGTGACCGACACGTAGGTGACCCGCCCGCTGTCGCGCAGCCAGGCGTGCTCCGGACCGATGCCGGGGTAGTCAAGGCCCGCGGCAATGGAATGCCCTTCCTCGATCTGTCCATCGGCGTTCTGCAGGAGATAGGTGCGGTTGCCG